>MEND01000180.1:12461-31964 GCA_001768975.1 Bacteroidetes bacterium GWA2_31_9 | reverse complement strand
GTTACTTTAGGAACTTAGTCTTTCCAATATACATCTCTCTAACTCTCCTAAGGAGTGAATCGCCCTCGCTCAAAGAAAGCTCAAAGTTCCAAATCAAAAGATAACAGCTCAAAGAATAGAATTTTATTCAACGTTAAGTACTCAAGTCACTTTAGTCACTTCTTCCTTCATGTCATTTCGAAGAAGGAGAAACCTATATTTAGGATTTCTGCGTCAGCAACTTCAAACAACAAACTTGAAACTTCAAACAAATCTTAAAATAATCATTGCTATTAAATATTTTACCTTTATTTTAGCTTAAAAAAATGGAATGAAGAAAATACATGATTGTAAGGTTATTACAAATAAAATTCTGAATGATGACTATTACATTTTAAGAGTTTTAGCTCCCGAAAAGCTTGAAGAAATTAAAGCCGGTCAGTTTGTAGAGGTTTTAGTTAATGGAAGTAATAGCACTTTTTTACGCCGACCATTATCAATTCACAATGTGGATTACAACGAAAACTCTTTTAGTTTGCTAGTGCGAATTGCCGGCGAAGGCACAAGAAAATTGTCCGAATTAATGGCGGGAGATATTGTAAACATTGTATATCCGCTTGGAAATGGTTTTTCGATAAAAAATAACAAAAAAGCACTTTTGGCAGGTGGCGGTTGTGGAATTGCACCTATGTTATATTTGGCAAAAATATTAAAAGAAAATGCTTGCGAAGTTTCATTACTTTTGGGTGCAAGAACCAAAAACGATCTTTTTGAACTTGATGAATTCGATAAATTCGGAAAAGTTTATTGCATCACAAATGATGGCTCTTTGGGCGAAAAAGGACTAATTACTGACCATTCGCTATTCAAAAACGCAAATAATTTCGATATAATCTATACTTGTGGTCCAGAAATAATGATGAAAGCAATTGCAAGAATTGCAAAACAAAACAATGTAGAATGTGAAGTTTCGCTCGAAAATACTATGGCATGTGGAGTTGGAGCTTGCCTTTGTTGCGTAACTGAAACAGTTAAAGGCAATTTATGTATTTGTACAGAAGGTCCGGTATTTAATATAAAAGATTTAAAATGGTAGATTTAGAAATAAAAATAGGACAGTTGACTTTAAAAAATCCTGTTCTTACAGCATCAGGAACATTTGGTTATGGCGAAGAATTCGACGATTTTATTGACGTTAACCGACTTGGTGGAATTGTAGTAAAAGGAACTACGCTTGAACATCGAGAGGGAAATCCATATCCACGAATGGCAGAAACAGCTTCAGGAATGTTAAACGCTGTTGGACTGCAAAACAAAGGACTTGAATACTTTGTCAAAAATATTTATCCAAGAATAAAGGACTACAAAACAAATATTATTGTAAATGTTTCGGGTTCAAAAGTTGAAGATTATGTTGCTGTGGTAGAGCAATTAAATGAACTTGATGCAATTCCTGCAATTGAATTAAATATTTCTTGCCCTAATGTAAAAACAGGAGGAATGGCTTTTGGAACATCATGTCCATCGGCTTTTGACGTTACAGAACAGGTTCGTAAAGCTTATAAAAAAACATTAATAGTTAAGTTGTCGCCAAATGTTACAAGTATATCCGAAATTGCAAAAGCAGTGGAAGATGCAGGAGCCGATTCGGTTTCATTAATAAATACTTTGCTTGGAATGGCAATAAATGCAGAAACTCGCCGCCCAGTTTTATCCACAATTACTGGTGGCTTATCAGGTCCATGTATAAAACCAATTGCATTACGAATGGTTTGGCAAGTTTCAAAAGCGGTAAAAATTCCAATAATAGGACTTGGCGGAATAATGAATGCTACTGATGCAATTGAATTTATGCTTGCCGGAGCAAGTGCAATTCAGGTTGGAACTGCAAATTTTATCGACCCTGGGGTTTCTGTTAAAATAGTTGATGGAATTGAGGATTATTTAAAACGACATTATCTGAAATCGATGGGGGATTTGATTGGGATGATGGGGGCTTAGGAAATATATGAAAATTATTATTTTATTTATCTGATTATTTGTATATTTGTTTTAAATCATTATTAATTCTATAATAGATAATGTTTTCTTGAAAATAAAATTAAAAAAAAAGAAAAATTAAGTGAATATGCAATATATTTTAGAAGTAAACGAAAGTAACCAAAATAAAGAAGTTAATGCTCTGATTAAATATCTTCGTTCATTAAACATTGTAACCAGAATTGATGAAATAGAGCAAGTTAATAGTGAAATCCCAAATGAAATAAAAGAAGATATACGAAAAAGATATGAAGTTTCATTACAAAACCCTGAAAATAGAGTTAGCTGGGATTTAGCAAAAAAAAATCTTTATGAGCAACTACAAAATATTTCTCAACAAAAAAGCTGAATTAGATATAAATGAAGTTGCAATTTGGTATGAACTAAAAAGTCAAAATTTGGGAATACGTTTTTTGGATTATTTTGACGATTTTGTTAGAAAAATTAGCCAAAATCCATTCCTGTTCAAAATATCTTTTGATAATTTCAGAACTGCTCATTTGATAAAGTTTCCATATATAATTTTTTATGTAATAGATGAAGTGAAAAATGAAGTTGAAATTTTAGGTGTGTATCATACAAGCCGTAATCCTATTGCAATTCAAAAACATGTGAAAGATACAAAACAATAAACTAAATTTACAAATAAATGAATAATAAAGCCTTAATAATCATAGCATTTGTGTTTGTTTTTCAAATTTTAGTTAAACCTATTTCTATTGCACAAAATCCGCAGTGGATTAATTATACTGTTGGTTCTCAAATAATGGCTTTAGCATCAGAAAGTAATTTTATTTGGGTTGGAACTACAGGGGGTTTAGTGAAAATTAATTCTACTACTGGAGAGACAATATTTTATAACAGAGGAAATTCAAATTTACCTGATAATCACGTTCGTTCAGTTAAAATTGACTCCTTGGGGAACAAATGGATTGGAACTTATGGTGGAGGAGTTGCAAAGTTTGATAATGTTAACTGGGAAATTTATAATACCTTTAATTCTGGGTTACCAGATAATGACGTGCTTTCAATTGTTATTGATGATACAGGAAACAAATGGATTGGAACATATCATGGTGTGGCTAAATTTGACAATATAAACTGGACTGTTTACAATACATATTATGGATTCAAATGTATTTCTATTGATTCGATAGGAAATAAGTGGTTCGGCACTAATGATGGAGTATTAAAATTTGATAACGTAAGTTGGACATTTTACAATAAATATAATTCAGGTTTGCCTGATAATTATGTTCATTCAATTACTATAGATAACCAAGGCAATAAATGGATTGGTACTTTAGAGGGGCTATCAAAATTTAACAATACAAACTGGACTAACTTTAATACTACAAATTCTGGATTACCAGATAATTCCGTTTGGACTATTGAAATTGATTCATTTGAAAATAAATGGGTTGGAACTGACGGTGGTGGAGTTGTAAAATTTGACAATACCAACTGGACAATTTATAATACTTTAAATTCTGGATTAACAAATAATTCACTATGGACTATTGTAATTGATTCATCTGGAAATAAATGGTTTGGTACAATAAATGGTCTTTCAAAATTTGACAATACTAATTGGTCTGATTATAATACATCTATTTTAAATTTGTCATCTCATTTTAATTTTATTCAATCTATAGCAGTAGATGAACAAGGCAATAAATGGTTTGGGAGTGAAACTGGAGGATTAGCTAATTTTGACAATTTTAATTGGGCAATATTTACAGTAAATAATTCTGGATTAACGGATCACTCTATTTTCTCTATAGCAGTAGATGAAGACGATAATAAATGGTTTGGAACATATAATACAGTTACACAATTTGACAATGTGATATGGACAGTTTATGATTACTCTAATTCTATTTTACCATATAGTAATTTTATTTCAATTGCGATAGACTCACAAGGAAATAAATGGTTTGGAGCAGACGCTGGAGGTATTGCAAAATTTAATAATGATTATTGGACTATTTATGATACTTCTAATTCCAATATACCCTCAAATAATATTCGTTCAATTTCCATTGATGAGCAGGGAAATAAATGGATTGGAACTTTAGGAGGAATAGCAAAATTTGATAGTACTAACTGGACTATATATGATGTTTCTAATTCAGGATTACCCTCAAATTATATTCGAACAGGTGCTATTGATAATCAAAATAATAAATGGTTTAGCATATATAATTTAGGTGTAGTGAAATTTGATAATATTAATTGGACTATCTATAATACTGCAAATTCTGATTTGCCTGATAATAATGTTATGTCTATCACTATTGATTCACAAGGTAATAAATGGTTTGGTACAGATGGTGGTGGTATTGCAAAATTTGATGATATAAATTGGACTATTTATAATACCTCTAATTCAGGTATTCCAGACAATTCAATTAAGTCAATAGTGATTGATAATCAGGAAAATAAATGGGTTGGTTCTAATGGTGGTGGTGTTGGTGTTTTTAACGAAAATGGAATAATCTTAAAAGAAAATGAAAAAATCAAAAAGCCAACCAATGACTTAACCCTCTTTCCAAACCCAACCACCGCCACCTTCACCCTTTCAATCAATAATGTACAAAACAAAAATTTACAAATCACAGTTTACAATTCGTTAGGCAGTCTAGTTTATTCAGAAAAATCAAAATCAATTAATGAACATTTTCAAAAACAAATTAATCTTGGTTCAGTTAGCAAAGGAATTTTCTTTGTAAAAGTTATTGCAGGCGAAACAGTTATGAATAAGAAAATAATTGTTGAGTAAACTATTTTTCTTTTCCAAAAAATCCAAAATATCACTTAAATACCAAAACACCAAATCCCACTAAACAGACTATCAGTAAAATAGCTTTGGTGAAGTTTTGTGTTCCTGCCACGTTGGATAATATTTTAATTGAAAATGTTTTTTATTATTAGCTTATCCAATAGGGTGAATGCTTTTGTGGCTTATAAAAAGAATTTGAAGAGTAGTTCATTAATATTTAGATTTTAATTAAAAGAATTTTACATCTATTTATTATTATGTAATTTTACAAATATTTAAAAAATTAGGAATTTAGAATTTAAAGATTTAGGAAAGAAGAAATGAAGGAATAAAGGAATGAACAGCGAAGCTAACCTCAACCGAGCTTGCGAGTTCAACGAAGTTAAATTTCAAACTTCTATATTCTAACATCTATCGTCTAATTTCAAATTCTTTGAAAACGAACTACTTACTAAATTAGAAACACATGAAATTTAATTCAAGATTTAAAAAAAGATGTTATTTTCCGAAATCATAAAAAAATACAATTGGTCTGAAATAACTGACCAAATTTATTCCAAAACTACTAATGATGTTGAAATAGCATTAGCAAAGAACAATATTAATATTGAAGATTTTAAAGCATTAATTTCTCCTGCTGCATCTCCATTCTTAGAAATAATGGCTCAAAAAAGCCATTTGCGAACAGTTCAGCGTTTTGGAAAAGTAATGCAACTTTATATTCCTCTATATTTATCGAACGAATGTACTAACCATTGTACTTATTGCGGATTTAATCACGAAAATGATATTAAAAGAAAAACCCTTAGCATCGACGAAGTTTTAAATGAAGTAAAAGTCATTAAATCTTATGGTTATGAGCATGTTCTTTTAGTTACCGGTGAATCACCTAAAAGAGCAGGATTAGCTTATTTAAAAGAAGTAATTAAAGCTATTAAGCCATTCTTTTCATTAATTTCAATAGAAATACAACCGCTTGAACAACATGAATATAGCGAATTATACGAATTAGGGTTAAATACAGTTTATGTTTATCAAGAAACATATAATAAAGTAAACTATCCTATTTATCATCCAAAAGGAAAAAAGTCTGATTATGATTATAGAATAGATACTCCAGAGAGGATAGGAGAGGCTTCAATTCATAGAATTGGAATAGGTGCATTACTTGGCTTGGAAGACTGGCGAACAGAGTCTTTTTTTGTTGCTACACACTTAAACTTTTTAAAGAAAAAATTCTGGAAATCTAAATTTTCAATATCTTTTCCACGATTACGCCCTCATGCTGGTAGTTTTCAGCCTAATGTTATTATGTCTGATAAAGAATTAGTTCAATTAATTACTTCTTATCGTCTTTTAGATGAGTTTATCGAACTTTCGGTATCTGTACGAGAAAGCAAAAAATTCAGAGATAATATTATTAAGCTTGGAATAACATCAATAAGTGCAGGTTCAAAGACCGAGCCTGGTGGTTATAGCAATAATATGTCGGAACTCGAACAATTTGAAGTACACGACAATAGAACTCCAAATGAATTTGCGAAAATTATTCGCTTACAAGGATATGAGCCAGTTTGGAAAGATTGGGGCGAGTACATGCAGAAAAACAATTTCTGAAGCAAATAGGTATCCTACTGCTTAAATTATGCTAAATAACATTTAATCATAAGTATCTGAAATTCTGAAATATAATAATATAGAATGATTCTATATATATTATGTTTTTTAAATCATATTTTTTATTTATCATAAATTCAATTATTTAGAAGATGAATGATGATTATATGAAAAATATTCCCAATTTGTGTTTTTTAAAGATTAGCGTACTTTTATGAGCTAATTTTTATGTTTTATAATAGTGCTTTTTAACATTTAAATAATTAATTAATATGCCAATACAATTAAGAAGGCTTCTTTTAGCATTTGCAATATTTATTGCTTTATTTTTAGTAGTTCGCTACTTTTTAGTACCAGACTCCTATGGCGAGCTAGGAGCTTATCGCTCATTGTCATTAAAAGAAAATGAAGAACCTATTGCTAAATTTGTAGGTGTTGAAACTTGCGAAATGTGTCACGACACAATAGTAAAAGCTAAAGCATCTGATGTTCATCAAAAACTTCAATGTGAAGTTTGTCATGGACCAGGATATTTACACATGGAAAATCCTGAGACAGTAAAAATGATAATTCCAACAGAGAGAGAGCATTGTGGGAAATGTCATGAGTTAAATGCAGCTAAAAAATCTAAAATTGCACAAGTCAATTTAGCAGAACATAATGTAGAAAATAAATGTATTGATTGTCATAATCCACACATGCCATGGGAACTAAAAGAATAAAATCAAACTCAAGAAGGAATTTTATTAGAAATTCCGCTGCAATTGCCGGAGGCATGTTTGCAGCATCATTTGTTAAGCCATTTAATGCAGTTGTTTTTGCTGCAAATCCTGAAAATGAAACAGGAAAATGGTATGGAATAGGAATAGATTTAGATAAATGTATAGGTTGTGGAAGTTGTGCTAAAGCATGTAAAACGGAAAACAATGTTCCACTTGAACCATTTTATTTTAGAAGTTGGGTCGAACAATATACAATTACCAATGATGAAAAAATAAATGTTGTGGCACCTAATGGAGGTATTGATGGTTTTACACAAACAATTCCTGACGAAAATATTTTTCAAACCTTTTTTGTTCCAAAGATGTGCAATCATTGTTCAAAATCACCATGTGTTCAGGTTTGTCCTGTTGGTGCTACTTATGAAAGTCCTGATGGAATTGTATTAGTTGACAAAACTTATTGTGTTGGTTGTAGATATTGTGTTCAGGCTTGTCCTTATGGATGTAGATATATTCTTCCTGATGAAGGAGTTGTAGATAAATGTACTTTATGTTATCACAGAATTAAAAAGGGTTTAAACCCTGCTTGTATGGATATTTGTCCAACTGGAGCGAGACAATATGGCGATTTAAATGATAAAGATGGCAATATGAAAAAATTCTTAAAAGAGCATAATTGTCAGGTTTTGAAGCCACATTTAAATACAGGAAGTAAACTATATTATAATTCGTTAAACTCAGAAGTAAGATAATTATGATTGCAGCAGAACATGTTACAGAAATGCTATCTAAAGTAGATGGTTTTATTTATCCAAACGAACTTGAATTAAATTGGGGTGTACTAATTGTACTTTATCCTTATATAACTGGTTTAGTAGCAGGAGCTTTTATTTTAGCCTCACTTGAAAGAGTTTTTAAAATTAAAGCACTAAAACCAACATATCTTATTGCTTTGTTGAGTGCTTTGGCTTTTATGCTTGTAGCAACAATGCCACTGATTAGTCATTTAGGTCAACCGCTAAGAGCTTGGGAGATAATGATTACTCCACACTTGACTTCCGCAATGGCTATTTTTGGATTTGTATATTTATGGTATTTAATGGCTGTTTTATTAGTTGAAATTTGGTTAGAATATCGTTATGATATGGTTATTTGGTCTCAGGAGAAAAAAGGAATTATGAGGTTAATTTATAAAATGTTAACACTTGGGGTAAACGATACTTCTGAAAAATCAAGAAGAATGGACGAAAAACTTGGTGGTATTGTAACAGTAATAGGTATTCCTTCTGCATTTTTACTTCATGGATATGTTGGTTTTATTTTCGGTTCTATTAAGGCAAACCCTTGGTGGTCAACGGTATTAATGCCAATAGTATTTTTATTTTCAGCAATAGTTTCAGGAATTGCAATGGTAATGTTGGTATATATGGCTATTTCGTATTTCAGAAAAGTGAAATTAGATATGAAATGCCTTGATGCAGTTGGAAAATATTTATTTTATATTCTATTAATTGATTTTGTTTTAGAGTCATTAGATCAGGTGCATAGGATTTATGAAGCTGAAGAATCATTTGACATATTACACATGTTAGTTAATGGAAAATTGCAATATACATTTTTAATTATTCAAGGTCTTATTGGAACAATTATACCATTATTTGTATTAGGTTGGTTACAGTTTTATAAACCAAATGATAATTTAAGAAAAACAATATATGGATTTATTGGAGTAATGGTTTTAGTTGGAATATTCTTTATGAGATGGAATGTTGTTATTGGAGGTCAACTTTTTTCTAAGAGTTTCTTAGGTTTTACAACGTTTAAACTAGAGATGATTGGTGGAGAAGGATGGTTAGTTGGATTAATGTGGATGGTTATACCAATATTAATTCTAATAGTATTATTAAGATTATTGCCACCTTGGAAAAGAGCTCCAGAATTAGAACATGTTGATTAATTAAATTTTAAAATTATGATTATTTGATTAAATTAAATTTTTAACTCATGAAAAATAATAATCATAATGAAGATTTTGATAGTTTAAAAAACAAAATAAATAATTTAGAAAACCGAATTTTTCAATTAGAAAGTAAATTTGGTATAGCTACAAATAACAATACCACAGTAGAAAGTTCTATATCAGAACTTTCTATTGAAGAAAATCAACCAATAAATTCAGAACATTCAGGTATCGAATCTCGATTTGGAGAGTTTGGGCTGGCTTGGATGGGAACTATCGTTTTCCTTTTTGGAATTTCATTTATAAATCAATATTTTTTAAACACAGGACAATCGTTAATTGCTGCAATATTTGGTTATTGTGCTGTAATTGGAACTTTTTTAATATCACACTTACTTCGTAAAAACTTTGCATCTTTATCTTCAAAACTCAATTTTATTAGTAATATCCTTATTTACTACATTACTTTAAGATTATATTTCTTTTCAGATATTCCGCTTATTTCAAATAAAGAGATTGCATTAGGATTAATATTATGTGTTGTTATTGTTCAGCATTTCTTTGCATTAAAAAGCAAATCGGAATTAAAAGCGAGTATATCAGTTTTAATGTTATTGCTTACTGCAAGTATAAGTAATACTACACATTTTCAGTTTATTATTGTAGTTTCAGCTGCAATTGTTGCTGTAGTTTTATTTTATATTCATGGTTGGTGGAAATTAACATTGTCGAGTATGTTTTTTGGATATGTCCTTTTTTTATTGTGGCTATTAACAAATCACATATTAGTATCTAAATCTCCTGAAATTGCGAATGATCAGAATACTATAATTTATTTATTATTTTATGTTACGTTATTTTCGATGTTAATATTATGTAAGCAGAAGGGGCAATTCCCTGATGCGGTTATTTTTATTTCAGTAATAATGAATGGTTTATTTTTTTCATTATTGCTTCTAATTTATATTGTATTCTTTTATTTGAATAACTATATCGGAATATTCTTCTCAATAGCTACTAGTTGCCTTGTATTCTCAGTATTATTAAAACGATATTCAGAATGGAAATTTACACCAGCGTTATATGCCTTATATGGATTTGTTTCAATAAGCATTGCGGTATTTGGAATTTATAATTTGCCTTATTCGTTTTTGTTTTTATCAATTCAAAGTTTATTAGTTGTTTCAATGGCAATATGGTTCAGGTCTAAAATAATTATTGTCATGAATTTTGTGTTATTTTTAATGCTTTTAGTTACTTATTTAATAGCCTCAAAATCTGTCGATTCTATTAATATATCTTTTGCTATTGTTCCTTTGGTATCTGCAAGAATAATTAATTGGCAAAAAGAAAGATTAGATATAAAAACCGATTTATTAAGAGTTTTTTATTTAATAATTGGATTTTTTACTGTTTTATATGCTTTATACAAAGTCGTTCCGGTTAACTTTGTTACACTATCATGGACTTTAGCTGCGGGATGTTATTTCTTATTAAGCTTTATGCTAAAGAATAATAAATACAGAGCAATGGCATTATACACTTTAATTGCTACAGTATTATATTTATTCATATTCGACCTTGCAAGAGTTGATATTATATATAGAATTATTGCATTTATGGTTGTTGCTGTAATTTCAATTACAATCTCAATATATTATTCAAAAAGGAAAAAACAGGATGATAATCAATAAAAAAGCAACCCTTTTAGAGTTGCTTTCGCATTATAATATTAGTCTTTTTACAATCTTTCTTCAATAACTTTCCAATCAACAATATTCCAAAATGCAGCAATATAATCGGGACGACGATTTTGATAATCAATGTAATATGCGTGTTCCCAAACATCAATTGTTAAAAGTGGTTTTAATCCATGTTTTAAAGGACAGCCTGCGTTACTTTCTTGAGTAATTTCTAGTTTACCTTCTTTATTTATTACCAGCCAAGCCCAACCAGAGCCAAATAATGTTGTTGCTGCTTTTGCAAACTTGTCTTTAAATTCTGCAAATGAGCCAAAATCTCTGGTAATTAATTCTGCAAGCTTTCCTTTAGGTTCACCACCTGCATTTGGTGCAAATGACATAAAATAAAATGTATGATTCCAAATTTGAGCAGCATTATTAAAAATTCCGCCGTCAGATTCTTTAATTATTGTTTCAAGTGTTGCATTTTCAAACTTTGTACCTGGCACTAGGTTATTTAAATTATTCACATAAGCTTGATGATGCTTTCCATAGTGAAATTCAAAAGTTTTAGCTGTAATAACAGGCTCTAATTGATTTAAATCATAAGGTAGTTTTGGTAATTCAAATTTCATAATTATTAGTTTTTGGTTAATGAAGCAAATTTATAAAAAAATAAACAATAATTAAGTATTGTTATACCTATTTATAAACATTAAAAAAAAGATTTTAGGAATTCCAAATCTTCCACGATTTTTCTGCTTGAATATGAAGCATTTCGAGTCCATTTTTAATTTTAGCATTTTTTTTAAGTCCATTTTTTAAAAATGTAGTAATCTCTGGATTGTAAGTTAAATCGAAAAGTATATGATTATTTGTTAGTGCATTATATGGTATGTCTGGACAATTTTCAACTTTTGGAAACATACCAAGAGGAGTAGAGTTAATAATTAATTTATGAGAACTAATTACATTATCTGTTAAATCCGAATATGTTAATACTTTAGACCTTTTTGAACGTGATACAAACTTATATTCAATATTTAATTTTTTTAATGAATATTCAACTGCTTTTGCAGCTCCACCAGTTCCAAGAATAAGTGCACAAGAATTAAAATTCGCTAATAATGGTTTTAAAGATTCAGTAAATCCAAAAGTATCAGTATTATATCCAATTAATTGAATGTCATTATTTTGTCTTATTACTTTGACCGAATTTACAGCTCCAATTTCTGATGCAGTAATATCTAAATCGGTCAAAAATGGTATTATTTTTTCTTTGTAAGGTATTGTAACACTGAATCCTTTTAGATTAGGATTTGATAAAATTATATCATTAATTTTTGTAATACTGTCAATTGAAAATAATTCAAATTTGCAATCGCTTAAATATTCATTAGCAAACTTTTCTGTGAAGTATTTTTTTGAGAATGAATGTTCTAGTGGAAAACCAACAAGTCCAAAAAGTTTCATTAACTAAAATAAGTATTTTATTAACACAAATCCTCCAACAAGTAATACCGTAAAAACTAAAGCAAGTATGTTGAAATATTTATCAATAAATTTTTGAATAGGTTTTCCAAATTTCCATAATAAGTATGCTACTAAAAAGAATCTCGCTCCACGACTTATTATTGAAGCAATTATAAACATTGTAAGATTCATCTGAAATGCTCCACCAGAAATAGTAAAAATTTTATAAGGAATAGGAGTGAAACCAGCTGTAAAAATTATCCAGAAATCCCAAGTGTCATACATTTCCTTTACACTGTAAAAAATTTCATGGGTAAATCCAGGAATGTGATTAAAAAAGAAATTAGCAAATGATGAAAATTCACCTGTTTGTGTCCACCAAGAAAAATAACCTAAAGAGTAACCTGCAATAGCTCCAGTAACAGAGCCTATTGTGCAAATTGTTGCAAATTTAAAAGCTTTCAGTCTTGCTCCTAAAATTAATGCAATTAATAAAACATCAGGTGGTATTGGAAAAAACGATGACTCTGCAAATGCTAAAATAAATAACGCTGTGCCACCAAATGGTGTGTTTGCCCAATGAAGAACCCAGTCGTAAAGTCTTCTAATAATTTTCATTTATGTAACTATTGTTTGGTAAAAAATCCATTAATGTGTCGCCTCTTAAGCCAAGTCTTAAAGTCTCTAGAGATATAACTTCTTGATTTGAAATATTTCCAAGGTTTACATTTGAGCCTAATAACTTAATAAACCAAACTTGTTGAGCTTTTTGTGGTGCTTCCCAAAGAACTTTTTCGGGAGCAATATCGCATAATATATTGTCGATTAGACTTTTATTTGCTTTGCCATCGGAATTGTAAATTCCTAAATTTCCACTTTCTCTTGCTTCAGCAATAACTTTCCATGCTCCTGCACTTAATTCAGTTTTCATCATTGAGTTCCATTCCTCAGGTGGAATTGTAACTCCTGCATCTTTAGAACCTACTTCAGACAAAACGGTAACTTGTTTTGAAAGAACATCAATATATTTGCATTTATCGTCGTGGTTCATTGTAATTGCACCATCTGAAACTTCTGCAACTTCTAATTTAAGTTTATCAATTAAACTTCTGTATTCATCAAATAAGCCTCTGATTATAAATATCTCAAACAATGTTCCTCCTAAATAAGGCTTAATATTAGCTTCTTTATAAAGTTTAATTTTTTCTTCAAGATTTTTAGTAATAAGTGCTGTTCCGAATCCAAATTTTACAAAATCAGTATATTCGCTACTGGAAGAAATAAAATTTTCAGTTTCCTTTAAACTTAATCCTTTATCCATCATCATTGTAATGCCAGTTGTACGTGGCTTGCAAGATCTTTCAGGTAAAAATGGAATGTTAATCATGTTATTTAATTTTATATTTTTTTATTAATTCAATGAATTGCAAGTCATTTTCTAAATGGCTGAACATTTCTTTGTAATTATCAAATCTAGTTGAGTCTAAAATAAATGCATTTTCGAGCGAGCTATACATCGACTTAAATGCTTCTGCTTTACTAAAAAGAAAAGCTAGTTTATATGCTATATCGGCACTATCGGGGCAATATGTTTGTGATTCATTTAGGGTTTTAATTGCTTCATCAATTTTGTTGTTTGTATAAAACAAATCTGAAAAATCAATCCATATTTCTTCATCAAATGATTCAATATTTAAAGCATTTTCGAAGCCTTTTTTTGCTTCTTCATAATTTGACTTATTACTTTGAACTTTAGCATATAAATACCAATATTCTGGGTTTTCGTTATCAATTTCTAAAGCTATTATTACATTTTCTAAACAAATATCTATATTGTTTAATTCTAAATGAACATAAGCAATTCCGAGATAAGCATCAGCATATTTGGGCTCAATTAATAGGGTTTTGTTATAAAAATCAAGTGCTTTTTCAAATTCACTTAAATTTTCATAACATTCTCCAATATAATAATATACGCTAGGGTCGTCTTTAATTAGAGCTAAGTAGTCAAAATATACATCTAATCCTTTAAGGTAATCATTCTTAATATTAACATAAATATCTGCTTTATAGAAATATGCTGATGAAAATTTATCGTTAATAGCGATTGCAAAATCGTAAGCTTCAATAGCTTTTTCATAATTTTCAGTAAATGAATAAGAGATTCCTAAAGAAAACCAAGCTTCGGCATCAAATGGTTCTTCGTCGAGGTATTTTATGTAATATTCAATAGCTTTTTTATTGTTTGTAGTTCTTTCATAGCAAATAGCCATTTCCAAAAGTATTTCAAAGTTGGATGGATTTATTTTAATTGCTCTATTTAAGTATTTTAATGCAGTTTCGTAATGAAAAGTAACTTCAAATGATATTGCAATATTTAATAATATTTCATCTAGAACAGATTCATCTTCTATTAAAAGAAGTGCTTTTTCAAATTCAATTTCTGCTTTATCGGGTTCATTTTTAAGATTATATATTGTGCCTTTCAATACATTTACTTCATAAGAAAAAGATTTCGATTTTTCAATAATACCAATTATTGCAAAAGCTTTATCAAATTCTTTTTGATCAATTAAAAGCTGAACATTTTTTAGTTTAATGGAGTTTGAAGTTGGATATATTCCAAGTCCGTATTCTATTGCTTTAGAGGCATTGCTGAGTTTATTATTTTCGAGGTAATAGTCAGCAAGACTTTCAAATTCATCTTCTTCAAAGAAAGAATTCGCATTATTTTCAAGCATCTGTTCAAATCTATGAACAATGTTCATAATTTCTTCCCATTCCCTGAATTCTTCCTCGTTCATAAATTGTTATTGTCTCATATTTAAGCTTGCAAAATTAATAAATTTGACTGGTTTTTTAATGATTTTTTCTAAAATAAATATGTTAATATGTAAGTAAGTTCAATTTGGTTTACTCATTTAACTTTTATTACATCCCCAAATTTACCCCATTTAATTGCCAAAAAAAGAAAGAACGAACAATGCAAAAGGGATTTATCCCGATTTTATTCGGATTGAATAAAAATGCAATTTCTCTAAAAAAACAAATTGAACTTACAAAGTAAAAAAACAATTCAGCCACATCAAGATTCAATTTAACAATACACAGATTTTTAAAATTATGAAAGGATTTAATTTGAATAACCACCTGCGAAGCAGGTGGTTAAGCGAACAAGGCACAAGCTCAACTACGAAGTAGTTGAACATATAAATCAAGAGTATTCAACACTTTCAGTGTTACTGTTCATTTTCTCTGAAAATCAAATTGAGCCTACCAATAGTCAATAGTTCGTTATGTTTTTTTAACAGTTTGAAAATAAGCAATATTTGTTGCCACGTCCTTTAGGTCGTGGGTTAATTTAAAAATACAAATTCAGGGCTTTAGCCCTTTTCTAAAAATAAATGATAAAAAATATAACGAACTATTGAATAGTAAAACCAAATGTTAAAGCTTAATTTGAATTAATAAACTTAAAAAATTTATTATTATCTGATTTATATGTGTTTAATACAATATAATAGTTTTTTCCATTAGCTTTTACCAGAGTTTTTATATCTTTTTGAATTATTTTGTTATTAACTTCATAGGTCATGTTTAAAAACTTTACATTATTAGCGTACATTAAGCTTTGTATAGCATTGTTAAGGTTAATTGAGTTATTATTTATTTCGATAATTTTAGCTGTTTCGTTTTCAAAAATATTTTTTGTACTATCTGAAATAAAATAAATATTATTGTTGATTTCCTTAATATTCGACTTGTTTGTAATAAAATATCTTAAAACTACAAACGTTTGTTTTAATGAATCTGTAATAAATAAATCTATTTTATTAAAAAAATGATTTAAAGTTAATTCTTTAGAATCTCGAATGTATAAATCTATAAATTCATCATTTTTAGCCCCACTATATTTTTCAAAAAAATAATAAAGACTATCTTCGTGGAAAGCCACTCGATTATTATCTTTATATATGTCTCTTATTAAGGCTGTTAAATTGTGTTTTGTTTCTTTTTGTAACCAAATATCATAAGCAAATGCAGTAAGGCATCCTCTGTAATAGAAATTCATGAAAAAGTCATTATATAATTTATTTAAGACTTCTTTGCTGACAGTTTCCAGAGAATAATTTTTATCATTCATTTTTTCATTATCATAAATATTGCAACCTATTTCTCTAAGAAACTTATTAGTGCTAATAAGTTTTTGGCTTAATAAAATCTTCATTGATAAATATTCTGTAACTCCTTCATAAAACCATAATAATTTAGTATTTGTTTTTCCAGAATAATCAAAATTTTTAGTTGCAATGCTATGCAAATTCAATGGAGTTATGCAATGTAGATATTCATGTGCAACTTTCTCCTTGATAATAAAATACAAATGATCAACTCTAATTCTATTACTTAATACTATTACACAAGAATTTTTATGTTCCATTCCACCTCCACGATTATCAAGCCAATTGTCATATACTAAATTTATGTAATAAGTACTATCTACTAAATTATTGAACTGATTATTAACAGCTTCTATGACGCTTTTTATTGTATCTAATAAAAATGCTGAATTAAGTTGAAGGTTTTCGGAGTAAGTATTAATTATATACTTATTATTATTGCTAGTAAAACTAATTGTATCTGGCTGAGATAGAAGAATTGGCTCTTCAGCTAATTCACTAAATAAATTGAATTTAAAAACATTTGTACTATCATTAATTTTTGTGAATTTGTTTGCAGAAATTATTTCCAGATTTTGGGGTTTATTTATTGATATTTTATATTTTAATTGAACATTGTCATCAAAATAACCGATTAAGGCATAAAGGTTTAATAGAAAGAAATTATTTTCTTCAAAACGAGTTCCTGAAGGGTAAAAAATTGATTCGTCAGATAATGCTTCATCCCATGTGTCGTTAAGCAAATATTCAATTTTAGTTAAATTATATGAATTATAAATAACAAATTCATTTTTGGAATTTCTATTCGTTTTAAGCAGGTTTCCTGAGTTGTCATAAGCATTAAACTCATCTATAAATTTGCCAAAATCAACAATTGTATATAAACCCGGAATAGTTTTCGGAAAACGATAAGTTATGCTATCAGATTTATTTAAGTGAGTTAGGTTTAACGAAATCAAAATTCGGTCGTTAATGCAGTTTTTTAAATCTATTTTAGCTTCAATTTCTTGGCAAAATATGTTTTGATGAAATAGAAATGTAATGAAAAAAGTAAGAAGTATTCCAACTGTCAAAGATTTCATTTACAAATTAAATAAATAAATTTGTAATATGATTGAAAACATTAATATTTCATTGGTTTAATAATTTGAAATTAACACATAAATTTATATTATTGTAGCTAATTAAACTAACTAAAATATGATAAAACAAACTGTTTTTATTTTTACTTTATTTTTAACATTAGGTGTCTTTATCTATACTATTCGAAGATTATTTTTCTTGCTAAAAATTACACAAAAAGCTTATCCAGTTAATGATTTTGGAAGAAGAATTATTCATACAATCAAAATTGCTTTTTTTCAAACTAAAATTTTACGAAAACCTTTAACAGGAACTTTGCATGCTCTTGTATTTTGGGGATTTTGTGTTATTTGTATTGGTAGTATTGAAATGGTAATTGATGGTTGTTTAAATATTGAAAATTCTTTATCGATTTTGGGTCCGGTATATAATGTTCTTACTGCATCAAATGATATTTTTGGATATTTAATTGCTTTACTTATAGTGATTTTCATTATCAGAAGAGTTGTCATAAAACTAAAAAGATTTAATGGAATTGAAATGACTCATAAAGCACACAGAGATGCAAATTTTTCATTGATTTTAATATTAACATTAATGTTGAGCTTAGTTGGAATGAACTTAGGGTATTTAGGTTCTACTAATGAAAACGTTGGTCTGTATCCAATAAGCTCATTAATAATTTCACCTAATAGTTCATTAAATCCGTATTATTTTCATTTCATAAGAGAAGTATCGTGGTGGATTCATATTTTATTAGTATTCTTTTTTGCTAATTACTTGCCTTATTCTAAACATTTTCACGTGTTTATGTCAATTCCAAATGTGTTTTTGAGTAGATTAGAACCACTTGGAAAATTACCAATAATGGAAAATGTATATAAAGAGGTGAAGTTAATGATGGATCCTAATCTTGTCTTTTCTGAAACTAGTGATAATTCTGCCCCTTCAAGATTTGGAATCAAAGATATTGAAGATATTAGTTGGAAGAATTTTGTTGACTCATTAACTTGTACACAATGTGGAAGATGTACCGCAGTTTGTCCAGCTAATATTACAGGAAAAAAATTATCTCCACGCAAGTTATTTATTGATGTGCGTCAAAGAATGAACGAAAAAGGTAATAAAATTATTAAACAAGGTAAAGATTACTCTGATAATAAATCATTGATAAACGATTATATTTCTACAGAAGAATTATGGGCTTGTACAACATGTAATGCTTGTGCCACAGAATGTCCGGTTAATATTAATCATCCAACATTGATTTTAGATATGAGAAGATATTTGGTAATGGAAGAAGCTGCTGGACCAGCAGGGTTAAATGCAATTTTTTCAAATATTGAAAATAATGGTGCACCTTGGCAATATTCTTCAGAAGATCGATTAAATTGGACATTATAAGTAATATTTAAAATGTAAAATGTAATATTTTATGGATAAATACGAATTACAAAAACGATTAAAAAAATTTGCATGGCGTTGTGTGAATGAATTGACAAAAATTCTTAGCTATTCCCGAAAAAATTCACAATAAATCTTAAATTTTAAATCTTACCTCTTAAATATTACATCTTACTAAATATGAGCGAAAATACAAATATAACAGTTCCAGTAATGTCTGAAGTTTTTGCTTCAGGGAAAAAGCCTGAATATTTATTTTGGGTTGGTTGTGCCGGAGCTTTTGATGATAGATATAAAAAAGTAACTAAAGCTTTTGCTAAAATTCTTAATTTTTTGAATGTAGATTATGCAGTTTTAGGAAAAGAAGAAACCTGTACTGGCGACCCAGCTCGAAGAGCCGGAAACGAAATGCTTTTTTTAATGCAAGCAACAGCTAATATTGATACTTTTACAAGATATGAGGTGAAAAAAATTATAACTATTTGCCCACATTGTTATAATACTTTCAAAAATGAATATCCGGATGTGGGAGGAAGATATGAGATTATAAATTACATCGATTTTCTCGATTCTATGATAA
>MEND01000180.1:10995-12443 GCA_001768975.1 Bacteroidetes bacterium GWA2_31_9 | reverse complement strand
TAATAGAAATGAAGCGAAACAAAAGCTTTGCACTTTGTTGTGGAGCAGGAGGAGGGCAAATGTTTAAAGAAGCCGAAAAAGGAAATAAAGAAATATTTATTGAAAGAACCGAAGATGCAATTGAAACTGGAGCAGATATTATTGCAACAGCTTGCCCGTTTTGTATGGTTATGCTTACCGATGGATTGAAATATAAAAATAAGGAAGAAGATATAAAAAACTATGATATTGCTGAATTAATAGCAATGAATCTAAATCTATAAATGAAAATTATTTGCCGGATTTTTGAAAATCACTATATTTGTAACTAAATAAAAAAAAATACGTAAGAATATTTTGTTTAATAATTAATAACTAAAATTAAAATTATGAAAATTAAAACGTTTTACCCTTTAATAATTCTAGTTTTATCTTTTTCAATTATAGTTTCTTCGTGTAAGAAAACAGAAGAAGAAGACCCTACACCAACAAATGAGTTAATGGAAGGAGTTTGGAAATTAGAAAGTATTGTAGAAGAAAATGGTCCAAATATAACAGATACTGTAACAGGTTGGTTTCCTACATTTATACAGCTAAATGATGCAAATGGATTTTTATCAACAGCTGGTCCTCTTTGGATGTATCTTGTTTATGGAAGAAGTGAGTTTATCAATATTTCATCTAAAATTGATGAAGTTTTTAATTATGGAGACCTTGAAATGTCATTAGGAGATTGGTATATTGATAAAAATAAAGTTGTTGACAATTTTACACTAAAAGCAAGATTAAGATTTCCAGCATTGGAAACTGTTAATGAAATATATGAAATATTACCTTTTGACCCACCAGAATTTGTTGCTGATGCAATTGATTTAATTATTTATCATCGATTTAAAAATATTGGGGTTTCAATTAATGATGACGATCCTGATAAAATGGTTTGGATTATTGATAATGAAGTTGTTGCTGACTATAATACAGTTAATAACGTTGGAGATCCTGTGGTTTATGTAGGTGTTAATCCAAGTAATTTTTCACATTGTACTATTACTTTTAAACGTGCAGTTAAAAGCTTAAATGATCTTGCAGCAGATGCTCATAGTGCTGGATTTGGAGAAGTTGATTTAACTGACTAAAAATAGGTTAATGAAAAAATATTTAGGCATTTGAATTTCAAATGCCTTTTTTTTATTTTACAAAATTTCAAAGTCATCTGAATCTAAAAGAACAGGAAAACTTTGCTTTAAATTCGATAGTAATTCTTTAGAAATTGAAGTTGTAATTATTTGTTCTTTAAATTCATCGCAAGCTGAAATGATTTTTCCATCAGGTCCAATAATTCGGGAGTCACCAGAATAATTTAAATTCATTCCATCAATTCCACATCTGTTAACACCAATTATATATGCTTGATTTTCAATAGCTCGGGCTGAAAGTAGAGTTTTCCATGCTTCAGCTCTAGTAACTGG
>MEND01000180.1:1980-10978 GCA_001768975.1 Bacteroidetes bacterium GWA2_31_9 | reverse complement strand
TAGCCATGTCGTAATCTTTTTTATTACGACTCCATACTGGAAAACGCAAGTCATAACAAACCAATAATCTAATATTCCAGCCTTTATAATTAACAATTACTTTCTCATTCCCAAATGAATAATGCTTGTGTTCATTACCCATTCTGAATAAATGCCTTTTGTTATAATAAAATAATTTACCATCTGGCTGAGCCCAAATCATTCGGTTGTAATAGTTGTCATGTTCTTTAATAATAATACTTCCTGTAACAACAAATGAAAGTTTTTTTGCAGTTTCTTGTATCCATTTTACTGATTTACCGTCCATCGTTTCTGCTAATTTTTCAGCATGTAACGAAAAACCGGTTGTAAACATTTCGGGTAAAACAATAATATCAGTTTGGTTTTTTAAGTTTTCGATTAATGAATAGTGATAATCAAGGTTTTTATCAATATCTTCCCATATAATATCTGATTGAACAATCGAAATATTTAAATTATCAGTCATTTTATGAATATTTTAATCTATTTTTCCAATTGAAAAATTTTCAGGATGTTTTGCAGTAACACCAATATAAAATTTTTTAATTGAGTTCATATCAGTATTTGCATCGCCTGTTATTTGAAATTCAGAACCAATAATCATTACTTTCTTTTTATAATCAACTGCTCCTAAATAGATTGGAACTTTTGCTCGTTGTGCTATTAAATAAAATCCTCGTTTCCAATTGGTTGTTTTTTTTCGAGTTCCTTCTGGAGTTATTACTAAGAACATTCTTTTTTTACTACGAAATAACTGAGATACTTTTTCAACCATATTGTTTTTTTGATCTCTAGCAACAGGTAAAGCACCTAAGCCACGTAATATAAAACCTAAAGGAAAAAAAAATAATTCTTGTTTAATTAGAAAGTTCACATAAATACCTAAAGAATTAAAGCATAACCTACCTAACACAAAGTCCATCATGCTTGTATGAGGAGCTACAATTACAATTGCTTTATCAATATTTGGAAAACTACCTTCAATTTTCCATCCCATTAATTTTAAAATAGTACCAGAAACCATTTCTGAAATTTTTTAATAAAATTATATCTTATAACTTTATAAAAAAAATTTAACATCAAATATTATTTGGATGAGTATCTCAAAATATTAGGATTGTCGGGCGAAGTTTCTGTGTCACAAATAAAAAAGGCTTATCGTCAAATGGCAAAGATTTATCATCCTGATATAAATAAGTCTCCAAATGCACATGAATTATTTTTGTTAATCAATGAAGCATATATTTTTTTAATCAATTATAAAGCTGGTAAATATAATGAGCCAAAACCAAATGCAAATAAAAATGACGATTTTTCGTACGAAGAATGGATAAAAAAAGAAAAAGCCAGAGCTAAAGCAAAAGCAGCATATCATGCAAAACAAAAATATGAAGTTTTCATTAACTCAAAAACATATAAATCGGCGATGCTAGTAAATGTATTTTCTGATTATGTGTTTTTAAGTCTGGCTCTGATAATGATAATTGTTCCTTTTGTTATGCTTTTTGAAAGAGGTTTAGATACTAAAAGTCCTTTGACAACAATAATTGTTATGTTCTTTTCAATATTAGTTGGATCTGTAATGACTTTTTTTATCGTTAGATATAATAATTTTATGTGGAAAAAAATTAAATATTTATCTAATAAATTATTTAAGAAAAATTATGTTTCTTAATATTGTCTGTTTATAAAGTCGAGAGTTTTAGACAGAATGTTCGAGTTCGAGGTTTCGATGAGCTGAAAATCAGGAGTGTACTAAAGTACATGACTGATTTGAAGGTCGAGAATAACGATGAAATCGGACATTATGGACAAACTCTAAATAATTAAATAAAATACAGACATTTGGGTAATTTACTAAATTCTCTTAGGTTTGTAAAAATTAATTTCGATACATGACGGAATTGTTTATTACTATAAGATTTCTCGACTTACTTGATATTTTTCTTGTTGCCTTTATTATGTATAAAGTTTACATGATAATACGAGAAACAGTTGCAATGAATATTTTTATTGGCGTTTTCACTGTTTATCTGGTTTGGTTAATTGTGCGTGCATTTGACATGCAACTATTAACAACAATTTTAAGTCAAATTATTGGAGTAGGAGCAATAGCTTTAATTATTGTGTTTCAACAAGAGGTTAGAAGATTTTTATTACTTATTGGTACCAGATATTTTTCGATTAATTCACCAATTTCACTAAGTAAATTATTATCGATAAACTTAAAAACAAAGCAACCTTTAAACGTAAAGTCAATAGTTTTAGCATGTAAGAATTTAAGTCATAAAAAAACTGGTGCATTAATGGTTATTGCAAAAAAATATGATATTGGAGCATTTTCAGATATTGGCGATACGCTAAATGCAAATATATCAAGTAGATTAATTGAAACAATTTTTCAGAAAGACACTCCCTTGCATGATGGTGCGATAATAATTATTAATAATAAAATAAAAACAGCAAGAGCAATTCTTCCAATATCTGAAAACACAAATCTTCCATTAAATCTTGGGACTCGACATAGGGCAGCACTAGGAATGTCGGAGCATACCGATGCTTTTATTTTAATAGTATCGGAGCAAACAGGCTATATTTCGTATGCAAAAGATAGCGAAATTAGAGTGAATGTTTCACCAGAGGAACTGACCTTATTACTTGAAAAGGAGTATAACTAAGTTTATTCGTTGAAAGAATTTATTGTTTGTCTAATCTTAACTAACTTCGTAAGCAATTCTTCAACTTTGTCAAGCATGAGCATATTTTCGCCATCCGATTTTGATTTGTGTGGTTCTGGATGTGTTTCAAGAAAAATTCCATCGCAACCAACAGCAATTCCTGCTTTTGCAATAGTTTCAATTAATTCTGGTTTTCCGCCTGTAACTCCTTCGCTTTGATTTGGTTGTTGCAGAGAATGAGTAATATCCAAAATTACTGGCAAACCAGTTTTTTTCATTTCATAAATATTTCTGTAATCAACAACTAAATCGCTGTAACCAAACATGCTACCTCGTTCAGTTAACATTACTTTTTTATTTCCTGTAGAAAATACTTTTTCGGCTGCAAATTGCATTGATGCTGCTGATAGAAACTGACCTTTTTTGATATTTATAATTTTTCCTGTATTTCCTGCACTAATTAAAAGTTCAGTCTGACGACAAAGAAAAGCAGGAATTTGCAAAATATCAGCATATTCTGAAGCCATTTCTGCTTCATCAGAAGTATGTACATCGGTTAATATTGGAAGTTTAAGCTCGTGTTTAATTTTATTTAAAATAACTAAAGCTTCATTGTCGCCGATTCCAGAAAAAGAATCAACTTTTGTTCGATTGGCTTTTTTGTAAGACGCTTTAAATATAAATGGAATGTGCAACTTAGAAGTAATTTGTTTTAAAGTTTCAGCTATTAAAAATGTTGTTTCTTCATCTTCAATAATACATGGACCAGCAATCAGAAAAAAGTTATTATCGGTGTTTTGTGCTAAATTTTTAATTTGAGTTATCATAATTATAGTAGTTGTAAAAATTGCAATTTTTTCTGTGTTGTAAGATACACGGTTTTACAATATTGCAATAAATATTTTTTGTTGGTGTTATTTAGTTGTAAGCTTAGGTAACCCAACTCTTAATAAGATTTCATTAGCTTTTTCAAGCTTTTCAGGAAATAGTACTTTTCCTCTAAAACGTTCCAATTTTTTGTCAATTTTAACAATTGGAATTTTTGCTTGATTTAATTTATTGATTTTCATAATGAGATATTTTTATTTTTTCTTGTAACCATAAATGCTTCATAATCCTCACCAACTATGAATTTTTCCCATACATCATCACGTAACCCAAAAATATAAAAGTCTTCAGCTATATCTGTCAGATTATTAGTAATCCCCATTCTGTAAAGCCTTGTTCTTACGTTAGTGCTTCCAGTTGCATGTACCCATGCATTTGGATATTTCCCAGTAAAAGCATAAACTGTTGATGCAACAGTAGCAAGCACTTTTTGGCTATCTCCATTATTGGTTATTGATTTGTCGTTAATACCATCAATCCTTTCGTCATAATCGCCAAATGCAAGGTTGTAAACATTTTCAACTGTAGTAGCAGAATATTCAACCAACTTACGAATAGTACCTTTTGGTCCTTCACTTGTAAATTCAAAGTATAACAATAAGTCTTCTGTTTTATATTCGTACCTTGAATATTTCATTTTAAATTTTTCTCAAAGATACGAAATTTTTAAGTTTTCGACTGTGTGGGACTTTTTAATTAAATGTAGAATTTTTATTCAATTGAAATTCAT
Organism: Bacteroidetes bacterium GWA2_31_9; assembly: GCA_001768975.1. GTDB lineage: Bacteria > Bacteroidota > Bacteroidia > Bacteroidales > GWF2-33-38 > GWA2-31-9. The sequence continues at coordinate 6,661 of MEND01000180.1, read as the reverse complement.
TTGTTAGTCCTAAATATAATCTTGAAAAGCTAATCTTTGTAATTAAATTTAAAAAAACATCGGATTAAAATTTACCAGATACAATTTCTCTTGTGGACGGGTAAATGCAGTATAAAGCCATCTTAAAAATTCAATATCATTTAGTGATTCAGGTTTAATAAATCCATGGTCTATAAATACATTTTTCCATTGTCCACCCTGTGCTTTATGGCAAGTTACTGCATATGAGAATTTTACTTGCAGTGCATTAAAGTATGGATTTGTTTTTACTTGTTCGTATTGTTTCTTTTTTGGTTTTACATCAGAGTAATCTTCCAATATTGTATAAAAAAGTTTTTTATTATCGTCTGAACTTAACGAAGCCGTTTCAGAACTTAGCGTGTTGAGCATTATTTTTAAATCGAGTTCAATTTCGTTATAGTCTAATAATTCGATTGTTACATCGGCAAACCGAAATCCGTAAAGTTCTTCGTATTTTTTAATTCGCTTTAATCTGAAAATATCGCCATTTGCAATAAAACTTAAGCCATTTTTTTCGGTTTCGTATTTCTCTGACCAGAAATAATTGTTTTTTACAACCATCAGATAATCACCAGCAACAAGCTCTTCTTCATAATAAAGTACTTTTGACCTTATTCCTTGATTATAGTTATTAGTTTGCTTGTTGCTTCTGCAAATAACAATTGAACTTTCAATGCCATCTTTATCGTAAATAGAAGATAGTGTTTCAATTAGCTCAGTTCCATTAATAAATTTTATATCTCCAAAATCGCCAATATTTAAAAGCTTTCCTTCAATTTGTTCCTGAGAAATAACTTTTCTAATATTCGTTGCATTTGATAAAATCCCAGATTCAAGAGTTTGCCTTACAATATCGGTTAATTGAACTTCAATGACTTGTTTTAAATATGATTTCAAAACCTCTGCGTCAAGAGCAGGGCTAGTTGACAATCCAACAGGAGGTAATTGAGCGGTATCTCCAATAAAAATAAGTTTGCAGTTAGTGCCTTGGTCAACATAATCGAATAAATCGCTTAATAATCTTCCGGAACCAAATATCGAAAAATCAGAATTTTCGTTTGTAATCATCGAAGCTTCATCAACAAAGAAATAAGTGTCTTTATGTTTGTTAAAATTTAAAACAAATCTGCCAAATCCATCTTTGCTCGAGGTTTGACGATATATTTTTTTATGAATTGTAAAGGCATCTTTTTTCATAAATCCTGCAAAAACTTTAGCGGCTCGTCCAGTTGGAGCAAGCATTTCGCACTTAATTTTAAAAGAATCAAGAGTTTTTATAATTGCACTTATCGCTGATGTTTTTCCAGTTCCTGCATATCCTTTTATTAAGAATATTTTTTTGCTGTCTTGGTCTGAAATATATTCTGAAAACGTTTCAAATAAAAGGTTTTGGCTTAGTGTAGGAGTGAAGCCAAGATGCTCCGAAAACTTTTTTATCAAATGATTTTTTAACATGTTGCTAAATTAATAGATGTTATAGACATTTTAATTAAAAAAAATTTTATTTTTGCAAGAACTGAAACAATTAATTTAAAAAAGATGAAAATAGGTATTCAGAGTGCTTTAATAATTGCAGTATTGGTTTTAGGTTATTTTTTATATGAAAGTATTGCAACTCCAATAAGATTTGAGAAAGAAAAAACTAGACGTTATGCGAAAGTAATTGATAGATTAAAAGATATCAGAACTGCACAAATTGCTTTTAAAGATGTGTATGGAAGATATACAGGCGATTTTGATACGTTGATTTCTTTTTTGAAAAACGATTCAATTCCTGTTGTCAGAGCAATCGGAAATGTTCCTGATACTATGACAGAAAAGCAAGCTTTAGAATTGAAGTTGATTATCAGAGATACTATCAAAATTCCTGTGCTTGATACATTATTTGGATATAAATATCCAATAGATTCGCTTCGTATTGTTCCATTTACTAGCACTCCATTCAAAATGAAAGCTGGAGAAATCGAAACAGGCTCAAAAGTAGTTGTTAAAGTTTTTGAAGCTGTTGATGCCGCTCCATTTGACCCTCAAAAAATTCTTCAGGTTGGTTCTGTTACAGAAGCAAATAATAATGCTGGAAATTGGGAATAATTTTATAATTAAAGAATGAAAGAATTAATGAGCTTTTCATTTTTTCATTATTCATTCTTTCATTATTAAAGCGATATGAATGAAATTAATCTGATTGATGAAACAATAGATATTAATCTTACACTTACTTATCACCTATCCATTAAGCTTTTGCAAGATGGATTTTCTTTTTCTATACTTGACACTGTTCGCAATAAGTACATTGCAATTTCTCACTATATTGTTGATTTAAAAATAGAGACATTTTCTGATAAATTTGAAAAAATAATTGATTCCAACGAATTATTACAGAGAAACTTCAAATCAGTTTATGTGATGTGTTGTTTTTCGAAATTTACACAAGTTCCAGCTCCACTTTTCGATGCTAGTAAGGTAGATTCAATCTTTAATTTTCTTCACGAAAAAGACGATGATGAGGAATTATTGCACAATAAATTAGACATTTCGGGAACTTATCTAATATTCGCAATTAAGAAAAATTACCTTGATTTAATCTCGAAGCAATTTCCAAACGCCAAATTCTTTCATTATTCGCTACCAATAATTGAAAACAAACTAATGTTGTATAAAAATAAGCAACAACAAAAAGTATTCGTTAATATTAATAAATCAAGCTTCGATATATTGGTTATCGATTGCAATAAAATGCTTTTGTTTAATACTTACATGATTGAGAACGAAGACGATTTTATTTACTTCATTTTATATGTATTTGAACAATTAGCTTTAAATCCAGAAGATGTTGAAGTAATTTTTATGGGAAATACTAAAAAAGACGATTTGTATTTTCAAAAAGCCAGAAAGTATATTAGAAATCTTAAATTCGACAAATACGACGATTACTACACATATAGTTATGTATTCTATGAACTCCCTGCTTATGTTTATTCAAACTTTTTAAATCTGCATAAATGCGTATCATAAGCGGAATACATAAAGGGCGGCAATTTTCTCCCGACAAAAAATTCTTGGCTCGTCCAACTACAGATATTGCAAAGGAAGGCTTATTCAATATTCTGAATAATCATATTTATTATGATGAAATTTCAGTATTAGACTTATTTTCTGGAACTGGAAGCATAGGTTTTGAGTTTGCTTCAAGAGGTTGCAATAATGTAACATCTATTGAACTTAATCCCAATCATCATTATTTTATAAAAAAAACTGCTGATACTTTAAAACTTGAAAACTTTAAGGCAATTAAAGCAAATGTATTTTCGTATTTAAAAAATTGCTACGAAAAATATGATATTATTTTTGCCGATCCACCTTACGAAAGCAAAGATTATCAGTTGATTCCACAGCTGGTTTTCGAAAAACAATTGCTAAAAGAAAATGGCTGGCTAATAATTGAACACCCAATAGCAGTTAAGTTTCCTAATTTTCCACAATTGTTCGACAAAAGGAATTATAGTAAAGTGAATTTTTCTTTTTTTAAAACTGTCAGCTAATTTTTTTCCTACAAAATTTATCAACGAATCTAATTCGCAATTCGTATTGAGCTTTCCGATGAATAGGAACAAGTCGTGCGTCTTTATTGAGACGTGAATGTTTCATTCTGTTTTAATCAGAAACTTTACGCTTTAGAATTATTGCAATATGACCATAACTGCCATAAGAAGACCAGCCGCTAAGTCCGTCTAAGGTATGTTCAATGTCTTTGTACGAGCCAAGTTTGCTTTTCCATAATCCATTACCATCAGCAAACTGTTTAGCTGCATGTGTTGGTTTTCCATCAGGGTCAATATAAATTGCAACTTTTTCATAACCAGGTTCAAAATCGCTATTCATTTCACATTTAGCATAACCAAGCAATTTAAAGCAAGCAATAAATGAATTCAAATCTTCTGTTGCAGTTATTTCGTCGGGCCAATAAAATTTTGCAGGCCACCAATATTTGCTATTATCGCCGGCGGCAAAAGCTATACAATTATATTTATTGTCTATAGGACTGGTGATTTTATAATTGTGACTAATTTTTGGAAATGCCTTTTCTATATGTTTATCTCTTTGCATATCCTTTATTCTTAGCCCATTTTTTCCACAATGAAACCATTAATGGAATATTTCCTTTATCTGAAACAGAAACTGGATTATCACCACTAATTTCCTCAAGTGCCCAAAACCACATTGTAGGTGTTTCATCAAGTTTTTTTATGAGAAATGGAATTGCTTTTTCGCCCATTGCTATTATTTTTTGATAAAATGGATGTAAAGCAATTTGTGAAGGCGACGAAACCATCATAAATTCTTCTAATAATTCTGATGATAAATGTTCAAATTGTTCGGCAATATTATTTACGGTTGGTGTTGCAGACTTATTTTTTCTCGTCACAGTTAACAATTCGTTTTTTATATCCTCCTGAATTTCTTTTGGCAGGGTTTTAAACAATAATATAAAAGCATCACGAATGTTGGGGCTGACTGTTTGTATTTGAGTTCGTAGCATAATAATGTAGTTTTTACATTTTACAAATATAGAACAATATTACAAAAATAGATTGATATTTTTTTTACTTTTTTGCAGTTGAATTAAGCATATTTTTACGCAACTGGTTTTCGAAAAGCA
>MEND01000180.1:1508-1972 GCA_001768975.1 Bacteroidetes bacterium GWA2_31_9 | reverse complement strand
AAGAAAATGGCTGGCTTATTATTGAACACCCAATAGCAGTTAAGTTTCCTAATTTTCCACAATTGTTCGACAAAAGGAATTATAGCAAGGTGAATTTTTCTTTCTTTAAAAATATTACCTAGCTTTTTGCCACAAACAAAGTCGCTAAGTTTCTCAATTTTCCCCATATAAAAGGTGGCTATGGAATTTAAAGATTAGTGATTTTTAGTAATTTTTTTTACTATTTTTGTATAATTACCAAAAAGAAGTGGCAAAGCTAAAACTCGATTTACACGAAATTTTCAATAAAGGCAATAAGATTGACGAAGCCTTAAATTCAATTATTGAAGAGGCTATTGATAAAAAAATAGAATTAGTTGAAATAATTCCAGGCAAAGGAAGTGGTCAGCTTAAAAAACATGTAATCAGATTTTTAAATACACCAGAAATTAAAAAATTATATCACCGACTCGAAAAAGATGACA
>MEND01000180.1:0-1473 GCA_001768975.1 Bacteroidetes bacterium GWA2_31_9 | reverse complement strand
GCCTCAGTCTAACATTAAAAATAAAAAAAATGCCAAAAATCCAATGGAAACCCGGAACAATGATTTATCCTTTACCAGCCGTAATGGTAAGTTGTGGTTCAAATGAAGAAGAATATAATATAATTACAATTTCGTGGACAGGAACAATCTGTACAAACCCTCCAATGTGTTATATTTCAATTAGACCCGATAGGCACTCGCATGGAATAATTATGAAAAATAAAGAGTTTGTAATTAATCTTACCACAAAAAAACTTGCTTATGAAACAGATTGGTGCGGCGTAAAATCGGGTAGGGATTATGATAAGTTTAAGGAAATGAAGTTAACTCCTTCAAAAGCTCAAATTGTAAAAGCTCCCATAATTGACGAATCGCCTGTAAATATTGAATGTGTAGTTAAAGATATTCTTGCACTTGGTTCGCACGATATGTTTATAGCCGAAGTCGTTAATGTTATGGTCGATGAGCAATATCTTGATAATGAAACAGAAGCATTTAAGCTTTTTGATGCTAAACCAATTTCATATTCACATGGTTTTTACTACGAACTAGGCGATATGATTGGACGTTTTGGACATTCCGTTCAAAAGAAAAAGAAGAAATATCCATAGCAAGTTTCCCTACTTACAAATAAATCTTACAATTTCATCAATCACAATTTCTTTTTCTTTAAAATGAGGATTGTGTCCAGAATTTAAAATTATTTTGTGCTTATCAATAGAAGAAACGTTGTTAAAAATACATTCAGCTTGTTCAATTGATCCATAATTATCATTTGTTCCATGAATAATTAAGACAGGACATTTTATAAGTTTAAACGATTCTGAAATATTCCAATTTTTTGTTTTTACGTCTGTCCAAAAGTTTCGCCAACGCTCAAACATGCTTTCAGTATTCGCAAAATGATATTTTTCAAGCGATTTTCTTAAGTTTTCGTTAACATACTCGTTATTGGCTCTATTAATACCCTCTGTAATAATGTTCTCGAAGAATACGTGAGCAGAAATTGAGATTATACCGTGTACTTTTATAATAGAGAATATGGCAGACAGTAAAGCAATAGTTGCTCCATCGCTATGCCCAACAAGTATTATTTTCTTTTTAATGCCTAAACAATGAATTAATTCGGGAAGAAAAATTGTAGCTTCTTCTTCAAAAAAATTATAATTAAATTCAGATAAAATTTCAGATTTTCCATGTCCGTATCTGTCGTAAACTAATGCAGGAATTTTTGAATTTTCAGAAACTTCTAAGGGAAAAATTTTCCATTGAGAAATGCTTCCAAGTCCTTCGTGCAAGAAAATCAATAAATAATCTGAATCTGAAAATTTTTCAAGATTTATAAATTCGTAATTAATTGATTTATTATTGATTTTAATAATTGGCATTCAATGTCGTTTAGTTAAGGAATTTTCATAGTCTTTTGTAATTCATCGAATAAATTTTTTTAGGGCGATGCTTTCGTTCTTCTTT
>MEND01000179.1:4462-5629 GCA_001768975.1 Bacteroidetes bacterium GWA2_31_9 | reverse complement strand
CCTTTCGGTAGTTGTAGTTTTACCGGCATCAATATGAGCCATTATTCCAATGTTTCTATTATATTTGAGGTCTCTCATCAGCACTATTATGGGTCTTTCTTTTAAAATCTAAAATGTGAGAATGCTTTATTTGCTTCTGCCATTTTGTGAGTATCTTCTTTTTTCTTGAAAGCTCCACCTTCTTCGTTAAATGCAGCAATGATTTCAGCAGCAAGTTTATCACTCATAGATTTACCAGCTCTTTTAGTTGCATACATTATGAGATTCTTCATACTGATTGAAACTTTTCTATCATGCCTTACTTCAATTGGAACTTGAAATGTTGCACCACCAACTCTACGACTTTTTACTTCGACTTGTGGAGCTACATTATCTAAAGCTTTTTTCCAAATATCCAATGGAGATAATTCATTATCTTTTAATTTATTGCCAACGATAGTAAGAGAATCATAAAAAATTCTATAAGCAACGTTTTTATTTCCATCAAACATTAGATTATTAACAAATCTTGTGACTAATACATCACTAAATTTAGGATCTGGTAATAAAATTCTCTTTTTTGGTTTAGTCTTTCTCATTATAAACTAATATTATTATTTTTTACCTTTTGCCGGAGCAGCTTTTCCTGCTTTAGGTCTTTTTGTTCCGTATTTTGATCTTCTTTGATTTCTGCCTTCTACTCCTGAAGTATCTAATGCACCTCTAACAATGTGATATCTAACTCCTGGTAAATCTTTAACCCTACCACCACGGATAAGTACTATTGAGTGTTCCTGTAAATTATGACCTTCACCAGGAATGTAAGCGGTTACTTCCATTGAGTTAGTTAATCTAACACGAGCAACTTTACGCATTGCAGAGTTTGGCTTCTTAGGAGTAGTAGTGTAAACACGTACACAAACACCTCTTCTTTGAGGACATGAGTCCAAAGCAGGTGCTTTACTGTTATAAGCCTTATTCTGTCTACCTTTTCTTACTAGTTGTTGTATTGTCGGCATATTATAAATTTTAACATATATTTTCCCAAATTGGAACGCAAAGGTAGTAGTTTTTTCATTAAAACAATAGTTATCAACAAAATTTATTTAATAATTTTTAGAAATTTATGTTTAAATAGTTTCATTTTAATAAAGTTATGAAATAAAAAAAATATATTAAATGCAGATT
>MEND01000179.1:3199-4405 GCA_001768975.1 Bacteroidetes bacterium GWA2_31_9 | reverse complement strand
AGTGATGATTATTAAACATTTCGACATGCTCAATACACAGCCTTAATAGCTTATTAACAGCTCATTAATTTTCCAATAAGAATAAAGCTAGTGGTTTTGTTTATATTTACTACTAAGATTAACCACATTGGATAATACATTTTTAGAATGATTTTCAACAAATTAAGCTAAATCCAATGGAGTTAAAGACTGAAAATAAGATTTTTAGCAATATCATTACAAATAATGTCGAAAAACCAAATTTAATTTTAATGCCACACGAGTTTAATCGTGTTCTATGTTAAAATACAAAATGATAACAATTGTACATTTCTACCAAGCTTATTACCAATAAAATATAACCCTATTTGCTGTAAATCACAAACTGCTTACAAATAAAATCATCGGCAGAGCGAATTACAATATTATAAATACCTATAGATAAATTTTCATCAATTGACACTTTTTGAATTGAACTGTTAAGTTTAACATTTTTAGTAACTAGACATTTTCCAACTTGGTCATAAATCAATATATTATACTCTTTTTCAGGAACTCCATTTTTAATAATAAAGTTGAGACCATCATCATTCGATTTGAAAATGTCAAATAATTCATTTGAAGAAATACAGTTTGTACTAATAATGTCAGAGTAATAATAATCTCCATTAAAATCAACTTGTTTTAAACGATAATACATTAAAGTATAATCAAACTTTGAATCAATGAAGCTATAATTACTAACAACATTACTATTTCCAGAGGCATCAACTTTATCTAAATAATTAAAAATAACTCCATCATAAGATCTTTCAATTATAAAGTAGCTACTATTAATTTCAGAAGCAGTTGACCATTCTAATAAAATACTATTTTGACATTTTGCAGTTAAGCTTAATAAAACCACAGGTAATGGGTCAACAGTTTTACCTATTCCATATTCGGTAAAGCTAGTATAGCCTGTTCTTTCGGCATAATAAGGAGCAGAACCTCCGCTAATAATTCTACCCATTGCACCAGATGCTGGATAAGCTGCTGGTGAACCTGTTACCCAGTCTGCATAATCTGTAGAGCCTGTTGGTCTTTTTAGAATAGCAAATTTATCATTTGTTAAACCTGCAATATTAGTTACATACAGTTTCAAGTTGTACGAGCCACCAGTTGCTCCACTTGGTGTAAAATCCCAAACACCTGTGTTTACTAAATCATTATATGTAGTAGCACCTT
>MEND01000179.1:2796-3183 GCA_001768975.1 Bacteroidetes bacterium GWA2_31_9 | reverse complement strand
AGAATCAATATTATTTCCTGCTTCAGTAATTGATGTACATGAACCTGTTACATAAGTAGCTCCAGACAAGTCTGAAGAGGACAAATCACCTCTATAGTAATTTGTTGTAGCATTCCCATTTCCTAAAGGAAACACATAAGTACTTGCTCCAGCTATAGGATTTGGAATTGCTCTGCGTAAGTTTTTATTTATAAATGTTCTTCCGTCATCAAAATCCAGAACTAAATCTGCTTGTGTAGTGCTCGACATTATTACATAATTAGCACCTGTAACAATCCAACCGTCAGTTAACTTAAGCTCATTGGCAATTGTAGCATTATCTGAAAGTGTTAAAGCTGCTGCAGCCGAGGTATTATTTAAAGTAACATCATAGTAGGGACCTGTTCC
>MEND01000179.1:0-2776 GCA_001768975.1 Bacteroidetes bacterium GWA2_31_9 | reverse complement strand
CTGTACCATTAAAAACAACTCTAGAAACAGCGTTTGCAGTAAATGTTCCATTATTTGTCCAATGTCCAGAGTTTTCAAAAACAGATGTATTGTTTGTTGTTGTTGTAGCATTGTTTGTAAACTCACCATTTTTATAGGTTCTTGCATCATATATTGTAAATGTTATTCCACCTGTACCGTCAGTCAATGTTTTTGAAAATAAGCCACTTGCAATAACAGCATCAAATGTTATTTGACCTTGAACCCTAAGCTTGGCATCTGTATAAATTCCACTTCCTAAAATACTATATCCAATACCTCGCATTATAAAATAATTTGCATCATCTGTTTGATAAAGCGTACCATCGTTTGTAAGATTCATATCCAGTATTAATCCTTCATCTGGCAGAGGGGCTGTTGGTGTTGTTACTGAATATGGTGGATCTGAACTTATACTTGCACTTCCGCATGAATTTACAGCTCGTACTCTATAATAATATTGAGTATTTGCTGTTAATCCAGTTACAGAATAACTTGTTACATTTCCAACATTAAGATCGTTATAACCAACAACAAAAGAACTGAAATCAGATGCAGTTGAAACATCCAATTCATAATGGTCAACAGGAGATACAGCAGTCCAATTAGCAACAAATGAAATATCCGTAACGCTTGAAGCCATTGTTACAGAAGGGGCATCTGGTGTTGGTAAGTAAGTTATTAACACTTGGTCGTATGTGCTACAAGTTGGGTCGGCAATATTATTTACAGTCCATTGTAATAAATTATCGCCAACACCCATTGCTGTAACAGCAGTTGTATTTGAATTTTCATCTGCAAAAGTTGCAGTCCCGCTTATGACAGACCAAGTGCCTTCCTCACCTCCGGCAGGAACACTTCCTGCTAGTGTAGGCAATGCACATACAGTTTGTGCTATTCCAGCATCAGCTGTAGGTGGCGAGTTTGTAATTGTAATATTATCTGTATGTGTACAACCTCCATTAGTAACAGTAAGAGTCCATGCTAAAATAGTTGTGCCTGTTCCAATACCAGTTACTGTTGTTGTCGGGCTTGTATAATCAGTAAAAGTAGCTGAACCACTTTCAACTGACCATGCTCCAGTTACACCTGCATCAGGAGCATTACCAGCTAATGTTGCATTGCCTCCGCAAATTGTCTGGTCAGTTCCTGCATCAGCAACAGGGTCTGAGCATATAATACCAATCCTGAAATCATCTATCATTAAGAAATATTTATCATTTGATATATTATGAATAGCAATATAAATATCTTGACCACTATAAGCAGCAAGGTCATAAACTATTTCTTCCCAATCATATTCAATTACTGTTGATGGGACTATTGTTGTTGTAAAATCAGCTGTAGATGTTCCTGTTGTTGAAATTTTAACCTCCAAGCTATTCCATTCTTCAGCAGTAATACTAGATCCTTCAAAAGATTTTGCCCAGAAGGACAATTCGTAATTAACAATTGGGTCAAGCTCAAATTGTGGTGAAATTAACCAATCATCTGTTAAAGCTGAAATAGGAGAAAAACTACATGCAAATTTTTTACCACTGTAAGGTGCAGCTCTAATTTCAACAGTAGGGCTTGTCTGCCATGGATTGAAAATATAAAAGCTAGTTGGTCCATATTTAGGAGGATATACATAAGAACCAATACCCCAAACCTCTAAATTATCTGCATCATTAATCGACCATGGACATATATCTTCTGACCAATTATCATAACCCTCAAAAGTTTCTAAATAAGGAAAAACAGAAACTGAACCTATAGAATTTTCAACTTCTGTTTCAACTCCCTGCGAATAAATATTTGACACATTAACAGACCATGCTTTAAAATAATATTTGCAACCTGCACCACTAATAGAAGTAAAATCAAATGCCTCGGCATTTCCCTGATAAATTACAATTCCTGCACTATCAGGTAAATAATCTCCATTTGCATATATAGTACCATCTTCGGGTGTTCCAAAAGTATTTACAGTATTATATGCAACCATAACAGCATTGCCAGCAACATTTTCAGTCCAAGTAAGGTCAATTTCTGATGAACTTACAGAAACACCTGTAAAACTTGTTGGTGGTTCAACAGGAGAAATTGCACATTTTATAGTCCACGATGACATTGTTGGTGAACCTGTTCCTGTATTGGTAAAATTACCTAATAGTCTGATAGCTGGTTCTCCACCTAAACTTGATATATCAATAGGAGATGTTGAAATATTTTCCATTCCATATACATTTTCCCATTCACCACTAACCATTTTCTGAATAGTTATAGATAAATTACCGTTGGCACCAGCTTCTGCCCATTCCATTTGCTCCCATGCAGATGCATTTTCAAAAGAAGCTAAGTAAACAGGCTTACTATATAAATATCTGTTCACTGTTATATTATCTACATAGAACTCCTTTGTGCCTGCATTGAAATTTACATCACAATACAAGCCAAATCGTAGTGAGTGATTACCTGTCAATCCAGAGACATCAATGTCGGTATGAAGATACGCACCATTATTATCACTTATAATTCTTGCAGCCCAACCAATAGTAGCTCCTACGTCAGGGAATGTTCCATCAAAACAAACCAATCCATACAAATTATTTGTATTATTGCTCGAATTAATGTAGAAGTCGGCATAGATGGTTTTAAAATCAGTAAAATCAATCGTTTTATATAAGTCACAATTGTTGCCAGCATTTATGGTACCTCCTCCATCATACCTTAACCGATAGGTGTTTGTTCCTTCTGTTGGATAATTAGTGGACTG
>MEND01000178.1:1898-5935 GCA_001768975.1 Bacteroidetes bacterium GWA2_31_9 | reverse complement strand
ATGAAAAGTGCCTTCGTTTCCTGTGAAACCCTGAACAATAACCCTGGAGTGTTTATTTACTAGAATTGCCATTACTGAAAAATTTATTTTTAAATTATATTCCAAAATTAAACGAAAACTATTACTTTCAAAAACTATATTAAAAAAATTAATAAACAATTAAAATGATGTTTAATTTATCAGAAGAAACAATTTGTGCAATTGCCACTCCATCGGGCATTGGTGCAATTTCGATAATCAGAATTTCGGGAAAAAAATCTTTTCAGATTTGTGAAAAAATATTTTTGCCAAAGTCAAAAAGCATTAATTTTTCAAATTTAAAGCCATTTTCAATAATTTATGGAAACATAATTTTCGATAACGAAATTATTGATGAAGTTTTAGTTTCTGTTTTTAAAGCTCCAAATTCTTATACCGGAGAAAATTGTATTGAAATTTCTTGTCATGGCTCTATTTATATTCAGCATAAAATTCTAGAAATATTATTAAAAAGTGGAGCAGTACTTGCACAACCGGGTGAGTTTACTATGCGAGCTTTTTTTAATGGCAAGATGGACTTGTCTCAGGCTGAAGCTGTTGCCGATTTAATTTCGTCAGCATCACAAAGTTCACATAGAGTAGCGATTAATCAACTTCGTGGTGGTTTTTCAAACGATATTAAAAAATTAAGAGCAGAATTAATTGATTTTGCATCCTTAATTGAACTCGAACTCGATTTTAGCGAAGAAGACGTTGAATTTGCCGACCGAAAAAAACTAAATACTTTAATCGAAAACATTAAAAATGAGGTTAATAAATTAATTAATTCTTATAAACTTGGCAATGTTATTAAAAAAGGAATTCCGGTTGCAATTATTGGAAAACCAAATGTTGGAAAATCAACTTTATTAAATGCCATTTTAAACGAAGACAAAGCTATTGTTTCTGAAATCCCTGGCACAACTCGCGATTCTATTGAAGATACATTTGTTATTAATGGTGTAATTTTCAGATTTATAGATACTGCCGGATTGCGTGATTCGGAAGATGAAATAGAACAAATTGGTATTTCACGAACCTATGAAAACATTAAAAAAGCATCAATAATTTTATATGTTGTTGATATTGCAGAAACTTGTGTTGAGGAAATAAATACAAACATTAATGATTTGCAAAAGATTATTGGTGATGATACAAAAAAAATCATTTTGGTTGCAAATAAAATCGATAAATTAGTTGATGTGCCTAAAGGAGGTAAGCAACTATTTGAGTGGGAAACAGTTTTTGTTTCGGCAAAAAGAAATGAAAATGTTCAATTTCTTTCAGAAGTGATTTATAAAGCAGTTGATTTGAAAATTGGAAATGATGAAACAGTTGTTACAAATATCCGCCATTACGAAGCACTTTTAAATGCTTATGATTCAATTCTCAACATTGTTCAAGGATTAGAAAAGGGAATTTCAGGCGATTTGTTGGCAATGGATATTCGTCAGGCATTACATTATTTAGGAGAGATTACAGGTCAAGTAACTGTGGAAGAGGTGCTTGGAAATATTTTTTCTAAATTTTGTATCGGAAAGTAAACAGTAAAATCTGCGTCAATCATTAACTCAGAGTCCTGTAAATAGAGACACTTCATAGGTTTAAATAAGAGATTAGGTTATTTAATTACAATCTCTAAAATAAGTTTTCTTTTTTTTATCCATTTTACACTTTTTAGTGTAAACATATTTTAGTACAAGTCATCTTATAATTATTATTGATTTTTAATTTTAATTTCATTTTCTTTAGGTTTTAACTTAATCTTGACTTATCTTTGTATTTATGAGCGAATTAAAGTCATATCAAAGTTTTGAAAAATTGAAAGCTGACAATAAACTTCAAAAGCTTAAAAAATCACAATCTGATAAGTTTGAAGCTGAATTTAATGAGCTTGTTTCTCTTGTTAAACAACAATCTTCAAAGAAAAATACTTCTAAGTAATATTCTTTACAATTTTCTTTATTATGAAAAATATTTTAATTGAAACGATTACAAATGTCTGTGATGCTTTGAATAAATATGATGTTAAATATTTAATTATCGGTGGCACTGCGGTTGCTTTACATGGTCATTACAGGATATCTACTGCCAGTGATGGGAGTCCACTTAATAAATATGATTTAGACTTTTGGTATCGCCCTGGTTATGAAAACTCTTTAAATTTATTAAAAGCTCTAGAAGAATTGGGTTATAATGTAAAAGAACTTAAATCTAAATCCCCTGATCCAAAAAAAACTTTTTATTCTTTTGAATTTGATATTTATAAAGCTGATTTTCTTCCATCTGTACCAGGGTTAGATGATTTTATGACATCTTATAATCGTAAAGAACGTTATAAGATTAAAGAGGTAGATGTTTATGTAATTTCTTTTGACGATCTTATTATTTCTAAGCAAACTAAATCAAGATCAAAGGATATTGAAGATATTCATAATCTGAAGTCTAAGAAACAAAGTAACGATAATACTCTTTCTATGTAATTTTTTTATTAAATTGATCACCTATTTTACTTTTTTTTTCATAATTCCTTTTTTTTGATAATTAACCTCGTTTTTGTTTTAATAACGCTTTATTTCTTTGCAATTCATAAAACAAAAGTAAAATCTTCATGGGAAGACGGTTTAAGAGTGAAATTCCGCTTTTCCTTCTCGACTAGCCACTGACCATTATTATCTATAAGCATCAAATATTATTTTCAATTATACAACTTAATATTATACTTTAAATTTTTTTTATAAATTTAAAAACTTAAAATAATTCAAAATGTCAGAAGAACAAAAGAAACAACTCGAAACACAACTTTGGAACATTGCCGATGAGTTAAGAGGCAGAATGGATGCAGACGAGTTTAGAGATTATATATTAGGTTTTATCTTTTTCAAATACCTTTCCGAAAAACAAACAATCTATGCAAATCAACTATTAGAAACTGAGAAAGTAAAAGATTACTTAAAAGTTACAAATGCTGAGGATTTAGAAGCAATAAGAGACGAATCGTTAATTAAATTGGGTTACTTTTTAAAACCTGATGAACTGTTTAGTGCTATTGCTAAAAGAGGAAATGCCAATACAGAAGATGAAAGCAATTTTATTTTAGAAGATTTAAGCAACATTCTAAACGGTATTGAGCAAAGTACAATGGGTACTGAAAGCGAAGATGATTTTAACAAACTGTTTGAGGATTTAGATTTAAGTAGTACAAAATTAGGGCGTACAGTTGAAGCAAGAAATGCTCTAATTGCTAAAGTATTACAGCATTTAGATAAAATAGATTTTGAGTTAGCCAATGCCGATAGCGATGTTTTGGGCGATGCTTATGAGTATTTAATAGGACAGTTTGCAAGTGGAGCAGGTAAAAAAGCAGGAGAATTTTATACCCCTCAGCAAGTTTCTAAAATATTGGCTAAGATTGTTACCACAGGCAAAAAACGATTAAAAAACGTTTACGACCCTACTTGTGGCAGTGGCTCATTATTGTTGCGAGTAGCTAAAGAAGTGGAGGTAAGCGAGTTTTTTGGACAAGAGTTAAACCGTACTACCTACAATTTAGCTCGAATGAACATGATTTTGCACGATGTACATTACAGTAAATTCGACATTAGGCAAGAAGATACTTTAACAGAACCTCAACATTTTGATATGAGATTTGAGGCAGTGGTTGCCAATCCTCCTTTTTCGGCAAAATGGAAAGGCAAAGACAACCCATTAAACGAAAATGATGAACGCTTTAGCCAATATGGTAGATTAGCACCAGTAAGCACAGCCGATTTTGCTTTTGTACAACACATGATACACCAATTAGCCGAAAATGGAACAATGGCTTGTGTATTGCCTCATGGAGTATTATTTAGAGGCTCGGCAGAAGAAACTATAAGGCAGTATATAATTGAAAAACAAAACTATTTAGATGCAGTTATCGGATTACCAGCAAATATATTTTATGGTACAAGCATACCAACCTGTATATTAGTATTGAGCAAATGCCGAGTACATAGCGATAATATTTTGTTTATTGA
>MEND01000178.1:0-1749 GCA_001768975.1 Bacteroidetes bacterium GWA2_31_9 | reverse complement strand
ACATTGAAGCAACAGATAAAACCATTGCCGAATTTTGCAAACAATTAAATATTTCGTCACCATTTTAAATATTTCAATTATGGAAAAGAAAGATGCAATAAAAATATTTGACAATAAAAAAGTTCGTACTGTTTGGGACGAAAAACAAGAAAAATGGCAAATTTCAATTATTGATGTAATTGAAGTTTTAACAAACAGCGATAGGCCAAGAAAATACTGGAACGACCTAAAAGCCAAATTAAAAAAAGAAGGAAGTGAACTGTCCGAAAAAATCGGACAGTTGAAAATGCAATCTGCCGATGGTAAAATGAGAATTACCGACGTTGCCGATACCGAACAACTTTTCAGATTAATACAATCAATTCCATCGCCAAAAGCAGAACCTTTTAAACTTTGGTTGGCACAAATTGCAAAGGAAAGAATAGACGAAATGCAAGACCCCGAATTAAGTATTGACCGAGCATTAGAACAATATTTGCAATTGGGATATTCTGAAAGTTGGATAAACCAACGAATTAAAAGTATTGAAATTCGCAAAGAATTAACCGACGAATGGAAAAAACGAGGACTTAAAGAAGGAGTTCAATTTGCAACATTAACCGATATTATAACCAAAGCTTGGGCTGAAAAAAGCACAAAAGAATACAAAATTTTGAAAGGTTTGAAAAAAGAAAACTTGCGTGATAATATGACCAATACCGAATTAATTTTGAATATGCTTGCCGAAGCATCAACCAAAGATATTTCACAAGCTGTAAAACCTAAAAATTTTAAGGAAAGTAAAAAAGTTGCACAACAAGGCGGAAATGTTGCTGGAATTGCTCGAAAAGAATTAGAAGCAAAAACAGGTAAAAAGGTGGTTACTCCGTTAAATGCCAAACAAGCACTTATTGAAAAGAAAAATAAGGAAATTGACAAGGAATAAAATTAATTGCGAATTACGAAAACAACCAATGAAACAAAACAATAATAATATCCCAAAATTGCGGTTTCCTGAATTTTCTGATGTCTGGGAAAATAGAAAATTGGGAGAAATAACAATTTGGTCATCAGGAGGAACTCCACCCAAAGACAATCCTTTATATTGGGATGGAGAAATCCCTTGGATAAGTGCTTCAAGTATGAGAGGAATTGAATATTTTAATTCTGAACTTAAAATTACAGATTTAGGTTTGAAAAAAGGTTCAAAACTTGCTCGTAAAGGAAGTCTTTTGATTTTAGTTAGAGGAAGTATGTTATTTAATAAAATACCTATTGGTATTGCAACTCAAGATATTTCATTTAATCAAGACGTTAAGTCAATTGATGTAGATATTAAAAATGACAACAAATTTACTTTATATTGGTTTATTTTTTCTGAAAACGTCATTTTAAGTTTGGTTTCAGGTACAGGTATTGGAGCTGGAAAATTGGATTTATCTGATTTGAAAAATTTATCTATTTACCTTCCATCTCTTCCCGAACAAACCAAAATAGCAACATTTCTCACAGCCGTTGATGACAAATTCACACAACAAAAAAAGAAAAAAGAACTTTTAGAGCAATACAAAAAAGGTCTAATGCAACAAATCTTTTCTCAAAAGCTGAGGTTTAAAAAAGAAGATGGAACGAATTATCCTGATTGGGAAGAAAAGAAGTTGGGGGAGGTTGCAATTAAAGTATCATCAAATATATCAGCTAATGCAATTGAAGAAAACACAGGGATATAGGTATCCTATATGATATATAAAATATATATTGTATCTTTAT
>MEND01000177.1:23413-31276 GCA_001768975.1 Bacteroidetes bacterium GWA2_31_9 | reverse complement strand
ATCCTAGTGTAATTATCCAAATACCTGATCCTGTGTTCATAGGTGAAGGCAAGCGCTATGAAATATCTGTTGGCGATTTTCCTCAAGGATATCAAATAGAATTAGAAGAAAAATTTGAAATTGTAGGTTGTAGTGCTGGAATTACTAACATAACATATTCTGCTGAATGGGGGTGTAATGGTGATTTATGTAACCAGATTGAGGAAATTATGTATGGAAATCCTACTGCATCTGCATCAGTGCAACAAATTACAAAGCCAAATAATATTGAGGTTGAATTTGATAATTTTAGCTATTGTAATGCCCCAACTGGGGAGAGTTCTTTTGATATATTTGTTAGAAATACTGCTACTGACTCATATAATTGGGCCGAAGATTTGGAAATAAGGTTATATAAGTATTCAAGTCAAATTACCATAAATTCAATAGAAGCAACTTATACTACAATCACAAATAATATTACAAGTTCAATAAATACCTCCAATACCACCAACAATATTGTGCCTTTAATACAATTAGCAAATTTAAGTTCTGATAATAAAGATAACGATTTGGCTCCTGGTCAATTTGTAAAGCTTCATGTGAAATATAATTATGTTTGTCAATCCATAATTTCATGTAGTAGTGTTCATGATCAAGTATCTATTAATGTAAAATATAATACAAAATGCGGATATTCAAATGATGAAGTCTATGCTTATGTATATCAATATGAAAATAATAGTAATTCTAGCTGTTCTGGCACAAATGAGGTAGTCGCTACTAATGAGCCAAATAGTTATTCTTTTTCCTTTTTACCAAATATATGGTCGTCTCCATTAATTTTTTTGCCTGAATGTACATCCAAAAATTATTGGGTTGAAGTTGAATTGCCAGCTGGATATTCAATTTCATCAGCCTTTTATCAATCACAATTAAACGTAAATCAAACCTCAGTACAACCAAATACTTGGGTTTTATCTGGCGGGCCTATTTATACTTTAGAACCAAATACTTCATTCATAATTACGGTAACAACAAATTGTTCTGAGATTCAGGATGGATTTGCAAAAATTTATTGGAGACTTAATTATAAGTGTGATGATAATTCATGTTCATGTGCGAGAGTTCTTGCTTGCGATGATTTTTTAATTTACACAAGTAATTTATGTAGTACTGAAGGAGAATTAGCTTGCCTTAATCTTGAAAGTTTTAATTTTTCTAGAACTACATACGGATGGGTTCAGAATAGTGATCCTTTTAAATTCGAAACTACAATCGGAGCACGTGCCAATAAGGCAACAGCTGAAGAGTTTTTTAACCTTAATAGAGCTTACGTTTATGATAATGTTGAAGCTGAGATTACAGGTTCGGTTTCTTCAAGTTGTTCTTTGTCTGTAGTTAAAGCTGTCATTAATTATGTAACTTCAAATTCTAATATTCAAACAGCACTTTTTGGACCTATTTCTGCAACTTTTTCAATAAATGATGGAACAGCAGTTCCAGCTGACGATCCAGTATATTTGACTGAAATTATATCAGATTTAGTAGTTAGCCATAAGCTGATTTACAGTTTAACTACAAATGTGGCACAGGGATCTTCAATAAGTTTTAATGCATCATTGCAAGTAAATGACAATATGAATGCTGGTGATTATATTGATATTCCTTTTGTAAAAGCATATATAGAAGGAGATGGTATTCAATCAAATTATGGTAATGGAAATGGGTTTAAGATTTTTAAACCTGGTTTGCATGTTGCTCAGTCAGGAATAGATTTGGGTTGCACATATAAATATACAGTTAATTTTAAGCCTTTTAATACATTCAGTGGTCTTTTATTTCCTAATGAGTTTAGACCAATTGCTTTACCAAAATCAATATTATTCCCATTAATGAATGATTATGTTTATGAAGAAGGAAGTGCAAAATTTTATTTTGATAATGCGAATAATAATGTTGCTGTAAATAATCCTCCAGCAACCCCCTTAAATAGTATTAAAACATTCAGTTCAAATAATCCTTTAAATGAATGGCCACTGATTGAAAGAAAAATCTCAAATAACCAACCTCTCATTTTTCAATTTAATGCAAAACCAAGTTGTACAACTATTATAAATACACCTATTATGTATTCTGGTGAAGTAAAATATAATCAATATTGCTACTTGGATAATTGTCCAGTAGTATCGTGTGAAATACCAGTCCTATTTAGCACACATAATCCTCATGATTATATCCCAGAACTTAATGTTTCAGCATTTAAAAATCAATTTGTAGAAAATGGAGAAGCTACCTGGACTATAAATATACAAAATACAGGAACTGGAAGCTCTGAGAATACATGGCTAATGCTTTATCCTTCTGGTTCAAATGTTGCCGATATAGTTTTTGATAATGCTTTTTCCAATACAGGTAATGTAACTACAACATACCCAATAGAAGTCATAGATATTAATCAAATAGGTAATGAAAAGTATCTTGTCAAACTAGGATCTATCCCGGCAGGAGCCGACATAAATATTTATGTAAAAGCACAGATTTCTGGTTGTTCAGGCGATCATGATATTATTGATGATATTGCATTATACTATGGTGGCAATTGTGCTCCATATCCTACTTCGCTAGATATTAGTAATCCATGTGCCCAGCAATATGATGACTTAACACTAACTCATCCAAATTATGGATTGGAGTTTGAAACAATATCTCCCATATCAAGTTCAAATATTTGTCAGCCAATTGATTATCGAATTATTGTTTACAATAAGGGAAGAGCAAATTTATCTGATATAAAATTATGGCTTGAGCTAACACCTGGTGTTAGTATTGTAAGTTCTCAATATACGTATATGGATAGTCCGGTTAATTTTCCACCTAATTATACTGGATTTGATGGTTGGGATTTCTCCTCTGTAATTTCTCCATTCACGGGCATACCTCCTTCTCAGTCAAGCACATATCCAATAATAATAGATTTCACATTGATGACTACATGTGATAATGATTTTGATCCAATACTTCCAATAAAAGTTAAAGCATCTTATAATAACCCATGCAATATTATGCAAATTTGGGATAACCCTGGCGAATACATTCAACTTAATATGTCTGGCATCATTAATATGGCTTTAGTCCCAATTAATATTACTGCAACCGACATTGTTTCTTTAGGCGACTTATCTCATATTGAAGTTAATTTGCCAAATGGCAACAATGGTGTTTCATCTGGAGAAATAGTTGTATCGTTTCCTTCAACTGTTGAATATATTCAAGGATCTTTTACTCCAGAAGATCCGAATTTGGAAACAACTGGAGGTGGTTTAACAAAGCTATCCTGGCCATTATCGACAACAGTTGATCCATATACAATTAAATTTGATATTAAAGATACTCCACCACTTGTACAATCTGCTCAAATTAATATTTCTGCCGAAGTAATGACAGATTTGTCACTTACTTGTACAGTTGAGCATGATTGTAATTTTCACGGAACTGTATCATATGATAATACTCTTATAAATGTTCCAGTGCCAGCACCATGCAATTTGACAATAACAGCAGCACATACAAATGCTACATGTGAATGTAATGCGACAATGCATGTAAGTGTTACAGGCGGAAATCCTCCATATACATATGCATGGAATCATACTACTGAAACTACTTCTGCACTGATACATGTTTGTTCTTCAATAACGCCTTATCATGTAGTTGTAACAGATATGGCTGGTTGCCTTGCAGACGGTACTATTGATGTTGTCAATACTAGTTCAATTGGAGCTGATGTACTATCTACAAACGAAAGTTGTTCAGGAGCTTGTGATGGTACAGCTACGATAACCAATTTGCAAGGGACAAGTCCTTTTACTTTTTCATGGTCAATAAATTCAGCTGAATCTTCTGAATCTTCAGTCAGTAATTTGTGTTCAGCAAATAATATTCCGTCATTAGGAAATGGGTTATATAATGTAAGTATTACTGATGGTAATGGATGTACAACATTGGAAAATGTTTCGATTCTCGCAGATGGAGTAAAATGTTGTACAATTAATGCTACTGCTCAAATTCTGAACCCGACTTGTAATCCTGATGGTTTTGATGGAGAAATTTACCTTACAATTACAAATGGTTCATCTCCATATACATTTGAATGGTCTTTTGGAGGTTTTGACACAGAAGATATAACAGGACTTTGTGCGGGGACATATTATGTAACTATAGCTGACGACTCGGCATGTACGCTTGTTAAGCAATTTACTTTAACAAATTTCTCTTTTAGTCCATTGTTTAGTGTAGTTGATGAATCATGCACAGGAGAACACGATGGATCAATTACTGTTTCTGTTTTAGGAGGAGTGGCTCCTTATAGTTATTTATGGTCAAATGGTTCTACCATTAAAGACAGATATAATATTCAGTCTGGTCATTATGATATAACAATTATTGATGCAAACGGATGTGAAATTCATTCAGGTGTAGATGTTGACTTAGAATCGGAAAAATGTTGCAAACTTATAGTTGTTGCTAATAGTACTGATGCAAAATGTGAATGTACAGGAACAATTAATTTAGTCCCAACAGGAGATTATATTAGCCCAATTGTTTATTCTTGGTCAAATTCCAGCTTTGCATCACTACCTAATTTAATAAATGTATGTGCAGGTAAATATAGTGTAACAGCAACTGATGCAGAGGGATGTTCATCATCAACGAATGTAACTATTAATAATCCAGGTGCACCTACAATAACAAGTATTATTAAAGACGAATCTTGCCCTGAAAAAGCCGATGGAGAAATTAATTTGATTGTATCTGATGGTTCATCTCCATATACTTTTTTATGGTCAAATGGAGCTGTTTCAGAAGATATAAATGGATTGTCATCTGGTAATTATTCTGTAACTGTTATTGATGACAGAGGTTGTGTAAATACTTATACATGTTTTGTTGGTTTACTCAGTAATACATGTACTGAGCTGAATTGTGAAGATTGTTTAGCTTCATTTAGGCCAATACATGGAGTGAGATATGCTATGTCTGTTTGGGTAAAAGAAAGCAATTGTGAATCTGACAGTTTTTATGCCAACCCTCAGATAATGCTATATTTTCCTGGAGCAGTACAAGCACTTCAAGTTCAGGAATTCAGTACTTCGCCTGAAGACATAATTATTGACGGATGGCAAAGAATGTATAGTGAATTTGTGGTGCCAGATAATGCGATTAAGATATTTGTCTATTTAAAAAATAAAGGAAATAATACTGTTTATTTCGATGATGTGAGGATTCATCCTTTTAATGGAAATATGAAGTCTTTTGTATATGATCCGATTAGTTTAAAAGTTTCTGCCGAGCTAGATGAAAATAATTATGCAACTTTTTATGAATACGACGAGGAAGGAACTCTTATAAGAATTAAAAAAGAAACTGCACGTGGTGTTATGACAATTAAGGAGTCTGTAAACCATACATCAAAAAAAGATGCTCCGCAAAATCCATAATTAATAAGTAAAAATATGAATAAAATACTATTAGTAATATTTATTTGCCTGATTAACAGCTTTTGGGCTTTTTCCCAGAATGCAATTGATGATTTAAAAAAAATGAATCAGGAATATCGAAATAATGAGAGTTATTCAATGAAGGTTAGTTATAAGCTTTTTCCCGATTATTTTGCGACTACTCCAATGACAATAGAATTAGGAGACTATAAAAAGCAAAAAAAAGCAGTTTATTATAAACTTGGAAGTTTTGAAACTATACAATGCGATAAATATAATCTTGTTGTTGATCATAATCAAAAATCTATCAATGTTTTGGAGGTGATTAATAATGATGTTGATTTTAATAATAACCTCCAGGACGATTTAATTAAAAATATGGAAAATACTCTCAAATATTGCAGTAAGATAGAATTTAAAGAAATATCAAAAACATCGGCTGAATACATATTTAATATTGCAGAAGCATCTGAATACTCAATGATAAAATTGGTTTTTAACCGTAAAAGTTATTTTATTGAATCCTTAGAGTTATTTTATGCTAATGAGCAGGATATTGATTATAATAAAGAAGGTACTAAAGTAAAGCCTAGGATGCTTATTTCTTATTCAGATATTAAAACTAATCCTGTTTTTGATGAAAATACATTCTCTTACCTGAGATTTCTGAAAAAGAAAGATGGAAGGCTAGTTTGTAAAGAAGAATATATAGGATATACATTGTTCACCCAGTTGTAAAACTAATAGATATGAAGACAAGTAAAAGAAAAGCGACTATTTTAACAACGATCACTGTTTTGTTGTTGTCATTTGGAATAATTTCTCAAAAAACATTTGCAGCTAATGAATTAACCAATGCTCGTAAAACAGGCTCTGAAATTAATGAGAACTTGTCTTTTTCTATAGAAGACAACAAATTTCAGTATATGACTTTAAATCCTTCACTGGCTTCAAGTGAATTTACAGATACTAAAGTATTGAATAGAGTTTCACTAAGTTTTGATCAGACTTATACAGGTGCGAAGGTAGATGATAAGTCTGTTTCGGTAGAGCTTCAAGTTATTTGGTTTGAATTTAATGGTTCTGGATTTATTCAGCATCAGGTATCGCCTAATCCTGTTTTGAATATTGATTATTCATATACATCTAACTATAAGGATCAAAATATTTATCAGTTTGTAGGTGGTCAAAAAATGGAGGTTAGTGTTGTTAATATTACAGTTAGTAATGGTGCAGTTCCTGCCAATTTAGTTCTTGAAGCAGAAATCGATATTTCAAGATTTTATAGTTTTGATAATACTATTGTCCCTAATGGGCTTGCCTATAATGAAAAAGTAATTTACTCTCATCCAATCGGGAATTTTAATTCTACAACCGAACAATATGACCCTTACGATATACCTGGTGAGTTAGAAGTTGTTTGGAATTATATACAAGGAGCAGAAGAATACGACTTTGAATGGACTTATGTTAATGATTATAATGCTTCAGGTCCTTATAATCAACTTTTGGCAGAGGGTAGTGATGTGCTGTTTAAATATAATAGTACCAGAATTACAACTACAAATAATTTTTATAAGATACCTTTAATATATGAAAAGGGCAAAATATTATATCGTGTTAGAGGAGTCGGTTTTTGGAATCCAGGGTCTAAAAAACGAAAATATGGTCGATGGTCATCCTATCCTGATAATTCAACAACAGTTGATGGTTTTCCACATAAGTACAATTTTATAGGGCATGAAGAGGATATAAACTGGCAATTCAGTGCAAGCTATGCCGAAGAAGGTAAAAGTAAGGTAAATGTGAATTATTTCGATGGCTCTTTGCGTAATCGTCAAGCTGTTAGTAAATTAAATACTGATAATAAAGCCATAGTAGGAGAAACCATTTATGATTATCAGGGACGTGGTGCTATTCAGGTACTTCCTGTTCCAGTTGCTGACGATAAGATTGAAACTAAAAATGAAGATGGTTTAATCAGTAATGATGCCGCCGTTTTGCTCTATAGAAATTTTAATTCTCCTGAAAGTAATTCAGCAATTCCTTATAGTAGAGAATTTTTTGACCTTGATGCTTCTGAAGGATGTCCAACTATTAATGTAGAACAAATGTCAACTGTAAATGGAGCGTCAAATTACTATTCACAGGATAACCCTGAAAAAGAAGGACATCAAGCCTATGTACCAGATGCAAAAAAATACCCTTTTACCCAAACTCAATTTACTCCTGATAATACAGGAAGAATAAGACGTCAGAGTGGTGTTGGTACTGACCATAAACTTGGTTCTGATCATGAAACAAAATATTTTTATGGTAAGCCTGAGCAAGTAGAACTTGATATGATGTTTGGGACAGAGGCAGGAGAAGCATCTCATTATAA
>MEND01000177.1:0-23367 GCA_001768975.1 Bacteroidetes bacterium GWA2_31_9 | reverse complement strand
GATGCCAATGAGCAGGTAAGTGTATCGTATCTTGATCCTCAAGGTAGAGTTGTGGCAACTAATCTTGCCGGTGCTGTACCTTTAAATCTACAGCCGTTAAGTAGTAATGAAGAAGTTGATATGAATATTGATTTGTTTAATAAACTTCACGACAACGATAATACTGGACCTGAAAATCATTATCGACCAGATATAAAATCAAATGTTTATTCAAGTGAAATACTTGTTTCAACTAAAGGATCAAGAATTATTGAGTACGATATGGAAGGGGTAAAATTTGAAGATACTTGTTCAACTATTTGCTTCAATTGTGTTTATGATTTATTAATAAGCTTTACAGATGAGTGCGGAAATGAGCTTATAGGTGAAAATCCAATTATTGAGACACTAGGGACTCAAAGTATAGATTGTTCCGACATTGTTGCAACATACAACTCAGGGCAAATGGTGACGAACAATCCTTTGCCAGTTGGAAATTATTCATTAAATAAAAAACTTTCATTAAATGAAAATGCAATTGATGCATATACTAGAGCTTTCCTTTTAGCAGATGTAACTCCTGGATGTAGATTAACATATCAGGATTTTCTAAGTCTGTATATGGATTCACTTGACTTTAGCGGATGCGAAACTAGTTGTGAAGAGTGCATTGCTTCGTTAGGGGGTGACGATTGGAGCGAATCCCCTCGAAATCCAGCATTTAATAGTGAATGTAATCCTTGTCTTACAGAGCAGGAATTTAATTTATATGTGAAAAATTGTAAAGAGCCTTGCGATGAAGGAAATATTGACTGTAGATCGAAATATGATGCAATGCTTCTAGATGTTAGCTTGTCTGGTCAATATGGCGGAGCATTTGTTTCTCAAACAGGTTCATCATTTCCTCAAGACCCTGATGATTTAACAACTAGTTCATTTGCTCCGCAAACAAGTGTGTTAATTCAACCTGAGAATTATCCACTGTCGGTATTCAATGAAGATAATCATCTTCCTATTAAAGCTAAATATATATCGAATAATACGAGCTTGTGGAGTGATATTTTTCCAGATTGGAAACACCCATTTGTTCCAAAATTTGAGCTACCAGCCTTTGCAAATACTTATGACCCAAATAATGATGTGCCTGACACAAGTCAATTCCATTACTTTGAAGATAATGGTAAAATATCTTATGTCGAACTTGAGCGATTAGGTACAACTAATTTTACATATTATCCTCAAATAACTGACGTAAATGAAGTACATGAAGATGTCGAAGGAAATTTTTATATAGAACCTCAATACCTTGCAGATGTGAAAGACTTTATAGCAAATTGGCGTGAAAGCTGGGGAAAGTCTCTGTTGCAGTATCATCCTGAAATTTGTTACTATGAATTTTGCCTTTTTACTGAGAATGTAAACGAGTTCGATTATTACTGGAATAATACATTATTGTGGGAAGATATAATTAAAGAACCTGGACTTGCTGCAGCAAGCTTCAATCCTGTTGGAACAACAGATGAAAATGCAATAGATCCATTTTTTAGTGATAATTTTTATTTTCATCATAATTCTGAATTTGTTGATCAAAACCAGCTACAGATTAATGAAGATATGAGGGCTAAAATGGAAAATTATGCAATTATTCCAGGCACCAACAATCCTGTTGAATATTTCTCAATTTGGGAAATGGCATATATAATCACTAAATGTAATAGTACTACTTGTGCTTTTGAATATCAGCAATGTCTTGATGACTTTAATACTCCTTGTAGTGCAAATTCTTATTGCACCTTCCTTGATGGAAGTTCAGTTCCTTGTGCATGGGATTATAATTTTTGTTTATGGGATGATGCTGTTTGGGGGACTTTTAGAGCCATGTATTTTTCATTAAAACAACAGTATTTACATCAAAGGATGATTGAGTATGCAATTAAACATGAATGTTATAATGGATGTATGAATACAGATAATTTCGATATTCATAACAATGATTTTTTTGAAACTCCTTATCCATATTTTGGAGATGGCGAAAACAGTATGCTAAACTTTCCAAATATAGGTCCATTTTACGATTTTTCGTTCCTACAAAGTTGGTGTAACAATACATTAGCTGATGAGAATTCACAGTATTATAATCTTGCACAACCATGTAATTCTGAGACTAATGCGTACTATGCTGATAAAATCATGCGTTTCCCTTCAGCTGATAATATTATGCAACAGGCTATCAATATTGATAATTTGTGTTGGGATAGCGAAAATAATGTGCTTATACCATGTTCTCAGGAAGAAGCTATAATTGAGCAAGGAGTGACATACGCTCAAAATAGTATAATGAATACTTGTGGACAATGTCCACTTGCAAAAGACTTACAGATATTTCTTAACGCTTTAGCAAATAAAAATGATTTTGGTGAAGTAGGTTTGCCTTTAAATTGTCTTCCTAATAATTATCCTGAGTTTGTTCCTGACCTTGATGTTGCTGTGCCTGGTTCAGGAGAAGCTACATGGTCTTATATAGAGACAATAACTCATCAAGAACCAGTTACTTTAAATGATATTAACGTAATTCATGGAAAAATAAACAGAGAGGATGCTTCAGATTCTGGTTCATGTGATTTCTGGCTTCAATTACCAACAGGGCATACTATTGCAGATATTTCAATTACTTATATATGTTGCCTCGAAGAAAGCATAAATCCTAATTATGTCCCAAATAATGAAGGGAAGGTATTTACAGTTGATATGATATATACATACATCGATGGAGAAGGCGACACTATTACTGTAGAAGCAAATGATTTGGAGGGCTCAACGTCATGTATTTCAATAGGAGAATGCACACTTTCACCTGTATGCCAGCCTTCTGTACAAGCAAAACAAATGTTGAATCTATTTAATGCATTATTAGTTAATAATTATACTATTACTGATCCTGACCATTCAGATTTTACTGATTCTGATATTAATTTGACTGTTCATTATAATTCATTAATGATTCCTTTAATAACTCAATATTTTGATATTAATCCATCAGGTGATAATGATTGGGAGTGGGATGTTGCTTTTACTTTAGATAATAGTTTTATGGAGGTAACAATTCATGATGATATTCCTGAAAATAATTGTGTAATACAATTTGAGTTTGTCAATAACGTGATTGTTGATGGGGTACCAAATTATAAATTTGAGAATATCATGATGTTTATGAATATTGGGCCAGATCAAAGTAGTCCACTCAACGACAATGACTTTTATATATCAGCTAAGTATAATAATGGCGGAAATATAGAATACATCCCTATTAGAGGCAGTTTTAGTTGCTTCAGTGCAGGAGAATGTTCAAATAATATATCAGGTTACTAACCCGCAAGAATTTATCAGCTATGAAAACATATATTTCATTAAAGAATAAGAAGATGAAAATTAAGCATTTAAGTCTGTTTGTTTTGTCTATATTAATCTGGTCTAGCTTTTCTGTTAAGGCCATCGAAACCAGAACAAAAAATAATAAAATATTAAATAGTTCAGGGTCAAAGACCTTGGTTGATCCTTGTTCCCTTGTAATAACCGGTAATCTTACTCATGAAAGTTGTAATACGCTTAATGATGGAGCTATTGATATTACTATCACAGGAGGATCTGGTCAATACAGTTATGAATGGGAGGGTCCAGATAGTTTTGTGTCACAAAATGAGGATATTAGTGGGCTAAATTCTGGGATGTACTCTGTTACTGTCACAGATATAAATGATTTGAGCTGTATTAAAATTGAATATTTTTCAATTAGTGAAACAAATTATAGTGTTTCCATGACTGGAGGTTTTTGCTTTGGAGATAATATAACATTTAATTGTACTCCCTCAATTAATCAAACAGTTTATTCAAATCCACTTTGGAGCTTTGGGGATGGTAATACATCAAATTTATACACTGAAGATTATATATATGCAAATGGTGGAAACTATATTGCAACATTTAATGCAACACATAATACAGACCCTTCATGCAATTTGAGTATTCAAAGTGTTATTGAAGTAATAAAATATACGTTTTCATCTAGTTCGTCTAATTTAACTGTGGGGCAGAGTGTTACTTTTACATACACTGGAATTTCGGGTAGTCATCAAAATCCAGGCTATTCATATTATAAGCATAAAACAGGGGATCCTCTTCCTCCTGATTTGATTTACGAAGCTACAGATTTAATTGGATATGGAGATGAGTACATATATAGTTTTGATCAACCAGGGGAATATGAAGTTACTTTAAATGTAAATTCTAAAGGCGACGGCTGCCCTCATACTGTTATTATTAATGTCGTTTGCGGTTTAAGTATTGAATCAACATCAATTATTACAAATGAAAGTTGCAACACTCTTAATGATGGAGGCATTGATATTACTGTAATAGGAGGAACTACTCCATATAGTTATTCGTGGTTGGGTCCTGATGGATATACATCAAACATAGAGGATATTACAGGATTACATTCTGGTACATATAATATAACAGTTACAGATGCAAATAATTGTATGGCTGAAGCAGAAATAATAGTTGGACTTTTTGCAGAAACTATCAATCCTACGGTTTTGGAAAATTGTATTGGAGAAGCTTCAAATTTTACTTTTAGTCCGAATTTAAGTCAAACATTGTATTCATTTAATTGGGATTTTGGAGACGATAATTTTTCAACTGGTTATAATCCTGAACATATATACATAAGTGGAGGAGAGCAGACTTATAGTTTTAATGCCTTACATAATGCCAATGCTTTATGTAACTTGAATTTTCAATCGACTATTCAAATTATTAACCCTTTATTTGAAGCAAATGATTATTCCTTGACAGTAGGACAAGAAGTTATATTTACTTATACTGGCGAAGGAGGAAGTGCCGACAATCCTGGCTACTCAATTGTCGTCAACAATAATATTGGAGAAATTGTATCATCTTCAAATGTAATTCAAAATGGAATCTTTCACTCTTACATTTTCAATCAGCCTGGAACATATGATATTACTTTACAGGTAAATACATTAAGAAATACTTGTGATTACACAATAACTGTAACAGTTTGTGAAGTACAAATAGAATCATCAATAATTACAAATGAAAGTTGTAACACTATGAATGATGGTTCTGTTTCTATTACTGTGATTGGAGGAACTACTCCATATAGTTATTCGTGGTTGGGTCCTGATGGATTTACATTCTCATCAAAAGACATTACAAATATTAAAACCGGGCAGTATAATCTTACTGTTACAGATGCAGATAATTGCTCAGTTGATTACAATGCTTTTGTAGATTTATTACCTGTTTCAACAGGTATTTCTGGTGCAGAAATATGCCTTGGAGAAATAACTTCTTTTAATGTTCAACCTGATTTAAACCCAGATTTATATTCTTTTAGCTGGAACTTTGGAGATGGAAGTGCAATATCAACAGTTTATGAACCGGAATATACATATACAACTGGTGGTGTATTTAATGTAACTTTTGATGCAACTAATAATATCGAACCATCATGTTCAATATCAACCTTGAATGATAATGTATTCGTTAGCGATCCGTCATTTGTAATAAGCGACTTGGAATTGTGTTTGGGGCAACAGGTTGATTTTGAATATACCGGAAATGGTAGCACAAGCTTTTATCCAGGATATAGCTATCTGATTAATCATCCTGGTCAAACACCTGTACCTATTTTCACTTCTCCCGGTTTTATTCAAACAGGAAATATATACCAATATACTTTTACGCAATCTGGTATTTATGAAGTTACTCTTATGCTTGGAAGTAAAGATTATTGTTCAAAAACCTTTACTGTTACAGTGAGTGATTTAAGTGTTGCTGCGGTTGCTTTTGATGCGCATTGCAGTTTGGCTTCGGATGGTAGCGTGCAAGCTACTGTTACAGGAGGTGCTTCTCCAGTGGATTTGTTGTGGCAGAATGGTGAAACAACAGAAATTTTATATGGATTGATGCCTAATACATATACAGTTACTGCTACAGATGAAACAGGTTGTACTGCAACATCCTCTGCAGTTGTTAGCACACACTTCCCATCTGTAAATATTGAGACAATAATGGACGATTGTTTTGATGGTTATACTGGTACGTCTTTTAATTATTCTGTAATTTCAGGATTGTTGGATTTTAACGAAGTTAATGTTAAATGGGAGTTTGGAGATGGTACATTTAGTAATTCAGAAGTTCTTCCGTTGCTACATAACTATACTTCTCCTGGAGTATATAATATTAATCTTATTATTACAAGCAATAGCTCACCATCTTGTGTGTCAGTGGATACATACATACATTCTCTGGTTGATATTGATTTTGAAGCTGACAAAGAAATTATTTCTTCTGGTGATGAAGTTACATTTACATATACTGGTTCAGACAACCCGAGCGGTTATTATTATACTTTTGATTACGGTGACGGAACAATTGAAACATATAACGATGATGCCAATTTTAATTTTGGACCTGGCTCTACTGTTTCCCATGTCTATAATAACGTTGGACATTATACCGTAACTTTAACTATTTTTGGAAGTAAATTCAACGTAATTTGTATGCAAACTATTGATTTATATCCTTGTGAGTTGGATTTAACTGCAACAAGTACGAATGAATCAGCTCAAGGTTTTGGTGATGGTTCTATCAATCTTAATGTTTCAGGAGGAATACCTCCATATTATTATAATTGGTTCTCATTGCCATCCCAGAATACCTACAATACTGAGGATTTAAGTGGATTATCAGCAGGTCAGTACTATGTTACGGTTGTTGACTCTAAAGGCTGTTCACTAAATAGCCATGTTATTATTAACGATCATCCATGTGATGTTTCTGATGTTTCAATAAGCTCTACTTCTGCTGGTTGTGAAGATGTTTGTAATGGTACTGCTACAGTAACAGCTCCAAATGGATATACATTTTTATGGGACAATGGAGCTACTACATCAGCTATTTCACAACTTTGTGAAAATATACAGGGATACTGGGTAACAATTACGGATGTTTCGGGATGTTTAATTGCAAAAAATGCGGTTATCGAAAACTCTTCAACTATTGGAGTAGTATTGATTAATTCGACTAATCCTCCATGTAAAGACCAATGCTTAGGTTCTATTGATATTTCAGCTAGTGGTGAAGGAAATATTTCATACTTATGGTCAAACGGAGCCATTACTGAAGATATCCAGAATCTTTGCGATAATACTTATTCTGTTACGGTATCAAATGTAGATGGTTGTTCAGCAACACTTACAGCTTCAATTAATCAAGAGTCTCCAACTTGTCCTTGTGGTGAAACCGATATGGTGGTTTCTGTAATTGCAACTCAACCTAATTGTAGTAATGATGGCATTATAAATATTACTCCAGAGTTTGGATATGCCCCATACACATATTTATGGTCAAATGGAGCAACAAGCCAAAACCTCACAGGACTTAGTGCCGGCAATTATAATGTAACTATTACAGATAGTGGAGGATGTACAACATCAAAAACTATTAATCTAAATAGTGCTAGTGGGCTAAGTGCCTCAGCTTCTGCCGTATCGCCCCCTGAGTGTTCTGGAACAGCAACAGGAGAAATCAATATTTCAGTCTATAATGGGGTCGCTCCGTTCTCTTATAATTGGAGTAATAGTGCAACAACTGAGGACCTTAACGCTTTAGTGGCAGGAAACTATGGTGTTACAATTACCGACAATGAAGGATGCAAATATAATTTGAATACAATTCTCCCTGAAGGTCCTGTATGCTGTAATATTGTAATTACTTATACAAAGGAAGATGCCGATTGTATAGCCAGCGGAAGTATAAATATTACTGTTGAAAATGCAGTGTCTCCGATTACTTATAACTGGTCAAATGGTTCAACAACTGAAGATATAGTGGATTTAGCAGCTGGAACTTATATTGTAACTGTAACTGATTCCAGAGATTGTAAAAATACACTTTCGGTAACAATTAAAAATACACAAGGTATAAAAATAGTTGTTGATGATTTGAATCATGCTTCATGCCCTGCAGTTTGTGATGGATCAATATTTATAACTGCTTCAGGTGGCTCCGGAACGTATACCTATAATTGGAGTAATGGCTCAAGCGATGAAGATATTAATAACTTATGCGACGATACATATACTGTTACGATAACAGATAGTAATTATTGTATTGCATCAGAAACAGTAATAATTACAAATAATAATGATGATTGCCCCTGCAAAATTTCTGTTAATGCTGAAATTAAACCAGCTTCATGTTCAGGTGGAGGTATGATTGATTTGCATATTTCAGGAGCACATTCACCATATAATATTATTTGGCAACATGATCCAACTAATCATAATGAAGTTCTTTCAAATATAACTGCAGGAACATATACTGTCACAATTACCGATGCTTATTGCTCATTTGTGACAACTCTAACAGTACCAGGCGAGAGTATGATTGTAACGGCTTCAACAAGTAATGAAACATGCAAAGGAGAATGTGATGGAGCAATAGACTTAACTGTACAGACAGCAGAAAATCCATGTACATTTTTATGGTCTAATGGCTCTTCTAATGAAGATATTTTTAACTTATGTAATATTAATTATACAGTTACTGTTACGAATAGTAAAGGATGTAAAAGCATAAATACTTTTCAGATTCATACCGATAATATTGATTGTTGTAATTTACATGCTTCTATAAAAGCAGTAGATGCAAATTGTGAATGTAGTGGAAGTGCAGACTTATATGTTACAGGAGGAACTGGTCCATATACTTATATTTGGTCAGACGGAATACCTTCATCAACTTGGCATGTCATGGGATTGTGTGGCAGTTTGAGTAATTATTATGTTACAGTTGTTGACGCTACTGGATGTACCGAAATAATATCATTTAATATTGCAAATAAAGTAAAAATTCAAAATGAAGCACATATTGAAAATCCAAAGTGTACATGTGACGGATCAATAGAAGTTCATCCTATTGGAGGTACTTTTCCTTATACATATCAGTGGTCAGGTACAAACAGTACTTCAGGCATTGCAACTGGTTTGTGTCCTGGAATGCCTTATGAAGTAACTATTACTGACACTCACGGTTGTGTAATGACACAAACATTTAATATGATTAATAATGGTATAAATGGTGTAATTAATCCAACACATGTCAACTGTGGAACAAGCGGTTCAGCAAATTTAACTGTTTCGGGAGCTGTGCCACCAGTTAGTTATGTGTGGAACAATGGTGCTACAACTGAAGACATTTCTGGAATTCCGGCTGGATCTTATAATGTAACTATTAGTGATGCTACTGGTTGTAAAATAGACCTACCAGTAACAATTGTAAATTATGCAAAGTTTGGAATGCATTTGATACCAGTTGCATCTTGCCCTGAAGTCAATGCAGGAAGTATATCAATAACTTTAACCGATGGAGTATCGCCATACACATTCAATTTTGGCTCTGATGAATGGACAACAACATCGCATTCTCAAACAATTGACGAGCTAGGTGTGGGAAATTATACTATTTCGGTGACTGATGCAAGTGGATGCTCTTTATCATATCCTGTTATTATTGAACCAATAACTGAAGGATGTGAAAATCCTATTATTTGTAATATATCTGTTGTTTTAAGCAGTGTAAATGTTAGTTGCTATGGCAATAATGATGGAATGGCTATTGCAAATATAGGAGGACAATATTCTTCGCCATTAAGTTATGTGTGGGGAAATTATTCAGCAACAACCCAAACAATTTCAGGACTTAGTTCTGGTAATTATTCGGTTACGGTTACAGATAACAATGGTTGTACAGATTCCCATAGTATAATTATTACTGAGCCTTCAAGCTACACACCCACTGTGACTGCTTCTGGCAGTTTGAATATTTGTCAGGGGCAGACTGTTACACTTACATCATCAAGTGAAACAGGAAACACTTGGTCGACTGGTGCAACTACACAATCTATAACAGTTAGTAATGCGGGTTTGTATTCTGTTAATGTTTCACAAAATCAATGTCAATTTGCATCTGCTCCTGTTTCTGTTACTTCTAATAGTGCTATTGCTGTAATTCTTGAAGGTGCTGATACTGTATTATGTAATGGAAATCCTGTAACATTACATGCTTATGCCGGCAATTATACTTTCAACTGGTCAACAACTGAAACAACCCCAAATATTACCGTAGAAACCCCTGGAACATATACTGTTAGTGTAACAAATGGTAGCTGTACTGCAACCGACGAAATATTAGTTACTGATGATCCTACATGTATTCCAGACCCTAATTTTATTTGTTGCCCTACAGTTATGCCTGTTCTTCCAATTGTAAACCATTGTCAGGAAGAGCTTACTACTAATGCAGTTCATAATGCACAAATGGATTATCAGGCATATATTCAACAGGAAATAGAAAGATTCCAGCATGATATAACTCAAAAATGCCTTACAGAAGCTAATGAGGACTTTCATGTGCAATTCACAGAAAACAACACAAATCTTTATACTTTGTATTATTACGATCAGGCGGGAAACCTTGTTCGTACAGTGCCTCCAAAAGGTGTCAAAATTATTGCCGACCATGATTCACTGCAAAGTATTCGTTTAGAGCGTGCTAGTGGCGAAAGGTTGACAATGACCAATCATAGCTATGCAACAACCTATAAATACAACACACTTAATCAGCTTATATCTCAGCGAATTCCCGATCATAAACCTTTCGATTCGTGGGAAGCTAATATGGCTAACAATGGACTAATTACAGGACTAGATATAAATGACGCACAATTTAGTGAGGAATCTAACGGTTTTATTATTGCTGGTGATGGCGAAGATGGTTATCTGTACTATACCGATGATGGTGGTGCTACTTGGTCTGAACTAACAACTCTTGGAATTAAAGACATGAATAATATTGAATGTATTGACGATGATAATATTTTTGCAATAGGAGATAAAGGCACATTTTTACGAAGCAACGATGCTGGACTTACATGGCAGGTCAAGCCTATCGGCACTATCGGAAAACTTACGCAGTTGTATTTTCCAGACTTAAATAATGGAATCGTTTTTGAAGAAAATGGAGCTGCATGGTACACAACCGATGCAGGCAACAATTGGAGTCAGGCAAATTATACTTTCCCGTCATCATGCGACCTTAGCGATGTTAAAATATGGTCTGTAAATAGTACTAATTATACAGGGTTTATTTCCACATCTTGTGGCGAAATTGGCAAACTGTTAAAGATAAATCTTAATTTTTCGGGCAATCCCGTATTGACTGCTCTTGAAGTTAGTGAAATAAAAATAGATGCAAATTTAAATTGCATTCAAAGAATAAACGAAGCATTAAGATTTGTAGCAGGAAAAGATGGAACTATTTTGAAATCTACTGATGTTGGAAGTGATAGCTGGGTTAAAATTGCAACAGGTATTACATACAATATAGATAAAATTCATTTTATTAACGAACTAGAAGGAAATATACTTGCAAACAATAGGATATTAACTACTACCGATGGTGGTAAGACTTGGGCATATGCTGCTAATATTTCTGGCTCTGAATCTATCAAGGATATGCATTTTAAAGATTTAAATAATGGATATGCGGTTACTGGAATCGGTAAAGTCTATACAACAAGCACTGGCATAGACTGGAGCTATTTGTCAACTGCCAGTGTAAATAATCAAACAGTAAATGTCATTAGAACAGATAATGAAGGAGAAATATGCCTTGGTATGCAGGCAGGGAAATTCTGGGTTACAGAAGATGGAGTTTTGAGTGAATATTCAATTAATCAGAATACAACTATAAAAGATCTTCATGTATTTAAAGATATTGTTAGTAATACAGAGTCTGTTACTGTTTTAGCTGAAAATAATAAAATTTATCTCACGCCTGATATTCTAGATGTTTATTCTGAATGGGATGAAAATAATATAGGTTATGCTTCTCTCGATTTTACCGATAATTTGCACGGTGCCGCAATTAAAAATGATGGAACTATAATTACTACCTCTGACGGTGGTGTTAATTGGTTTGATAATACTCCAGTACTTCCATCTGGTTATAAAGCCATTAAGTTAGGATACGATAATTCTGGTGTTTTAACTGATATACTTGCTATTGGAGATAATGGCTTAATGCAAAAGCTAATGCCAGCAGCAGCAGCAACATGGACAGATCTGGCTGCCAGAATTGTTCCTACACCTCTCAAAGGTATTGATAATAATGGGACTTATACTGTTGCAGTAGGAGACGATGGTCTGGTGATGTACAACATTCAAAATACAAATGATTGGAAAATATGGAATACATTTTCATATTTAGACCTTAATAAAGTCGCAATAAATAACTCAAAAATATGTGCTGTGGGCAAAAATGGAAAAATACTGTACAATACATTAGGAAGCAATAATTGGACAGAGGCACAAGCAGGAAATAAAGACCTTACCGATGTGGTATTTGGAGCCGATGCAACTACATTATATGCTACTGGTATAGATGGCACATTAATAAGTTCGACTGATAATTTTGCCAACTATTCTTCCGAAAACACCGAAGTTCCAGCCGATAACTTGAATGGAATATCTTTAAGCCCTTCGGGAAATAGAGCAATGGCTGTAGGCGATAATGGTCAAATATTTTCCATTGTTGACGACTTAAATACCAGTGGCGAGCCAGGATGGGAATTGCTCACCGATATTGCACCTCCGGTATTGAATTCAGCTTATATTATTTCTGGAACATCTGTTGGATATGCTGTAGGTGTTGATGGCACAATTATAAAAACTACCGATGGCGGGCTTACTTGGACTGAACAAATTTCAAATACATCTGAAGACCTTAATTCTGTTCGATTTATTGATGTTAATAATGGTTTGGTTTCGGGAAATAACAATACACTGCTCCAAACAACTAATGGTGGAAATACTTGGCTTCCTTACGGTTTTACACCAACAACAGCCAATGTTAACCTTAACGATGTTTCAATAACCAATGCATTCAGAGTAGCAGTAGGAAACAATGGAACTGTTCTATGGAGCGATGTAGCCGGCAGTACATGGTCGGAGCTTACAAGCGGTACTTCAAATCAACTTAATGCTGTTTATTTTATTGACACGCATATTGGTTATGCTGTAGGCGACTATGGAACAATAATTGGGTTTAATTATAATATCACTAATGGAACCTGCACATTAACTAACATTAGTCAAGTTTCAATAACAGCAAATCTTAACGATGTTTATTTCAGCGACCATTCTACAGGTTACATTACAGGCGATGGAGGCACAATGTACCGCACTGTTGATGGTGCTTCAAGTTGGCTGGCTGTTAACAGTGCCACAACTTCTGATGTTAACGCTATTACAATGATTAACGACCAGCACGGATTTGTGTGTGCCGACAACTCGGGGGTAGTGCAGATAATTGACGACAACGACTATTCCTCGAACTTCTGGTACGACTATCTTGGACGGCTTGTTGCTTCGCAAAACTCCCAACAGTTTAAATCCGCGGGTAATCCGAAATACAGCTATACTCGCTATGATGCACTTGGGCGTATTGTTGAGGTTGGCGAATTATCCTCTTCCACAGAACCCGATACAGCTATGCTTAACAATATTAACTATCCCGACAATTGGGAAACAATACGGGCAGAAGTAACAAAAACATTTTACGATGTACCATATAGCCCAACAATCGACGGATTGTTTGCAAGTGGGCAAAAGAACCTTCGTTCGAGAGTAGCCACCGTATGTTATTATGATGATTATGATTCAGAGTTGCTGGTTAATGACTATAACTACGCAACGCACTACAGCTACGACATACATGGCAATGTAGAAAACATGATTCAGGAAATACCCGAACTAGTATCACTTGGTCAGAACTATAAACATATACGATACGAATATGACCTTGTAAGTGGTAAAGTTAACAGCCTAGCATATCAGGAAGGATATCCCGACCAGTTTTTCCACCACTACGAATACGATGCCGATAATCGTATTACACTAGCAATGACCTCTGCCGATGGCGTTATATGGGAACGAGATGCCAAGTATTTTTATTACAACCATGGACCGCTGGCTCGTACCGAAATAGGACACAATAAAGCACAGGCAGTTGATTATGCATATACGCTGCAGGGCTGGATTAAGGGAGTAAATTCGAATACCCTTACCACAGGCAGAGATATTGGAAAAGACGGTAACGACATTGCTGGAAATAATGCCAACAAATATGTTGCTCCCGACGAGTATGGTTACACACTTGGATATTTTGCAGGAGATTACTCTGCAATAAATTCTCCTCAGATTCAGCCAAATATGTTTGAAGCATCAGTGGCAGGAAGCGATTTAGAACCATCATCAACAATAGCAACCCCGGTTGCCAGCCTTTACAATGGCAATATTTCATCAATGGTAACAGCAGTTAGGCATTTTATGCAAAGTGGCAGCAACTATCCAATGGCGAGTGCATTTGGCTACGACCAGCTTAATCGTCTTGTAAGTTCAAAAAATTATACAGGTGTTGATATTGTTAGTAATACATGGGCAGCTAACTGCCAAGCTAAAGATTTATATGCAACCCAAGTGAAGTACGATGCCAATGGCAACATAACAAGGCTTAAACGCAATTCCAATATAAATTCAAGCGATGGAACTATTGGAGAAATGGATGATTTAGAATATCTTTACGAATCAGTTGCAAATGGTGCGGCAGAAAATACAAACAGATTAAGGGCAGTGAAAGATAATATGAATTCTTATGCCGGAAATGATGATATTAAACCAGGGCAGGATTATCTTTTGACACCAGGGTCTGAAACGTATAATTATGAATATGATAATATTGGAAACCTGATAGAAGACAAGCAGGAAGAAATAGATGAAATAATTTGGACAGTGAGCGGAAAAGTAAAAGAAATAAAAAGACTTCCGGAAAATATAAAACCGGATATGTTATTTTCTTATGATGCCATGGGTAACCGAATTGTAAAAACAGTAATTCCTAAAGATGAAACAACTGGAGAAAGATTATCGCAAGATATGTGGGAAAGCACCTATTATATCCGTGATGCACAAGGAAATGTTCTTTCAATTTACGAATTAAATCCTGATGACCAAGGCAATCCATCTTTTTACTTAGCCGAACACTATATATATGGCAGCAGCAGATTAGGAGAGCATAAAGTAAATGCAAAAATTGAAGATATGTCAATTAGCGAATATATTGAGCATTATTCAGGGAAAAAGAATTATGAACTTTCAAATCATCTTGGCAACGTATTAGCAACTGTGAGTGATAAACATATACCAAATTATAATGATCAGAGTGG
The DNA here is from genome assembly GCA_001768975.1 of Bacteroidetes bacterium GWA2_31_9. Lineage (GTDB taxonomy): Bacteria > Bacteroidota > Bacteroidia > Bacteroidales > GWF2-33-38 > GWA2-31-9. The sequence goes on along the minus strand of MEND01000177.1, from coordinate 8,015 downwards.
TGACTTTGAGGGCTTTATTGCAGATCTAACCAGCACGCAAGACTACTATCCATTTGGGATGATTAAACCGAATGATAATAACGTTTCTTCTGATGGTTATAGGTTCGGATTTAATGGGCAGGAAAAAAATGACGAAGTAAGAGGCTCAACAGGAACAAATTATACATTCAAGTTTAGAGAATATGACCCATTAACAGGAAGATTCTGGAGCGTTGACCCACTTGCAAAAGACTATCCATGGAATAGCACTTATGCGTTTGCTGAAAATAGGGTTATTGATGGTATTGATTTGGAAGGATTAGAGTATTCAAATGCTACAGGTAAAGGATTAGGTCCGTTAACAGAAAAAGCAGCAGAGGAACAAGGAGCAACATTAGAACCCGGCTTTAAATCGGAATCACAGACAGCAAGTGAGAATTTTTCAAAGTTTTTAAGTACACTACCTAAATTTGAACCTCAAGACCCAGGTGTAATTAAAGATGATGACCCTGTTCAGAATTATAAAGATTATCTATCACAAACAAGTCCCGTATCATACTCAAATGGGGCTGGAATGATTCCATCATTAAAAGCTGGTGTCGAAGTTTATGGTCTTATTGAAACTGGTTACGGTCTTAATAAATTGGCTGCAACAGGATACTTGGCTACGACAGGAAAATTAAGTGCGTTTAAATCTGTTGAAGGATTTAGTTTGCAATTTGGGAAAACAGCGTTTAAGTATAATGCAAGTAAACCTGCAATGTTAGCAGGCAAATGGAGTACTCCTATGTTATTTAGGACATCAAGTGAAGCTGTTGAGAAATTAGCGTTAACATATCCAAGTTCTACTAATTTTGCTCAAGTAGCAGGTCAATTTAAAAATTCCGGATTATTTATTTCAGGTACAGCAGCCAGACAGGGCGTTTCTGGTGGTGGAGCAGTTCAATATCTTAATATACTTGGTAAATCAACACTTACTGGAAAAATATGGTAGATAAGGTAAAGTTTAACTTAGAAAAATTTAAAGGCTTTTTGTACTTCAATACCTTGTGTCCGTCAGAAGAATATTACTACAAGATAAGTTCTATTGATGAAAATAGTATGTCATGGTGGACATGTAAAGTTGCTTTTTATAATAGAAAAAATGATTTAATTTATCATCGTTCAGATGTTTTAGTTGCTTGGCAAAAACCTTATAATCAACTTAACTTTGTTAAATGGTCTTTTGATGGGAAGTACGCTTTAATTTTTGAATATAAAAGAAATGTAATTAATGACTACGTTCTTCTGTGTTTTCAAGAAGAAATAACTTTTAGAATTGACTCAAAATTATTTGAATGTAGCTTTTTAGAAGATGTTGTCAATCTACATTTTGATGGTTTAATTTTGAAGCAAAAAATAAATGATTTTGGAATAAATCCGCAGAGTTTTTTTAAACAAAAAGTTAAAATGTCTTTAAGATTATGGTATCCAGCTGGTGCACATTTGTAACGGTACTGTTGGTACTGTTCCAAATGGAGCTTTTTAAAATCTCAAAAAATTAAATTACAGAAATAAGCCACAAAAAGAATAGAACAATTCATGTTTAATTTAATTAACAATATTGATATAGGTGTTTTTTTTGATGACATTAATATACTATTGAGTATAGTTGTCTCAGTTTTATCAATATTTGCATTAAAAAAAAAAACAACAAAATGGTTACAGCTGCACACCAAATGGGTGGTGCTAACTTATCCAAATTCCCACTACCAACATTTGTAACAACTAAGTTTCAACGACCATAAAAAACAGAAAATAAGCAACTTCTGAAAAAAATAAAAAAATGAAAGAATTAAAAATAAAACTAACACCCGGTCAATATGAAAAGCTTGTAGAATATTTGTTTGTAGGAAACCTTGTAATAGAAGGAGATAAAATAAGCATAGAGTCATTAGAAGATTATACAACCATAATGACCAATATACTTGATGGAGCAAAAGAATTTGGAAAAGAGCATTTAGTTTTTTCAACACCAGCAATACCGGATAAGAAATTTATAAGTCAGAAAAAGGAGCAGGAGATGTTGAAATATTTTGAGTTATAAATATAAAATTCAGAATGTTTAAAACGATAAACGAAAAACGCCAGGCAAAAAGCTTGGCGTTTTAGATTTATAAAAATATACCAGATTAGCTATATCATGAAGCATATCCGCTATAAAAAAAGTTATTAACAGAATCAGAGAGCAGCGACATTTTTCTGAAAGAAATCTTTGAATTTTTTCTTAGTAAGGAAAGTGTCCACCATTTTAAAAATCATATTTTTTTCTTCAGAATCAAGTTCCTGAATAAGTTTAACTTGTTCCATCATTGATTTATCTTCAATAGTTACCTCATTAGGCACAGCTCCGTCAAAGTTTACAATCTGGTCAATAGACATTCCAAAGTACTTAGCGATTTTATTAAGAGCATCAACAGAAATCTCACGCTGACCGCTTTCAATCTTTGAATAATTAGACCTGTGCATGTGTATCAGTTCAGCTATTTGCAATTGAGTTAAACCTTTGTCCTCTCTTATTTTTTTTATGTTTTTACCAATACTCATATATTTTGATTTTAGCATACAAAAATAGTCATAAAAGCTACAATTTAAAAATATTGTTCCCTGTTGATAAATTATAGTTGTCATTTAGGAACAATTAATATATTTTTGTTGCGTATCAAATCGGCACAAACTTTTTTACTTATGAAACACACCACATTACAAGACTTATTAAAAGAACCCGACAGCCAAAAGGAGCAATTAAACGCCTTAGACTATGCAATGAGTTCAGTAATAGCAATATTAAGGCACGAACCCAACCAACTTGAAGAAGCAGTAAAAAATTATGAAAGCCTTTATTTACTACGAAAAGCAATAGAAAACTACAAAGCAATAAATCCTAAATCGTAAATCCTAAATCCTAAATAAAAACATGGAAATCCAAGAAATAAAACAAAACTTAACCCTTGCAACCGTACTACATCACTACAACCTAAAACCCGACAAGAACCTACGGTTAAACTGTCCGTTCCATAACGATAAAACGCCGAGTATGCAGGTTTACTACAAAACCCATACATGTTACTGTTTCAGTTCCAATTGCAAAACAAACGGTAAAAGCCTTGATGTAATAGACTTTATAATGTACAAAGAAGAAATCAACAAACATCAGGCAATATTAAAAGCAATGCAAATAGCAGGAATAACAGAAATCAAAACAACAGAAAACAACAGCAGTTTTGACAGGATACAATTTTTAACCAACATATTTACCTACTTCAAAAATGCAGTACACAACAGTAAACCGACAAAAGAATATATAAATCAAAGAGGTCTTTCCCCCTTTGGGGGAAACGGAAAAGGGGGTGAAATTGGTTACAACTCAGGGCAGTTCCATCACGGAGCAAGAAAAGATGAAACCCTAATCCAAAATTGTTTAAAAGTCGGGTTACTGATAGATAAAAATTTAGTAAGCCGTACAGGCGACAAAGCATATCAACCATTTGGAAAAAACTGTATAGTTTTTGCCTTACGCAACAGGGCAAATCAAGTAACCGGCTTATATTTTAGAAGCACCATAAACAACGACAAATCAAAACATTATTACCTGAAAGACCGTTCAGGACTATATCCGCATTATCCGAAATCAGACACAGAAAAGTTAATATTAACAGAAGCTATTATAGACGCAGCAAGCCTTTTGCAACTATCTGAAATCACTGACCATTATGAAATATTATCCTGTTACGGAACAAACGGGCTCACGAAAGAACACATCACGGCAATAAAAGAACTAAAGAATTTACAAGAAATAATTTTTGCATTTGATAACGATGAAGCAGGGAACAAGGCAGTAGAAAAGTACAGCAAAGAATTAAAAGAACTATTGCCCTGTGTAAAAATGTCGAAAATAGAATTAACAGCAAATGAAGACATTAACAGTGTTTTTGTGGCACACGAACCGGAAATATTTACACACCTGTTAAATCAAAGAACAGAATTTTTATTTTCAAATGAAAAAACTTCAAATGAACCTGCGAAGCAGCTCGTGAACTCAAATGAAAAAAAGAATAATAGTGAACAAAATAAAAAACCAACAACCAATATCAGCGAAGCCAATATCACTGAATATCAACAAATATCAAAAGAATCAAACAACAAACAACAAACAACAAACCATGAACTACAAACAACAAACCCCTACAAACTCTGCTATACAACCGACACCGCAAACTATTACATACAAGGCGGAATAAGTAAAATGCTTGACAGTATGAAAATTACTCTGGTAATAGAACACCTGCAAACACAGCAAAAAAGCAGAAATAAAATAGATTTATACGAAGATAAACAAGTAGAAAAACTATGCAAAGAAATATCCGAAAAGCAAAATCTTAGAAAAGACCAGTTAGAAACCGACATTAACAAGCTCACAGATTTATTAGAACAATACAGAGAAAGCGAGTTAAAAGCAGAAAGCGAAAAGATAAAATCAGAAGAGCCGATACAACAAGCACTTACAACACAAGAACGGTTACAAACAGAAAACTTCCTGAAACAACCTAAGTTAATTTACAAACTCAATGAACTGCTGGGAAAATCGGGCATAGCAGGAGAAGAAACCAACCGCATATTTTTACTGATAATTGCCATCAGCCACAAAATGCCCGAACCACTGCACGCATTAATACAAGGCAGTTCAGGAAGCGGAAAAACAAGGCTGCTGCGACAAATCAGCGATTGTATGCCACCCGAAAGAGTAATAAGACTTACAAGAGTAAGCGACAAAGGATTTTATAATTATCCTGAAAAATATCTGAAAAACAAACTCGTGTCATTAGAAGACGTTGACGGGCTGGGCGAAGAAGCCACATTTGCATTTAGAGAACTGCAAAGCAACGGAGAGTTAAACTCAGCCACCAGTGTAAAACTTGAAAACGGACAAATAGTAAGCGGAGAAAAAAGAGTAAAAGGACCAATTGCATCACTTGCCTGTACCACACAAGGCGAGATGTACGAAGACAATATGAGCAGAGTATTTTTAATAGCAGTTGACGAAAGTCAGCAGCAGACCAAAAGAATAATCCAATATCAGAACAACAAAGCAGCCGGGCAGATAAACACAAAAAAAGAGCAGGAAATAAAACGCTTTATACAAAACCTTGTAAGAGAAATAAAAGCCTGTGAAGTACTTAACCCATTTGCCAATCAGATACAACTACCCGAAGAAGCCCACAAAATAAGACGGCTGAATGAACAGTTCCAAAGCTTTATAAAAATGATTACCGTAATAAACCAATACCAACGGAAAAAAGCAAAAAGCCCTTCACATGGAGGAGTTGGGGAGGTTTTAATCACTGAAATTGAAGACATAGAAACCGCAATAGATATAATGTTTGAAAGTATAGTTTTAAAAGTTGACGAGTTAGACGGTTCACTCAGGCAGTTTTTCGAGAAACTAAAAAAGTATGTAGAAAAGAGAAACAGAAACTTTGAATTCAGTCGTTTTGAAGTAAGAGAAGCCACAGGCTTGGGAAAAACACAACAACACCATTACATCAATAAATTATTGGAACTCGAATACTTACAACAATACGGCTTTGCAAACCGAGGCTTTAAATACAAAATAGTTTACTGGGATAACTATGTAGCAATCAGGGAAAAGATAAAGCATTATTTAGAAAAACAAATAGAGCAATTAAAAGCCGAACACCAGACAAGTAAAAACCTTGAAACCCGAACACCAGCGAACACCAACCGAACGCCAGAGTTAACATTAAATTATTCATAATTAATAAATTATCATTCATAATTAGTCTGGTGTTCGGAGTTCGGAAGAATGTATAAGCGGACATAAAATAAATACCATTACGAAGCATAAAGTACGATGTGAAAAAACAGTAAAACAATGGAAGACAAACAATCCTGTAAATTAAAATTCAGACAATATTTACAACAATTAGGATACAGCAAAAGCAGTGTTTACATGTTGCCCGAATGTGTAAAAGATTTTTTAGAATATCACAGCACAACAAACATAGAAGCCGTAAACCAAAAGCATATAGAAAGCTTTATAGAATATCTTCAGATAAGACCACATAAAAGAAAAGCAGGAGGACTAAGCGAAGCTTACATTAACCATCATATTTATGCCTTAAAATTATTTTTTTCATATTTAGAAGAAACCGGACAAATCAAATACAACCCAATCAGCGTAATGAAGTTCAAACGTCCCGGTCATAACACAAGAGAACCATTAACACAAGCAGAAATAAGCCAACTGTTTGAAACCGCTCAAAGCCAGAAAGAAACCGCCATGCTTCATTTATTTTACTCCTGCGGACTGCGAAGAAGCGAAGCCGTAGAACTCAATACAAAAGACATTCATTTTAAAAGCTGTTTGCTTTATGTAAGAAACGGCAAAGGACATAAACGGCGGGCAATACCCATGACAGTAAAAGTAAGCCAGGCACTTGAAAACTATTATTTACAAGAAAGAAGCCAGAGCCAAACAAAAGCAAAAGATGCAGAAGCATTTATATTAAACCGAATCGGAAGTCGGATGAGTGGCAATAGTTACAACAGCATAATAAAAGAAATCGTTGAAAAATCAGGAATCGAAAGAGCCTGCACATTACACCATTTACGGCACAGCATAGCCACCCATTTACTTGAAAACGGATTAAGCCTTGAAAACGTAAGAGACTTTTTAGGACACAGCTATTTAGAATCCACGCAAATATACACTCATATTAAAAACCTTAAAATCAAATAGCGTGGATAGCGAACACCTTAAAAAATCAAATAATAATAGTGAGCAACCAACACAGATATATACAAAAGTCAGTAAATATCAACTCAGGAACTTATGAAAGAAAACGACAATAATCAATTACCATTAAGCATTAATACATATCTAAAAAACCGTTATACACCAGAAACAGCCAAATCCTACGAAAGAGAAATCGTCAATTTTTTAGGGAACTTCCCTTTGGCAAACAAAGCCGTTTACAAAGACCTGGTCAATTATCTTGGAACACTCCGAAACCGTTACACAAATGGGAAAACCATTTGCAGATTATTAGCAAGTATCAAAGCCTATTATGAATATTTAAACCATACAGGACAACGAAAAGACAATCCGGCAAAGACAATCAGATTAAGAGATAAACAAAACAGAGACATACAATTACAGGATTTATTTACAACACAGGAACTGGAAAGCCTTATCACGGCAAAGAAAGAACGCTATAACAAATTAGAATACCGTAATAAAGTATTAATGAGTCTGTTGATTTATCAGGCATTACCCCCGAAAGCACTGGAATCATTGACATTAAACGACATCAATTTACAACAAGGAACAATTTATATAAAATCCCAGCCAAAGACCAACAGCAGAGAACTTGCATTAAAACCTGTTCAAATCATGCTTTTTCATCAATACATTTTTGAAATCCGCCCCAAGCTATTAAAGAATAAAAAAAAAGAAGACAGTCGTCATTTATTACTTGGCAGCACCGGAAACCCCATGAAATCAGAAGACATCACAAAACACATAAAAAGGAACTATGGAAAATGTTTTAAAAGCAGAAAAGTAAATGCACAAACAATAAGACAAAGTGTAATAGCAAGCCTTTTGAAAGCAGGAAACGACCTTAGAATAGTACAAAGCTTTGCAGGGCATAAATACCCCGGAAGTACAGAAAAATACAAGCAAACAGAAATAGAAGAGCTTAAAGCCGGAATACAAAAATATCATCCATTGCAATAAAATCAGTGGTCGCAAATTGCGACCACAAATAAAAATATTTAGATTTGTTACATTAAATCAATTTTATGAGTGAAACAGAAAATAAAATCATGATACCGGAAGAAGTAATAATGAGTAAAATTTACTTTATAAGAGGGCAAAAGGTAATGATTGACAGAGACCTTGCAGAGTTTTACGGAGTAGAAACAAAAGTATTGAAACAATCTATAAAGCGTAATATTGAAAGATTCCCTGAAGA
>MEND01000176.1:7277-24722 GCA_001768975.1 Bacteroidetes bacterium GWA2_31_9 | reverse complement strand
AGATTTAATATTAATTTTTAGAATTTTCACAAAGAAAACCGCCTTCGGCGGTTAATAATCTGTGAAAAATCTGTGTAATCTGTGGCAAAACAGACTAATATAGTGGCTGAGTAGTTACGAAAATGAAAATAGGTCTTTAAATATTTTTTGATTTAAAATCTTAAAAACATGTATATATATCTACTTAAAGCACATCACATAATAATTTCGTTATTTCTTTTGATTTACGTAATCAAAACATTTATATTATTGACTAATAAAAAGGAATTGTTGCAAAATTTTTCTTCAAAAATAAAAATTCCTGATATTGCAATCAGCTTTCTTTTTCTTGTAACCGGAATATTAATGATATGGATGAAGGAAAATATTACGACATTTCAGATTCTCAAAATCATTATTGTTCTTTCGGCAATTCCAGTTGCGATTGTTGGGTTTAAAAAATCAAATAAATTATTAGCAATTCTTTCACTTTTATTGATAATTGTTTCCTATGGTTTAGGTGAGATTAATAAAAAACGTATCAAAAAAGCAGAAGTAAGTAGCGATATAGAAACAAATCCTGAAAATCCTTCATATAATAAAGCAATTCATGGTGCCGCATTATTTGATGCAAATTGTGCATACTGCCATGGTAGCGACGGCAAAGTTGTTTATGGTACAATTGATTTGTTTGCTTCCAAAACAGACAAAGAAACAATGAAACAGATTATTAAAGAAGGAAAAAACGCAATGCCTTCATTTAAAGCTATTATGGATGAAGTTGAAATTGATGCTTTGATTGAGCATATTGAATTGATGAAGAAATAAAAAGTTAAACAGAATAAATTGCAAGTATTTGAGCGAATTCGTTTACGAATAAGCGAAGCTAACGTATAACCGGAGTGAGTTCTTGCAATTAAAAGCGATGCACTGTGCCAAGTCGAAGTATTTTTTGTTACTTTTTTTCGATAAAAAAGTAAAAGAAAATATTATCATAAATAATGCTTCCACTTAAAATGTCGAATAACCCTATTTTTAGTAAACATTCAAATTATGATTAATTTTTTCTTTTAAATCGTTTTTTACTTTAGCTTGTGTTGCATATTTATTCCATGATTTTACTACATAGTTAATTTCATCAATAATTTTATTAGCATTTTTGATGTTATTATTCTTTGATAAAGTCATTAAATCTTCTTTTGTTATTCCGAGTCTTTTTCCATTGATGCTTAATGTTTGATTGCTTACCCAATGATTTGTTGGGTCGTAGGAAAAGCATAAATCATAAGCGGGGGCTAGTCTCCATTTGTCATCTTTTTTTAAAATAAACGAAAAATTCTTTGTGTGGTCATCATAATTTGTAGCTAGTACATTAAATACCATTCTTCGAAACATTTGTTCGGCTTCGGGATAAGTTAATCGTAGTAATCTCATTGTCTGAAAAACTTGCTCATAACTATAGCCAAACATATCATTGAAATCATAATGTTGTAAACCACAAAGAGATTGAATATGATGTTTAATATTTCCCTCTCTATCAAAGCGTTTGGTCATGAAGTGTGCTCTTCCGTTTTCTTCTAATAAACGACATTCACTGATTTCTATTTTACAATCTTTTGCCATTAGAAAATAAGCATATTCAACACGTCCCCACCCAGAACTTTCTCCAAATTGTACTTCGCTTACACCATCTAATTTAAGTAACCAATGTTCGAAGCCTTTAGGCACATTTCCTTGACCCGATTTTACTTCTCCAGTTTTGGTATTATATGCAATAACTACCTTAGGACGAGCACCACCTGCCGAAGTCCCAATTTTTAAGATTTCCATCATTGCCTTTTCTTCATCTTTACTTAGGTTGGCTAAAAAAGCTTCACGTTCATTTAGCATTTTTTTAGCGAGTTCAACCAATCCATCTAATTCAAATGAGAAATTTCTTGCACTTTCTTTGATTTGTGCTGGCTCAAATTCTAATGCTCCCATACCTCTTGTGCCAATAAAACATAGCTTTTCTACTGGATTCATGCTGTTTTCTGCCCTTCCTTGTTGAGCTAACCAAGTGTTAATTAGTCTATTCCCATACTTATCTGGTAACATGTCGGCTAATAAACCTGGTAATCCTTTGAATGTGTCTTCTGTTTCGTTAGTTGTTTTTTTTAGCTCTGGGAAGCTGTATATTTGAGAGCCTTGAGAAATAGGCATTTTGATAGGTGATAAATCCAATCCTTTTTGAATAAACTTAGGGTCATATTGAAAATATCCCAATTGCTGTGATTCATCCCAGCGAACGGCTCCAACCGATTCGCCCCATATTTTAATTTCAGCTACATCTACCATCCTAAATCATTGTTATTAGTGTTTTTGTTTTTTTGAGGAGAAGCCTGTTTTCTTTGTTTTTTTTTAATTTTAGCGTATTCAATTGGACTGATTTGCTCTTGAATTTTAAACACATCCATTATGTAAAGTAAATTAAGCACTCTTAACACTTGAATAAGACTATCAATTCTTATTTTTTCACCTCTTTCCAATAAACTTAATGTAGAACGACTTATTCCGGCATCTGATGCCACTCTTTCTTGTGTTTTGTTTTGAGTTAAACGATGTGATTGAATAAATTTTCCAATTGACTCCATTAAAGATTTATCAGACATTGCTTCCCATTTTATGTGTGATATATCATTCATATTTCTTGTTTTTGAACTTATATGAGAGTTATCTCATGCAAAGATAAGAAAATATTTTGAAAACATATATTGAATAACCAAACTTAACTTCCCATTTTATTTAACATAGCCCCATTTTTTAACCTTAATAAATCATTTATATTTTCTAATTTTACAAAATAAAAATAAATCAGCAATCTTATGAATATCAATAAGTTTACAATTATCAGCATACTGTTTTTAATTTCTGCTTCTACATTTTCGCAAAGTTTGCTATGGAAAATTTCAGGAAAGGGTTTAAAAAAACCATCGTATGTGTACGGAACAATTCACATTCAGGATAAACGAGTCTTTTCGTTTGAGCCAATAGTTGAAGAAAAATTAAAAGAATGTAATGCATACTCAATGGAAGTACTACTTGACGAATTAGACAAAGAATCTATTCAGAACGCAATGCTAATGAAGGATGTAACACTCGACAAACTTATGTCGAAAGAAGATTACGATTTTTTGGACAAATTTATAAAAGAAAAAACCGGAATGTCGTTGTTTTTATTCAATAAAACCAAGCCATTTTTTATTATGTCGCAAGTAATGCAGGCAGGAATGAGCAAAGACAAAGAAATGCCTTTGGATCTGTATTTTTTGGATTTAGCACATAAAGCAAATAAAAAAACTTTAGGAATTGAAAAATTTGAAGAGCAAATGGCTGCTGTTGACCAAATTTCACTTCAAGAACAAGTACGTATGCTGTTAGAAAGTGCCAAAGATACAGTTAAAGAATCAGACAGCTTTGACAAATTATTAGAAGCATATCTTTCCGAAAATCTGGATCAAATGCTAACTCTTTCAAACGATTCTACAATGCCTGCTAATTTTAACGAAGCTTTTTTGACTAATCGAAATGTAAGAATGGCTCAACAAATTGCGAAGTTCTCAAAAAAACAAACTACCTTTAATGCAATTGGAGCTGCTCACTTGGGTGGTACAAAAGGAGTTTTGGAATTGTTAAGGAAAAAAGGATTTACGGTTGAACCTGTGCCATTTAAGTTTCAGGATACAAATCCTTTCTACGATGATTTTAGACAAGATTAACAGGATTTACATTTGGTAATAATCCTGTTAACCTTGTTAATCCTGTCAAAAAAAAAATGGCAAAAGAAAAATTATAATAATCAGCGTCTAATAAAAAACATAAACAATGAAAATATTTTTAGTAATTACATTTCTTATCTGCTTTGAGAACATTTATTCTCAGGAAAATGCTATTTTAAAGCAGATTAACGAAAAACAAGTAGAAATTAATTCTTTCAAAGACAAACAAGAAAAACTACTTGATGAAATTGAAGAATTAAAACTTCAAAAAGTAATAGAAGATATTCGCAATGTTGGATTACCGGTTTTAAAAGTAGGCGATTTTGTAATTTTCCATTCAGCTATGGCATTATGTTATGATGATGATAATATGCAGGCAAAATGGGTTTCGCATATTATTACACCCGATATTATTGATGGAAAAACCGGACGCACAAACGATTTCAGAATAGATACTTTAGTAAAAAACCGTGGAAGTGCAACAAAAGACGACTACTGGAACAGCGGTTACGACAGAGGTCATCTTGCTCCGTCGGCTGATTTTCGTTGGTCTCGAAAAGCATTAAGCGAATCGTATTATTATTCAAACATGTCGCCTCAAAAACCTGAGCTAAATCGCGAAAGATGGGCAGAATTGGAAGGCAAAATTCGTCAATATGTTACAAATTATAACGAGCAAGTTTATGTTGTAACTGGAGGCATATTAACAGGCGAGTTAGAAAAAATCGGAAAAAACAAAGTTAGTGTGCCAAAATTATATTTTAAGATAGTTCTTGATAATGAGGGCGACGAAAAAAAGGGGATTGCCTACATTATGCCTAACAAATATTGCCAATATCCTGTTAATAGCTATGCAGTTACTATTGATAGCATTGAAGCAATAACCGGAATTGACTTTTTCCCAAATTTAGACGATAGCATTGAAAATAGAATTGAAGCTGAAAAAAATGTAAAAAGCTGGCTTTCCGAAAAAGAAAAAAATGATGTATTGCCATTAGATTCGACCACTTTGCCAACTGGTGCTGTAAATACAATTCAGGCAAAAAGCAAAATTGGAAAAGATGCAATTGTGTGTGGAACAGTGGTTGCAACAAAATATAGTGCTAAATCGGGAGCTACTTTTATTAACCTCGACCAGCAATTTCCAAATCAGGTTTTTTCGGCAAATATCTGGAAAACAGAACGCTTAAATTTCAGCTATAAACCCGAAGACGACCTCAAAGGAAAAAAAGTTTGTTTTACAGGAAGAGTTGATGAATATAAAGGAACTCCAACAATGATTCTGAATAATGAAAAGCAAGTTCAACTGCTTGACGACGACGATGAAGAACCAATACTTATTCCAAATTCGACAAAAGACTAATCGGCAGAAACACTGATAACACAGATAAATATCAAATTTTATCATAATCAATCTGTGTCATCTGTGTTTCAAAAAACTGTAATAAGTTTATTCCGAAATCTCAGCCTCTAAAAATCTTGCATTACTTTTAATTCTTGATAATACTTCAAGCACAATAATTAACTGATTGCCTAAAAACTCTCTTTGTTCCCACGATATAATTTGCTCATTTTCATTAATATCACTCGTATTTAAAAGCGACGTAGTTAAATTTTTAATATTTTCATTTACTTTCTCTGACGATAATATTGATTTCTGAAATGCTGTAATTTTTTCTTTTAAAACCGATAATTCTCCAACATTATTTTTTCTGAAAAGTATCAAATTTGGTATTTCAACATTATCTGCTGCATTTATTTTCATTGGATTGTAGTCTTTAGTTAGCTTATTCGCTTCACAGAAATTTTCTTCGGTAGCAGTTAACAATTCGCACTTAACTAAATCGATAAAATCGCACAATTCAGCAGACTTTTGTTTTATGTCGTCAACTTCAGCAGATGTTGCCGCTCTTGACTGATTAAATTCTATTATATTTTCATTACTTTCGACATTAAAAGCAACAAAATTCAAGAAGTTTTTACTCACATTTAAAGCAAGCAGAACGCTGAAAACAGCAAGAAAAGTAAGCCCAAACATAATTCCTAAGAAATTAATCATTGAATCTTTTTTGTCGTTTCGAGTGCTGTAAATATAAACTGGAAGAAACAATACAAATGGAAGAGGTATTCCAACCATCAAAAATATTCCTGCTCCTGGCCAATGCATGATTTTAAAAAGTGCTCCCAAAATTACTACAAAGAATACAATAAATGATATAATATACAACGATTTATATTTTTTAACTTCCTGGTTTTTATAGCTGTTTATCAATGCCTTTGGAAGAAACCAAAGACCAAATATTGCTATTGCTAGAGTTAGTAAAATATTAGCCCCTGGCCAATGCATAATTTTGAAAATTGAACCCAAAAGCATAAGATTTGCACTTGCAATTCCTGATATAAAAATTATCTTTTTCATAACGTTTAAATTTTTAATGTTTATTAATTATTTGATATTACATAATTTATTGATTCTGCCTCTATCATTCTGATTTTAAGTTCAAGAGCTGATAATATTGGAATTGTAGAAAGAATATAATTATGATAAAAATTTAGCTCTTCCCAACTATGTGTTTCCCCATAATATTCTCTATCTGATGTATTTAGCATTTTTGCAAGATTTTCGGCTATGTTTTTATTTTCAGAAGTCGCAGCAATAATTTTTGCTTTAAAATTTTCGATTTTTTCTTTTAACGACTTTGCCAATCCATTTTTGTTATTTCCTAACATAATATGAGTTACATAATCGTAATTGTCTTTAGAATTTATACTATTAGTGTTTTGAATGTAATACTTAGCTTTTTTTTCATCAACATTTTCAGTTGCCGAAATCAAGTCAATTTTTATTTTATTAATATATTCAGACAAATTGTCTGCCTCTGTTTTAATTGCCAAAACTTGTGATTCTGATTTAACACGTACACTATCTGGAAGATTTTTATACTCTGTAAAAACTTTTTGAAACTTATTTTCTATATAGCTAATTGTTTTTAAGGCGTTTTCATTTTCATTAACAAAAACTTTGAATATATTTTGTGAAACATTAATTGCGAGTAAAAATGTAAACAGTATAAAAAACATTGATGTTGTGATAAGAAATATAAATTGACCGGTTATTTTACCCGAATCTTTATACTTCATATACGAAAACATTGGTAGAAAAACACTAAATAACATCACTGAACCCAAAATCATTAATGGTCCTGCACCAGGCCAATGCATTACTTTAAACGCCGTTGCAAGCTCAAAAACAATAAGAGCAATAATCCCAATTACGTAAGTCTTTTTTTCTTTACCTGATCTTGCACTTTTGAGTTGCGAAAACATTAGTAATGGCAAGAATATCAACAATAAAACAGTCCATCCGGTCATTAACAAAACCGACGCTCCGGGCCAATGCATAACTTTAAACAATACGCCTATCATAAATGCAATGCCACCAATAAGTACCGATAGATGCAGAAGCAATTTGCTTTTTTGCTTCACATCACGATAATTGACATAAACAGCCGATGGAAAAAAGAATACACACATAATAAAAAAGCCAAACACTAAGCCTGGACCTGCTCCGGGCCAATGCATAATTTTAAAAACTGTGGCTAATCCCAGTAACGACAAGGATACGATGCCCGATATTTTCATTGTTTTTTTCATAATTCTATATTTTTTATCGATTAAGTAACGAGTGTTGTCTTGTATTTTTTGTAAAACCTTTATACCGGTTTGTTGCTTAATAAATTCATAAGCCTCTTCAAAAGACTTTCCGTGGTTCATTTCCATCTCTACCTCGCAACAAATATGGTCAATAAGGTCGTCGGACAGATGCATGAAAGTGATTTTTGCCATTTCAACATCTGACACAATTATACCAACCTGATTTTTATTAAGCAAGCACATACTGGAGTCCGTAATTAGGTTTCAACAAAATTTTGATTGTATTGACAAACTCTTCGAGTTCGGCAATTTTTTCTTTTGCGGTGCTGGTTCCTTTTTCGGTAAGCGAATAATAAATTCGGTTCCGGTTATTAATTACTTCCGACTCGGTTTTTACAACCCCATCTTGTTCCAGCTTGTGCAAAATAGGGTATAATGCCCCGAAAGTGAGTTCAATTTTACCTTCTGAAATTACTTTCACACTTTGTGTGATTTCGTAACCATACATTCTGTGTTTTTCTGATAAAAGCTTCAGAATGATTGGTTTCAGAGTTCCTTTTAATAATTCGTTTGATGCCATAATTATTTATTTTTTATATATAACGATTAATTTATATTGATATTGCAAATATATATAAGATTCTTATATATAAGCAAACAAATTATGAAATATTTTTGAAATATCTTGCTAAGACACTGATTTATAGTAAAGTTAATTTTTAAAATAATTTATAGAAACTGATTACAGAATAATTGTTCTGAATTAGGTATCAACAAAGACTTTTTAAAACAACTATAACCTAAATGTGTGAATTATGTAACTTATTTTCAAAGTTATGTAATGCTTTTAGATTTTAAAATCGACACCTTTGTATTCATAAGTCAATAATTTAAGAATTATTTGAAATTACACATAAAATATATGGTTAGCAATCGCTGTAAAGTGGCTGTTAAAGAAGAGCTGAAAAAACTTGGACTGCATTTTATTGTTGTAGATTTAGGGGAAGTTGAAATTATGGAAAACCTCTCTACCGAAGAATTAGACTTAGTGAAGCTCGCTCTACTTAATTTAGGATTTGAATTAATGGACAATAAAAGAGCTATTTTAATTGAGCGAATAAAAACAACTATTATTAACATGGTTCACTTATCAGACGAAATTATAAAAGTTAACTTTTCTGATTATTTGAGCGAAAAATTAAGCCACGATTATACTTATTTGGCAAACTTATTTTCAGAGGTACAAGGAACAACTATTGAGCAATTTATAATTTCACATAAAATCGAAAGAATTAAAGAATTGATAATATATGGAGAATTAAACATCACAGAAATTGCATGGAAAATGAATTACAGCAGTGTTGCTCATTTATCAAATCAATTTAAAAAAGTTACAGGACTTTCGCCTTCTCACTTTAAACAATTAAGAGATAAACGTAGAAGCCCGATTGAAGAAGTTGGAAATTAGACATGAAACATTCACGACTAATAAAGACAAACAAGAGAATGATTGTATAAAATTTAGACAGGATTACAGGATTAACCCCATTGGATAACCAAAATTGAAAAAAGGACGTTTAATAAAAGAAAAATATCCAACGGGGTTAACAAGATAAAACCTGTAAATCTTGTAAATCATGTCAAAAAAATATAAAGACCTGACAGGTTTTTAAAACCTGTCAGGTCTAAGGAAAAAATAAAATGGAAAGAACTAAAAAACACGAATCGCAATATGCAAGTAGCTTAATTGAAGCCAGCCGTGACCCATTAATTACAATCAGTCTTGATGGAAAAATTACTGATATGAATCAGGCAAAAGTTGAAATTACTGGCATTGATAGAGAAATGCTTATTGGGACTAATTTCTTCGATTATTTTACAAACACTAAAAAAGCTCACGAAATTTATAAAGAGGTATTTGCAAAAGGTTTTATAGCAGATGCACCGCTTACATTTCGACATATCGACGGAAAACTAACCGATGTTCTGTTTAACGGTTCTGTTTACAAAGACAGTAATGGAAATATAATAGGAGCTGTAGTTGTGGCAAGAGATATTGCACAGCAAAAATGGGCTTTAGAGTTAAGTGCTGCAAACAAAGAACTAGCATTTCAAAACGAAGAAAAAGAAAAACGTGCTAATGAATTAGTAATTGCAAATAAAGAGCTTGTTTTTCAAAATGAGGAAAAAGAAAAACGTGCATCAGAACTACTAATTGCAAACAAAGAACTTTTATTTCAAAACGACGAAAAAGAAAAGCGAGCAGCAGAGTTAATTATTGCAAATAAGGAGCTGATATTTCAAAATAAAGAAAAACAAAAACGTGCATCGGAATTAGTTATTGCCGACAAAGAGCTTGATTATCAGAGCGAAGAAAAAGGTAAACGTGCAGAGGAATTAATAATTGCAAATAAGGAACTCGAATTTCAAAACGATGAAAAAGAAAACCGAGCAGCCGAGTTAATAATTGCAAATAAGGAACTTCTATTTCAAAACAACGAAAAAGAAAAACGTGCTCAAGAATTAATTATAGCGAATAAAGAACTTGTTTATCAAAATGAGGAAAAAGAAAAAAGAGCATCAGAATTACTAATTGCAAACGAAGAACTTATTTTTCAAAATAGCGAAAAAGGCAAAAGAGCAGCAGAATTAATACTTGCTGACGAAAATCTTGTATTTCAAACAAAAGAAAAAGAAAAACAAGAAATTGCAAATATTGAACTTGAAGCAATAAGCAATTCTTTAAAGCAGGCTTCACATTATTCTCGTAGTCTTATCGAAGCCAGCCTCGACCCATTAATTACAATTAGTTCTGAAGGAAAAATTACCGACATGAACGAAGCTTTTGAAGCAATTACCGGACTACCAAATGAAAAGCTTACTGATACTGACTTTGCTGACTATTTTACAGAACCCGAAAAAGCTCGAAAAATTTATCAAGAAGTTTTTGAAAAAGGTTTTGTTGCCGACTATCCATTAACAATTAAAGACCACAAACTTACAGATGTACTATTTAATGGCTCTGTTTATAAAGATGAAAACGGAAAAGTAATTGGTGCAGTTGTAGTTGCAAGAGATATTACCGAACAAAAACGTACAGAAAAAGAATTAATTGAAGCAAGAGTATTTGCCGAACTTGCAACAGAAATAGCCGAAGAAGCTAAAAAGAAAGCCGAAAATGCAACCCGAATTGCCGAAGATGCTGTAAAAGCAAAACAGCAATTTTTGTCGAATATGAGCCACGAAATTCGTACACCAATGAATGCAATAATTGGCTTCACAAAAGTTGTTTTGAAAACCGAATTAACAACTAAACAAAAAGAATATTTATTAGCTATAAAAATGAGTGGCGACGCATTAATTGTTCTAATTAACGACATTCTTGATTTAGCAAAAGTAGATGCCGGAAAAATGAGCTTTGAACAAACTCCATTTCGTATGGCTTCCTCTATTTCATCAATGCTTCATTTATTTGAAACAAAAATTCAGGAAAAAAATTTAGACTTGATTAAAGAATATGACAGCAATATTCCAGATGTATTGGTTGGAGACCCTGTTAGGCTTCATCAAATTATTCTAAACCTAGTTAGTAACGCTGTAAAATTTACAGCAAAAGGAAAAATTACTGTAAGTGTTAAACTTTTGAGTGAAGATGCCGAAAAAGTAACTATAAAATTTTCGGTTTCAGATACAGGCATTGGAATAGCCAAAGAAAAATTGCCAATAATTTTTGAAAACTTTCAACAAGCTTCAAGCTCTACATCAAGAGTTTATGGCGGAACGGGTCTAGGGCTTGCAATTGTTAAGCATTTGATTGAACCACAAGGAGGAACAATAACCGTAGAAAGTAAAATAAACGAAGGAACAACTTTCAGTTTTACTTTAAGTTTCTTAAAAACTAACGAGATTGCTGAACTAGATTTAGGTTTTGTAGAATTAGACTCGAATGAAAGAAATATAAAAGTTCTGGTTGTTGAAGATATGGCACTTAACCAATTGCTGATGAAAACATTGCTCGACGATTTTGGATTTGAGCGTGAATTAGCCGACAATGGAAAAATTGCAATTGAAAAACTCCAAGCCAAATCGTTTGATATTATCCTTATGGACTTACAAATGCCCGAAATGAACGGATTTGAAGCTACAGAATATATTCGAAATGTAATGAACTCTAAAATTCCAATTATAGCTCTAACAGCCGATGTTACTACGGTTGACCTTGCCAAATGCAAAGCAGTAGGCATGAATGATTATATTGCAAAACCTGTTGACGAAAGAGTATTATACAATAAAATAATTAGCTTAGTTAAAAAGCCCATCAATGCAATTGCTAATTCAGAAAAGGAAAAAGGATGTGGCGAAAACAAAAAGAATAAATGTATTGATTTGGCATATTTAATTCATCGCACAAAATCAAATCCTACATTAATGATGGAAATGATTTCGCTTTATTTAGACCAAACACCAACACTGGTAAATTCAATGAAAAAAAGCCTTCAGAATAATGATTGGCTGGCATTACAAGCTGCTGTACATAAAATGATACCTTCATTTGTAATTATGGGCATCAGCAAAGATTTTGAGAATATGGCACGAAAAGTCCATGAATATGCAAACACACAACAACAAACGGAAGGAATATTTGATATGGTTTTACAACTAGAAAATATCTGTACACAAGCTTGTGCAGAACTAACAGAAGAATTTAATGCAATTAAAAGCAAAAAATCATGAACAAGGAAAAAATAAAATTATTTCTTGTAGATGACGATGCCGTTTTCTTAAAATTACTCGAAATAGAGTTTCTTGAACATGCCGATTTTACTATCGAAACCTATGCCACAGGCGAACTTTGTCTTGATAGTTTATCGCACAATCCAGATGTAATTATTTTAGATTATCATCTTGATGGAATTGATGCTTATGCCATGAACGGAATTGAAACATTAGACAAAATAAAATCATACAATCCTGATATTCCTGTGGTTATGCTTTCATCGCAAGATAAAATTGATGTTGCAATTGACTGTATGCACCACAGAGCGTTTGATTATGTAGTAAAAAGCGAAACTGCTTTTATGCGAATTAAAACCATTATCACAACAATTTTCCGTTACAAAAAAATGGAAAAAGAATTGAAATGGTATATGGAAAGAATGTAGATTGAAGCTCAAAGCCGAAAGCCCCAAGTTTCAAGTCCCAAGTTTCAAATCCCAAGCTCAAAACTTCAAAATGGTTTTGAAAATTGTTTTTTGAAAATTAGAATTTATTTGATATTTGCTTTTTGTTTTTTGGAATTTTTTCACAAATACTAAGTACTCTAAACTTTAGCTCACTCCAAACTTTTTATATGTGAATTATACAACTTTTTTAAATAATTTTGTAACTCATGGTTGTATAGTTTGATGCAAATTTGTGTAGTTGTAAAAATTCATTTACAATTTAAAATTTAATAAAATGAAAACAGTAATTGAAAAACACAAAAAAGTAGCTACACATTTAGAAGAAGCAGCAAAATTACATCACGAAGCAGCTAAAAATCATGAAGAAGGAAACCATGATAAAGCTCATTCTAGCACAGTAAAAGCGAATGGACACACAGAACATGCAAAAGAAATTGACAAGGAAATTAAAAAACATCATGTTGGCGAGAAAAAATAATTGCTAATATAAATTAAACCATAGAATTAAAAGTACTTTCATTAGTTTGGAGGTATTTTTTTTTGTTTAAAAAGATATGTTCTCAATAGTTGGTGATATTATTTGAACATTTGAACATTTGAAAAACGAATTTTTTACCCCATTGGATAGCTTATGTTGAACAATGGATGTGCAATAAAAAATATTATCCAACGGATTGAAAAATTTATAATCAACTTCTTTCTGCTCCAGAGAGCTTGTGCCGATTTATCGGTAAGCATAATGTTTATAGAATAAGATTAATGTCCTATTTTTTAGGAGCGTAATATTATCTGTATATTGTTTGTAACAAGCATCACGCTACGGAGCTATTATTGAATTTGTTATATATTTCTATAAACATCATGCTCCTAAAAGAGCTAAAAAAGCGATTTTATTTCAATTTCTTTTGCAATAAATTTCTCTAAATACATGATTTTGTCAGGTGAAAACACATGACAAAGGCAATGGATGTATGTGAATGCGAAAGAACTGCGTTAGCAACATCAAACTTCAAACATCAAACTTCAAACTGTTCTTTTATTCGATTATTCAAAATGCCTTAAAGCTATGAATTATATAACTCTTATAATTTATATTGTAACACTTTCGAAACTATTTATGCTGACTTTTGTTGAAATAATTTAAAGAAATTAGAAATGAAAGCATTAAAATTAATCGTTATTGCATTAATGATAAGTCTTGCAAATATTTTACAAGCACAAGTTTCGGTTAATATAAACATTAGTCCGCCCCCTCCTTGGGGTCCGGTTGGATATACCGAAGTTCAATATTATTACCTTCCAGATGTAGAAGCATATTACGACGTTCATACATCAATGTTTATTTATCTTTCGGGTGGGGCTTGGATTCACAGAGTACATCTTCCACATCATTATAGAAATTATGATTTATATGGTGGTTACAAAATTGTTTTAAACGATTATCATGGCAATTCTCCTTACAATCATTTCAACGACCATAAAATGAAATATGCCAAAGGCTATAAAGGCAATCCACAAAAAACAATTGGTCAGAAACCTGGAAAAGGAAATTCTAAACCTAATTCTGGCAAAAAAGAATATAATGGTCACAGAGATAACGATGGAGGAAATAGTAATAGTGGGAAAAAAAGTAATGGCAATGGCGGTCATAGAAAGAAATAAACCGCAAAGCCATTTTAAATTTGACATAACGATTTGATTAATTGACGATAATAAAATTTGAAATGGATAACAATGAAATAAACCAGCTTTTATCTGAAGAAAATAAACATCTCGTAAAGCTTCACAAAATAGTTAAGGATACTTTTAAAGAAGAAAAACTGATTATTCATAATCTTTTAAATCCACCATTAGAAATTTTAACTAGTGGGCAGAAAGTTTCTGATAAAGTAGCCCGATTTGGCGGAAGCTGGATGTTTATAATTCTATTTTGCGTCTTTTTAACAATTTGGATTATCTTCAATATAATTGCAATTGGCATTTATAAGTTTGACCCCTACCCTTTTATATTAATGAATCTGATTTTATCTTCTATAGCTGCCTTACAAGCACCTATAATTTTAATGAGCCAAAACCGACAAGAAGAAAAAGATAGAAAAAATAGTGAAAACGACTATATGATAAACCTAAAAGCCGAAATGCAAATTAGAAGTTTACACCAAAAAATGGATTTATTATTAGAAAAACAAATCAAAACACTGTTTGATACACAAGAAAAACAGTTCAAATTATTAAAAGAGATAAATCTCAAAATTGATAAAATCCTGATAAATCAATAAAATCAAACCCTATTAAATAAACACATGCGAAAATTAAAAAAAACACTTTTTATAGTAATTGGAATTATAATAATATTTGTTGTAGTTGTTATTTTATTTATATCTCCCATTACAAAATATTTAATTGAAAAGTACGATAAAAAATATACAGGACGTGAAATTACATTAGACTGGTCGTATGTAAATCCATTTACAGGTTACATTTATTTAGATAATCTGAAAATTCATGAAAACAAAAGCGATTCTATTTTCTTTTCGGCAAACAGCATAAGTGCCAATTTTGCAATGTTTAAAATGCTTTCGAAAACTTATGAAATAAGCGAATTAACTTTAAACAAACCATATAGTAAAATAATTCAAACTGAGAAAAATTTTAATTTTAACGACCTTATTGAGAAATTTTCCTCAAAAGAAAACACAGATACAAGCTCAGCACCAGTTCATTTTAATATTCTTAATATTTCATTAATTGATGGCGAATTTCATTATCAAGATAAGTTAATTCCAATATACTATTTTATAAAAAATGTAAACATTGAAAGTTCCGGTCTGAGATGGGATTCTGATACTATACCTGCACAGTTTTATTTTTTATCGGGTATTGGAAGTGGCACTTGGAATGGAAATATTACACTAAATCTTAAAAACATGGATTACAATTTAGCTGTTGTAATTAATAAGTTCGACTTAAATATATTGGAACAATATGTAAAAGATTTAATGAATTATGGTAGCGTTACAGCAAGCCTTGATGCAGATTTGAAAGTAAACGGAAATTTTACAAAAGCAGAAAACGTTACTTTTAAGGGGCTTCTTGCAATTAATGATTTTCATATTGGCGAAAACCCAAAAGAAGATTATGCTGCATTTGATAAAGTTTCATTTCAAATATTTGAACTTAGCCCAATAAATAATAAATATCTTTTCGATACTGTTTCGCTTACACATCCTTATTTTAAATATGAACGTTACGATTATTTAGATAATCTTCAAACAATGTTTGGCGAAAAAGGAACAAATGTTGCATCTGTAAATGCTGATTCTTCTGAATTTAACCTTGTAATTGAAATTGCCCAATACATAAATGAATTATCGAAAAATTTCCTTCAAAGTAATTATAAAATCAATAGATTAGCAATTACAGATGGTGATATGAAGTTTAGTGATTTTTCTACTTGCGAAAAGTTTTCGATGGATTTTAATCCACTATTTGTTTATGCCGATTCGGTTGATAAAAATCACAAACGAGTTGATGTTGCTTTCAATTCGGGCATTAAACCTTATGGCGATATTGCTGTTTCGCTAAGCATAAACCCCAAAGACAGTGGCGATTTTGATTTGCATTACAATCTTCAAAAATTACCAATTGCAATGTTTAATCCTTACACAATTACTTATACATCTTATCCTTTAGACAAAGGAACTGTAGAACTGAAAGGTAAATGGAACGTGCGAAACAGCATTATACAAAGCGATAACCGCCTTACAATTATCGACCCTCGAGTAAGTAAACGAATGAAAAATAAATCATCTGCATGGATTCCAATGCCGTTAATAATGACAATTGTTCGTGAACGAGGCAATGTAATTGATTACGAAATTCCGATTACAGGGAATTTAAAAAATCCAAAATTTCAAATTAAAGATGTTATATTCGATATTGTTAAAAATATTTTTGTTAAACCAGCTACAACTGCCTATAGAATGCAAATAAAAAATATTGAAACTGAAATTGAAAAATCTATAGCAATAAAATGGCAAACTCGAAGTAATTTGCTTCGTCCGAATCAAGAAAAATTTATTGAAATAATTGCTGAATATTTAACGAAAAATCCCGAACAATTTATTTCAGTTGAACCACAGTATTATACAACTAAAGAAAAAGAATACATCTTGTTTTTTGAGGCTAAGAAAAAATACTTTTTGGAAATTAATAATAAAACCTCCAAATCTTTTAGTGAAAACGATTCAGTATGGGTTAATAAAATGTCGGTAAAAGATAGTTTGTTTGTAATGCATCTTAACAAGCATATAAATAATACAAACGTTTTTACAATTCAAGACAAATGTGAACTATTTATTAAATCGGCAATTATAAATGAAAAGTACGAACAATTAAATAAAATTAGATTACAAACATTTATATCGTATTTTAAAGAAATTGGAGTTGAAAAACAGCTTAAAATTTTTAAATCTAAAAACATAATTCCATATAATGGCTTTTCGTTCTACAAAATAGAATATAAAGGCGAATTACCCGAATCGCTAATCAAAGCCTACCAACAAATGAACGAATTTAATGACGAAGCTCCAAGAGAAAAGTTTAAAAAAGAACGTAAAAAAAGCATCGAAATGATGTAGGTAGTCTCAAGAAAACTACAAAAAACAAATTTCAAATAAAATCCTATTTTAAAACTGTTTGGATATTTGGCAATTGTAATTTGAGATTTATTGGACATCTTTCCAAATTAATCAAATAGCTATTTTTATACACAATTATTTATAAAAACCTTATTTTTTTACATGCAACCTTAGTAGAAATCAATAAATGGTTACGATTTAACCTTATTGCCTTATTGAGAGATTAAAATA
>MEND01000176.1:0-7251 GCA_001768975.1 Bacteroidetes bacterium GWA2_31_9 | reverse complement strand
ACATTTTTTCTACTAAGGTTAAAAAAATATGGAATAAGGTTTTAAAATTTATTTTGGAAAGATGTCTATTTGTTTATTGAATTTTTGACAGTTGGACTTTTCCCTCCCCAAAGTGTGAATCATGTAATTTATTTAAATTGTTTTGTAACTCTTAAACAGTGTGTGGACTGCATATTTGCATATTAATAATCACTTAAAAAAAAGCAAAATGAAAAAAGCATTTCACAATCTGGCATTTTTATCTTTAGCACTTAGCGTACTATTAATTTCGTGCGGTCCAAGCAAAAAATTCTTGGCATCGGAAGCTAAAGTTGAAAATTTACAACAAGACAGTATAAACACACATAGCAAATTGAAAATGTGTAACTCGCAAGTACAAAACCTTAACGACGAGAAACAATCTCTTCAGTTTGACAAAAATTCACTTCAAAACGAAAATGCTTCTGTTCAAAACGACTTAAATGCACTTTCGGTTGAATCAAAAATGACTATTGAAGACCAGGCAAAACGTTTGAAAAATTTTCAAACAATGATTCAATCGCAAAAAGATGTAATGACTAAGCTCAAAAATTCAATTGCAGATGCTCTAATGAATTATAAAACTGATGAACTATCGATTTACATAAAAGACGGAAACGTTTATGTTTCGCTCGAAGAAAAATTACTTTTTAAGTCTGGTAGCGATATTGTTGACCCTAAAGGAAAAGAAGCACTTAAAACACTTGCAAAAGTACTGATTTCAACAACCGACATTACTGTTTTTATTGAAGGTCATACCGATAATATTCCTATCAAAACTACATTATTTAAAGACAATTGGGATTTAAGTACAGCCAGAGCCACTTCAATTTTACGTATTTTGACAAAAGATAATGGCTTTGATTCAAATCGAATTACAGCAGCAGGTAGAGGCGAATTTCACCCAATAAAATCAAACGATACTGTTGACGGTAGAGCAGCTAATCGAAGAACTGAAATTATTTTATCACCCGATTTAAAAGGGCTTTATACTCTATTGTACCAATAAATTATAACTTATCAATAACAACTTGGAAAAAGTTATTTTGAATAATCGAACAATAGAACAACGAATGAAGAATAACGAAGTAAAACCCACTATATAACAGTGTTTTCTTTAATTTCAAAATTCGTTTCTCAATTGTTCAAATGTTCAATTGTTCAAATAATACAACCAACTATTGAGAACTTACAATAAATTCTTAAAAAAAGTCCCAAGTTTCAAGCTCCAAAACCCAAGCTCAAAGCTATAATTCCATCTTTGAATTTGGGGCTTGAGGCTTGATTCTTTGAGCTTTATATTTTTACCTCCAGCTGAGTCCTGTAAACAGAGACTACTGCTGAAGCAAAGTTGAAAATGAACGTTCTTTTTAATATGAATTATATAACTTATTCCTAAAGTTTTGTAATGCTTTTTTCTCTATCTGTAGCCACCTTTGGTGTGTAATTATCAATTCATAAATTAAATAAAAATGAAAAAAAATAAAATTGACCATAGCACTCAGCAAACTGATAGCAAGTCAAATAAAATAACTACAGAAAAAAAAAGAAAAAAACCACAAAAAGAGCCTGCTAAGCCTCATCCAAAACAACCAACTGAACCTACTAGTCCAGATGAAAATCACGACCCAACCAGACCATTGCCAGGAGGTAACGAACCCGAAAAAATTGACCCTACCAGAATAGTGGAATCTCCACAAACAGACATTACAATGATGATGAACTGCTTCCAGCCAGACTTTAACTATCATAAAAATAAGTGGAATAATTTTTAAAAAATTAAAAATATGACTAAATATTCTAAAAAAGCTCAGAACATAATTGAAACTGTGATGCATGAATTTAAGCATGGAGAATTAAAATCAGGCAAAGGTGGTAAAGGTGGAGTTGTAAAAAATCGCAAACAAGCAATAGCTATCGGTATAAGTGAAGCTCAACAAGCAGAAGAAAAAGTTTCTAAGAAAAAATAACCAATATTAAGTTAAGTGTCAAATTGCGTATAGATTGCTTCGTCGTTCCTCCTCGCAATGACGGCATCATCTGGTGTCATTGCGAGGAACAGCCTGTTCCGAATTTACTTCGCATTGGTGTTTACCCTGTTAGATAATTCTTTCATTTTTTTTCGTTCTTTTAAATTAGCTATCTAACAGGGTTCACCCCGTTGGATAACAAATTTTAATAAAAGTACAATATTTATTATTATCTATCCAACGGGGTGAACTTAACTTGTCCCGCTAGGGACAAAATATTGGTAGAAAGAAATTTAGCCCCACATAAAAGTGCCGTAGGTACGAAATATAATATTGATTTTAAAGACAATATTTCATCCCTAAAGGGATTTAAATTATAGGGTATGATATTTTCTACCAATATTACGTTCCCAAAGGAACTTGTTTAAATTGTTGTATATCTTTAATATTCAGCATTATAGTATAAATTTAATTTTTAAGTTAACGCCAATGCGAATTTACTTCGGGAAAGCAATAAAACTGCTAAAATATACTTAACTTAACACTAATATAAATCCTAATCTACAAAATTGAAGAGTGAAAACAAAAATTTTTCTCGTTAGCTTTCTTTTTTTGATGATAATTTCATCATTAAATATTGTTGCTCAAAAAACTAAGGTTAATACCATATGGGATATTCCGCATAAAACTGCTTGGCAAAAATGGATGTGGATACACCGAAGTATTGCTTTTGCAATTACTAAAGAAAGAGTCATTGTTTTCGACACAACATATATAAAATCGTATAATAAACAATTAGTTATTACATTACCGGTATCGTCAAGAGTTTTAAAATTCAGCTTGATTGATACAAAAACCGGAAATAGATTAACATTTTCGCCAAATCTTCAATATAATTTAGGAATCGGTATAAGTTCACGTTGGATAACATTTATTTACAAAAGAGGCATTAAATTATACAGCAACGATATTGGAAATAAAGGCGAAACAACTTATCGTGATTATCAACTAGGTTTATATCTCAGAAAATTTTCTACAGATTTTTTTTTACAAAATTATAGCGGTTTTTATATTAAAAATTCAAGAGATTATAGTAGCTATTTGAGCGAAAATCCTTATGAAATTCGTTCAGATGTTAATTCTTTTCATATTGGCGTTAGCAGTAATTATATTTTTAATTATAAGAAATTTACATACAGTAATTCATTTGCTTTTATCGAACAACAGAAAAAAAGTGCAGGTTCGACTCTAGTTGGAATATATTATTCGTACTTTGATGCAACAGGCATTCCATCTCTTATTTCGTCAACTTTCCAAAGCAATTTTGATACACTTTCGTTGATTCGCAAAGGCAATTCACAAAATTTTGGATTTAACCTTGGATATATTCATACACTTGTGTTTTTGAAAAAGTGTTATACTACAGCATCAGTTGTGCAAGGCTTTGGTGCAGAGCAAACCAATTATGTTCGTGATGATAATTCTGAATTTCATAAAATTACTTATGGAGCAGGAAAATTGAATGTACGCCTTGCATCAGGCTACGATAACGAGAGATACTTTATTGGAACAATGGCTGTGTTTGATTATTTTTTTCTTCAAGAAAAGTCTAATTCTACATTTGATTTTAGCTTTGGAAAGTTTTTGATTTACATTGGTTATAGGTTTTCAATTTTAAAAAAAGAACGAAAACTACTTCGCAAACTTAAATTGATTGATTATTGACAATAAGATTTTTAAATCTTAGTAAATCTGTGATTCGGTTTTAAACCGTGTCACAGTTAATATCAAGAAACTGTTTTTAAAGGGGCTTTGTGCTCGGTCAATTCAAACGTCTGTCCAAAACACAAGCTAGTATAGAGTGTAAACATTAGGGAAGTCAGTGTCTTTATTTTAAATAATTGCAAAATCATTTTCCTAACTTTTAGATTATATATCTTATTATTAAAGAGGTCATAAAGAATAATCCTAATGCACTAAAGAAAGCAACAATATTAAAGTATGTGCTTATTTTAAAAACATTTTTGGTGTCAATTTTTCCATCAAATACAATTTGTGATAAAGTTCCCGCAACTAAGAAATGGTAGGCAAATAATATTTTGTGTAATACAGAGCCTCCAATAAAATTAGATTGATTTGGAACAGGCTGACTCTGAGCGTATAAGCTCATTATCAGTCCGAAAACATACATTAAGATTACTATTGTTATTCCTTTCGTCTTCATTATAAATTTGCCAACATTTGGCTCAACTCAACTAATCGCATTTTTTTTCAATTGTAATTGAACTAAATCTTTTTATATAAATCGTTTCAAATGTAAAAAAATATTTATAGTTATTAAAAAGCATTTTAGAGTATATCCAATTTGTCTAACCTGCTTTTAATTTGCTCTACTCCCTTGATTGTAATTTGTTTATAATCTTCTTTTCACATAAGTTAGTGTTTTCTCCAAGAGAGTCAAACAAGTATCGCAAACCCTAAACTCTTCAACTAATCAACCATTAAACTTATAAACTATTCAACTCCTCAACCCATAAACTAACTTCAAACAACAAACTACAAACATCAAATTTCTCTCAATGTGTGAATAATGCAACTAATTTATAAAGTTGTGTAATTCAAAATAGTACTTTAAAAAGCATCTTTGTAATTGATATTCTTTCAATTAATTTTTAAAGTTTAGAACATGGCAATAACTTATTATATGCTTCAAATTCCTCCATATTTGTTCTTTATTTTGATTATTACATTTGGAGGGGCATTTGCAGGTTTTGTAACTTTTCTTTTTCGAAAGTACATTAGAGTAAAAATTCTTCGTTCGCATAACGAAGTAACAGGTTTCCTTTTCTTATCAATATCAAGTTTTTATTCATTATTGCTCAGTTTTGTTGTTTTTGTTGTTTGGGACCAGTTAAACTCAACAAGAAGCACTGTGAGCAAGGAAGGGAGCTATGCAATGAGTCTTTATCGAGACATTAAGTTTTATCCCGACACTGTAGAATCAAAGCAACTAATGTTTGTATATCTCGACTTTGTTTTTAATGTAATAGATGAAGAATTTCCAAATATGGAACACATGCAATTGAGCCGAAAAACGACAGAATCATTTGACCGAGTATTTTATAAAATTGAACATCTTAATCCAAAAACTCCTTTTCAAACTCAGTTGACGGCTGAAATGTTTAATCACTTAAACGAACTTGCAACATACAGAGGACTTAGAATTACATCTATGGAAACCGAAATACCTGCACCAATGTGGTTTCCAATAATGCTAGGTGCAATTATAACTATATTTTGTGCAATGTTGTTAGATATTGAACATACTATAATGCACGTTTCGCTTAATTCTTTTTTAGGTGTTATTATTGGAATATTGCTCTTTATTATTATTATGCTCGACCATCCATTTACTGGAAGCTTGGAAATTCACCCAAAATCGTATAAGCAAATATTTACTATGGAGCAATGGGATAAAGAACTTTCTACTGGAAAAATATTAAACCCAAAGTAACTAATCAGTATAATTAAATCGCTAAAATACAAACACATGCCACAGATTCACAGATTAAAAATATACAATTTATTTAGAATTTTCTCAGATAAAACAACCTTTGGTTGTTTTAAATCTGTGAATCTGTGGCAATTATATTTTAAAATAGAAACTGATTAGTTACAACCCAAATCATTAAATTTATAAGTAAATGAACTTAAATATTATTTCAAAAATCTTAATAACTGCTTTATTAATAACTGCTTTATTTTCATGCGTATCGCACGAGCAAAAAGCCGATGAAGCATTTGATATGGTTAAGAAAGAAAAAATGCTTTCAAACGAGAATTATATTTTTAGTAAAGATGAAAATCAGGACTCAAATAAGCTGGTTATTAAGCAAATTCAAAATCTTGATGAATGGGCAAAATTTAAAATAGAAATGGAAAAGAAATTAGTCATAAATGATAAGAAAATTAAAGAATTAAAAGTCATTCATAACTCAAACCAAAATTTAATTAGAAGGGCTGAAAACCTCGAAGAAGACAATAACGAAATTAGAAAACAAATGTCGGAATATCAAGCAGAAGTAAAATTGAAATGGGAAAATTTTAAAACAAAAATGAATTACGATGTAAGTGAAATTGTTATAGAGTTAAAAGATATAGCTATAAACAATAAAAATTAAACAACTTAAAGTTATAAACAGATGAAACATTCACAACCTACTCCGATTTATCGGAGACCAAAAATAAGGACACACGATTTATCCCGATGTATCGGGATTATAGAGAAGATACTAGCCACAGATTTCACAAATTTTACTCATAAATCGCATATTTTAAAGGCATTCGTGAGTCGCTTCGCTATGTTCACAGATTTAAAACAACCTCTGGTTGTTTTACTTGTGCTACTTCAAAAAAAATCTGTGAATCAAATCCGTGTTAATTAGTGCAATCTGTGGCTAAAATAATTAATTCAATATCAAATATATATAAAATTATAAACACATGAAAACAGAAAAAAAGTTAGGTATTTGGATGGATCATTCAATTGCTCATGTAATGGAGTTTACACCAAATCTTGTTGAAAATAAAACAGTTGTTTCAAAACCCTTACACGATAGCAAAGAGCAAAGTTTGCTTAAAGGTGAAAGTAACATGCACATCAAAGAACAGCATCAACAAGCAGAATATTACAAAAAATTAGGAGAAATAATAGTAAATTACGATAATGTAATCCTTTTTGGACCTACAGATGCAAAAGTTGAACTTTTAAATGTTTTAAGAGCAAATAATCTGTTTGCAAAAATAAAAATTGAAACAAAACAAGCCGACAAAATGACTGAAAATCAGAATCATGCTTTTGTTAAAGAATATTTTTCAAAGCATTGATTTTATTTTTACTAAATCAGCGACATGGTTTTGAAACTTGCCACAGTTAGTATATATAAAGATAACATCTAGTGCCGTGTCAATAGTATTTAAGCATAGGGATTTTTTCTCTATGCGTTTGCACAGTAAACTATTTTGCAATATTTTGATTGAGTCAGGGTTTATTTGAGTTGCAAATGTAATTGTCACGGTCAAATTAAAGATTACCTTGTGCTTTTTCGATTAAATTTTTTATTTCTTTAACATCAGATTTTGTAAAATTTTCGCCTTGAATAAACCCAAAGCCTGGGGTGAACTAAATAGCGATAAATATAAATAAATATTCGTTCCATAATATGTGAATATTCATAAATATTGTATATTTGTATTTATATTA
>MEND01000175.1:4454-6679 GCA_001768975.1 Bacteroidetes bacterium GWA2_31_9 | reverse complement strand
GCCTTGTTTATAAAGATAAAGATGTTTTGTATGTAAATATTCACTCGCTTCATAAAATTTCAAAATTTAAGAGCAAAGATGGCGAAGCTCCACATGTTTACAAACTTGGAACAGGCACTTGGCAAAAACTTAAACAAAACACCAAACGAAAAATTCAAGATATTGCTAAAGAATTAATATCTCTTTATGCAAAACGAAAACAAGAAGATGGATTCAGCTTTTCGCCAGACAGTTACCTTCAAAAGGAACTTGAAGCATCTTTTATTTACGAAGATACTCCCGACCAAGCAAACTCTTCGGCAGCAGTTAAAAAAGATATGGAATCGCCAAACCCAATGGACAGGCTGGTTTGCGGAGATGTTGGTTTCGGAAAAACAGAAATTGCAGTTAGAGCTGCGTTTAAGGCTGTTACCGATGGAAAGCAAGTTGCTGTTCTTGTTCCAACAACAATTCTAGCATTGCAGCATTTTAAAACATTCAGCGATAGATTAAAGAATTTTCCTTGTACTGTTGATTATGTCAGCCGTCTTAAAGGTGCTGAAAGTCAACGCTTGGCACTAAAAGGATTAAAAGAAGGAAAAGTTGATATATTAATTGGAACACATCGGATTGTAAGCAAAGATGTGCAATTCAAAGACTTAGGATTGTTAATTATCGACGAAGAGCAAAAATTCGGTGTTGCTGTTAAAGATAAATTAAAACATTTGAAAGTTAATATTGATACTCTTACACTAACAGCTACACCAATTCCACGTACATTGCAATTTTCGATGATGGGTGCTAGAGATTTGTCTGTAATAAATACTCCGCCACCAAATCGACATCCGATAATTACCGAACTTCATGTATTTAACGATGATATTATTCGTGAAGCTATTATGTACGAAGTAAATCGTGGTGGTCAGGTATTTTTTATTCATAATCGAGTAATGAATATTGAAGAAATTGCAGGAAAAATCAAACAACTTTGTCCTAAAGTCAATATTGGAATTGCTCATGGTCAAATGGACGGTAAGCATCTCGAAAAAGTTATGCTCGAATTTATTTCTGGCGATTTTGATGTACTTGTTGCAACTTCTATAATTGAGTCGGGGCTTGACATTCCGAATGCAAATACAATTTTTATTCATAATGCACAAAATTTCGGTTTAAGCGATTTACATCAACTTAGAGGTAGAGTTGGACGCTCAAATAAAAAGGCATTTTGTTACTTACTTGCTCCTCCCATTTCTGTAATGACTCCCGAAGCCCGAAGAAGGCTTAAAGCAATTGAAGAATATTCGGAGCTTGGCAGTGGATTTCATATTGCCCTACAGGATTTAGATATTCGTGGAGCCGGAAACCTTTTGGGAGCAGAGCAAAGTGGCTTTATTGCCGATATTGGTTACGAAACTTATCATAAAATACTTGATGAAGCAATTCAGGAACTTCGTGAAGGAGAATTTAAAGATTTTTATCAGACTGAAGAAGTTGATGAAAATACTGAAAAAGAATTTATTAAAGAATGTGCTGTTGAAACTGATATGGAAATTTTATTTCCAGAATATTATATACAAAGTGTACCTGAACGAATAAAATTATATCGCAAACTTGACGAAATAAAAACCGAACCAGAACTCGAAATTTTTGAAAAAGAACTTTTCGACCGTTTCGGGAAACTTCCTCAACCAGCATTAGATTTGTTAAATATGCTTCGTATTCGTTGGAAAGCAGTAAGGCTCGGAATGGAAAAGATTGTTCTTAAAAACCAGAAAATGGTAATTTATTTTATTGTAAATCCCGATTCAGATTATTATAAATCAACTACTTTTAAAAATATTTTAAACTACATTCAAGCATTCCCTAAAAAATGTCAAATGAAAGAAATCAAAGAAAAGCTAACTCTTATTTATGAAGATATTGAAAATATTGATGTTGCAACTTCTAAATTTGAGCAAATTTATTCGTTTGTTATAAATAAAAATGCAAATCAAAATTCATAAAATTCACTTTTCATTTATTTTTTTTACGAATAGGTTGTATAGAAAAATTTAATGCTTTATTTTTAAAGAAAAATGTCATGAGGTTTTTTTCAATAATTTTTGTTTCAATCTTATTTTTAATCTCTTGCGGTGAGAAATCAAAAAACTGCAAATTAATTGGAGTTCGGGATGGTATTTATTTCAATCTTGAAGATTCAAGTGTTTATACTGGCAAATGCAATTCGTTTTATAATAGTGGTAATA
>MEND01000175.1:0-4421 GCA_001768975.1 Bacteroidetes bacterium GWA2_31_9 | reverse complement strand
ATGTGGTTCGAAAATGGCAAAAAAGCCATAGAAATGAATTATCGAAGTGGATTAAAAGAAGGTAAAGTCACTACTTGGTACAAAAATGAAATAACAGAATTTGAAGGAAATTATTTAAAAGGAAAAAAACACGGAAAATTTACTGGCTGGTATGATACAGGAGTAAAAGGAATAGAATACAGTATGGATCAGGATATTATGGTTGGAAATTACACCGAATGGTTCGAAAATGGAAATATCAGACAGCAAGGTAAGTATTTATCAGGAAAGCGTGATGGTCTTTGGAAATGGTGGTACGAAGCTGGTGCTATTTGGATTGAGGAATATTATGGTGATGGTTTAAAAGAAGGAAAGCACAAAGAATATAATTTAAATGGAGAAGTTATAGCAGAAAAGCAATTTTCTAAAGGAGTTGAAATTTAAAAAAAAAGAGGCTAAAAGCCTCTTTTTTTGTGGTACCTCGCGGGTTCGAACCACGGACACATGGATTTTCAGTCCATTGCTCTACCGACTGAGCTAAGGTACCTTCAAAATTGAGGTGCAAATTTAAAACAATTTTTTTATTAATAAAAACTTATTTTATTATTTTTTATTTGACTTAGCATATCTTACTTTGCACAATTAATTTTATTTATGGAATATAGAGAACACATCCTTGAAAATGGGATAAGAATTGTTCATAAACAATCAATTTCTCCAGTAGCTCATTGCGGAATTTTTATTGATGCAGGTTCACGTGACGAAAAGAAAAATGAACACGGAATGGCTCATTTTATCGAACATGTAATTTTTAAAGGAACAAAAAAGCGAAAAGCATATCATATAATAAGTAGTCTTGAAGATGTTGGCGGAGAGCTTGATGCTTATACTACAAAAGAAAAAACTGTTGTTTATGGAACATTTCTTACTCAATACTATGAAAAAGCATTAGACATTTTTAGTGATATTGTTTTCAACTCAACATTTCCGGCAAAAGAATTAGAAAAGGAAAAGGATGTTATAATCGATGAAATAAATTCATATAACGATAATCCTTATGAGCTTATTTATGATGAGTTTGAGCAAATGGTTTTCGATAATCATCCACTTGGGAGAAGTATTCTGGGAACAGAAAAAAGTGTAAAATCTTTTACATCCTCCGATGTTGAGATTTTTATGCAAAATAATTACAATACCGATAGAATTATTATTAGTTCTGTTGGAAATATTTCATTTGAAAAACTGGTTAAGTTATTTGAACTGTATTTTAGTAACATTAAGCAAAATCTTAGACAAGTTAACCGACGAAAGAGTTCAAATTATATAATATCAAAAAGCGAATCTGATAAAGATACACATCAATCTCACTGTATTTTAGGTAGCGTTGCTTACGATATTAAAAACAAAAAGCGACTGGGATTGATTCTTTTAAATAATATTTTAGCAGGAAATAACATGAACTCCCGACTGAATATGCTTTTAAGAGAAAAATATGGATATGTATATAATGTAGAATCGGCTTATAATTATTATTCAGACTCTGGATTGTCATATATTTATTTTGGCACAGATAAAGAGAATCTGAAACGTGTTTATGATTTGGTTTTAAAAGAAATTAAAATTCTACAAAATACCAAACTAGGCTCTGTTCAACTTAAAAAAGCAAAAAATCAACTGATTGGACAAATTACAATTGGCTCTGACAATAACCTTAATCAAATGTTTAGCTTAGGAAAGAGTTATTTATTGTTTAATAAAGTTGATAGTCTTGAATCAATCTATACTAAAATTGAAAAACTAACTGCTTTAGATATGCTCGAAATTGCAAACGAAGTATTTGAAGAATCAAAAATTTCTCATTTACTTTATAAATAGGACTGGACACTGAGCCTGTCGAAGTGTCTTTATTATTTAAAAAAGTAAAGATTATTAAAAATTAAATCATTAATAATACATGAATTTAATATCAGACGAACTCGAAAAATATATCGAAAATCATACTCAGCCTGAAACCGAAGTTTTAAAAGATTTAAATCGCTTTACAAAATTAAAAGTTCTACATTCTAGAATGTTGTCAGGGCATGTGCAAGGGCAGATTCTTAAAATGCTTTGCTATATGATTAAACCACAATATATTTTGGAAATTGGTACTTATACTGGATATTCTGCAATTTGTATGGCTGAGGCATTGGGTGAAAAGGGAGAAATTCATACAATAGAAATTGACGATGAGTTAGAATCAATAATTCAAAAATATATCAAATTATCGAATAACGAAGATAAAATAAAGTGTTTTATTGGCGATGCAAAAACTATAATCAATAACTTAAATTATAGTTATGATTTAGCATTTATTGATGGAGATAAACGTGAGTATTTGGAATATTATCACTTGATTTTTGATAAAATAAAGCAAGGAGGTTTTATAATAGCCGATAATGTTCTTTGGAGTGGAAAAGTCATTGAAGAACTTCAACCAAATGATACATACACTAAAGGAATTCTAGATTTTAATTCATTCGTTCACAACGACAATAGAGTTGAAAATGTTATGTTTCCCATTAGAGATGGATTGATGGTTTTGAGGAAGAAATTTTAAGAAAGCTCCAAATCCCAAACTCCAAGCTCCAAATTCCAAGTTCCAAGCTCCAAGACAAGGAAAGTAATCAGTTTAGAGATGGATTGATGGTTTTGAGGAAAAAATTTTAAGAAAGCTCCAAATCCCAAACTCCAAGCTCCAAGACATGGAAAGTAATCATTAAACAGTAAGCAGTTTGCAGTCAACGAAACAGAGCTACAGAGTAGCGAAATGCGATGTGTTGAGCCTGTCGAAACATTTATAGAAAAAGAATCCTCCTATGATAAAGATTTAAGCTCCAAATCCCAAACCCCAAGCTCCAAGACAAGGAAAGTAATCATTAAACAGTAAGCCGTTTGCAGTCAACAACGCAGAGCTACAGAGTAGCGAAATGTTTATAGAAAGCAAATCAAAAAACGACACAGAGCTACAGAGTAACGAAATGCGATGTATTGAGTCTGTCGAAACATTTATAGAAAATGAATCCAAAAATTCTATATCACTAAATCTCTAGATTCCAAATTACCTTTGGGAAACTGATTTAAACTATTTGAAATAAAGATGTTGTAAAACATATAAATAGTATTTTTATATTTTGTATGTTTACATGTACAATATCATAGATTAAAACTTATAACCATGAAAAATCTTATCTCCATCTTAATTGTAGCGTTTTTTTTAGTTTTTATAAACTTTAAAAGTCATAGTCAAAGTGCTGGATGTACACCTCCATCTTCTGCTTATTACCTTGACATAAACAATGTAAGAGCATTAATAATGAATGGTAGTGATATGTGGTGGGATTTGCAAGGTGTTGCAAAATATGAAATCCCAAAAGGTTCAGGAAAATCATCATTATTTGCAGGTTCAATATGGATTGGAGGACTCGACCAAAACGGACAATTGCGTGTTGCAGGACAAAAATTTAGACAAAATGGAAATGATTTCTGGCCAGGACCATTAGTAACAACAGGTGCAAGTCAAGCAACAACAGCAGTTGAAACATGTTTGCTTTATGATAAAATTTTTCAAATTACAAGATATGAAGTACAAGCTTTCAGACAATGGTATAATACTCCAGTTGCTCAACGCGATAGTTTGTTTCCGTATTATACAATACCAAATTCAATAATTAACTGGCCCGCTAATGGAGATATTGCTAATAATTATTCAAATTATTTAGCTCCCTTTTATGATAATAATTCCGATGCATTTTATAATCCCAATGATGGCGACTATCCATACTTCGACCTTGATGAAAATATTAATTGCCAAGATATTCCGGGTAGTAACAAATCTATTTTATATGGCGACGTTGCTTTATGGTGGGTTTTTAACGATAATGGAAATATTCATACCGAAACTGGTGGAGATGCTTTTGGTATAGAGGTTCATGCTCAGGCATTTGCTTATATGTCTAACGATGCAGCAATAAATAATTCTACTTTTTATCAATACGAAATTTTTAACAGATCTACTAATGCCTTTCACGATTCTTATATTGGATTTTGGACAGATGCCGATTTGGGTTTTGCCGAAGACGACTTTGTTGGTTGCGATGTTAGCAGAGGACTAGGATATGTTTATAACGGAACATCTGTTGACGGAAGTGGACAATCTTGGGCTTATGGAGCATA
This sequence comes from Bacteroidetes bacterium GWA2_31_9, assembly GCA_001768975.1. Classification (GTDB taxonomy): domain Bacteria; phylum Bacteroidota; class Bacteroidia; order Bacteroidales; family GWF2-33-38; genus GWA2-31-9. Next base: position 227 of record MEND01000175.1, on the reverse strand, counting down.
TCCTCCTGCTGTAGGAATAGATTTTATTAGAGGTCCTTATAAAGACTCTGATGGAACAGATGATTTAACAAACTGGAATAATTTACATGTGTTAGATTGCAGTAATGGTTACAGATATAATCCAATTTCTGAAAACCTTGAAATTGTAGGTTCTGGTGATATACTCATTATAAATAGGAACCCGAAAAATCAGGTTTAATTATTTGAAAATTATCGTTTAAGATGTT
>MEND01000174.1:34453-42862 GCA_001768975.1 Bacteroidetes bacterium GWA2_31_9 | reverse complement strand
TTATCCCATTGTAAAATTAAATCATTTCCATTTGTTGTGGTTGTTAAATTTGTTGGTGCATTTGGGGGTAGATTTATTGTACTAGTTGTATTACTGTAAATATTAAAAATATAATTATAATCAGAAATAGATATATCTAAATCTCCATCGTTATCAATATCAGCCCATTTTGCATCATAACCATCTTCATCATAAAGATCAATATCTGGGATAAAATTATTATTCCCTATATTTCTATAATATTCTGTACCACCATAAACTCCCATATCCCCATCATGACCACCACCTGTATTTATAAAATCAAGTTTCCCATCATTATTATAATCACCCCAATAGGAACCAGAATAAGCACCTATAGTTGTTAATAATGAAAATACAAAATTCCCATTGTTTTTAAAAATATAACATCTTGTTGGTTCAATAATACTACCAGATAGTATAATATCTAAATCACCATCATTATCATAATCACCTAAGTCTATTGACCCTTCAATTAGTGGGAAATTATTGTCAGAAATCTCAATAAAACTTCCATCTCCAATATTTTTATACAACTTTATTTTATAATCAACTTTAGATTCCCCAATCATATCAATAAAACCATCATTATTAAAATCGCCTAAAGCAAACGACTCATTCGCAATTTTATTTATTACACTATCAGTATAGGCAATAAAACTTTCATTACCATCATTAAAGTATATTATAGTAGTATCGCCCAATAGAATTAAATCAAAATCGCCATCGTTATCAAAATCAGCCCAGCCAGCACCTCCTGCTTTGTTTGCAAATGGTAAAACAATTTCTGAAAATGTACTATTTCCATTGTTTTTATAAAGTTTTGAAATGGGTGTAGTATTATAAGTAATATCAGTATCTCCACTAATGAACAAATCAAGAATATTATCATTATTATAGTCAATCCATTTAATACTACCTTTTCGATTAGTTTCATCAATTGCTATAAATTGCAAATTAGGGTATTCGTAAAAATAACCTCCATAGTTATTAATATAAAGTGCTGCTTTTAAATATTGATTTGGAATTTGACCTGTTCTCCCAATTTTCATAAAATCTAAATAACCATCGTTATTATAATCACCCCAATCGTTAGCGCCTCTCAATTCGTCAGAAAAAACAACCTGAATTGGCTGTGAATATAAAGAATAGCTAAATAAGCTAAATAATATAATTAAATAATTTTTCATAACATTTTTGTTTTAATTAATTTTAATAATTTTCTCTGTATAAACATCATTAACTGTTTCGATTTTTAAATAATAAATGGCATCTGGTAAAGGTTTTAAATCAATAGTTGTATTTTGACTATTTATTTTGTCAATCTCAAATATTTTACTACCAACTAAATCATATACAGTAATTTTTTGAATTTGATTAATTGATGAAATATTGAGTACTCCAGTTGTAGGGTTTGGTGCAATTGAATATTCAGGATTCTTTATATTAGTTATAATATCATTACTTATATATAAATTTTTGTAATGACCAATTCCTGCTTCTTCTACAACTCTTGCAATAAATGCATCTGTAGTACCATAATAAGCTGAAATTGTTGTGCTCCCAAATTCAGCATCATCTGCAAATTCCCCTGTTACAAATAAATCGCCATTTGGATTATGAGTTATTGAATAAGTTGATTGCGATGCAGTGCCACCAGAAGTTTCTACCCATTGAACTGTACCAAGTGTAGGTTCAAATTTAGCAATAAAATTATTATGAGATGGAAATGTGCTTGTAAAAGTGAAAACGGGAGAAACAATAGGAAAATCAGCACGACTAAGTTGTCCCGTAACATAAGCATATCCATTATTATCTACTGCAATATCAGTTGCTCCATTGCTTAATGAACTTGTTGGGTCGCCACATGTCTGTTCCCAAATTTTAGCTAAGTCATAATCATTTGCTTTAGATACATAAATTTGCGATGAATTATTAATGTATCTTATACCGGCAATATAAACACACATATAACCACCCACATATCTAAATTCAATTGCATTTGAATGACCAGAAATATAATTATTGTTTGCAGAAATCAAATCTCCAGTAATTTTATTGTAACTTTTAATAAAGATTATATCATCAGAAGATCCTGTAATAAAAACTTTATCGTTACCATAAACTATATCTTCTGAAAAGTCGTAATTAATTGTGTTCCCATTGTCTTGTGAGACCCATTGAAATGTTAATGAAGAATTTAGTTTAGCTACAAAATAATCAATCCCACCTTGATTGTATAATGTTGTATTAATATCAGGGAAAGTAATACTATTATCTTGAAACCAACCTGTTATATAAATATTATATTGACTGTCAGTTGTAATACCCGTAATTCTTCCATTTGTTAATGGTATTGATTTAGTCATTTGAACTTGGCTTAAAACACTATATTTAATTATAAAAGTACTACTTGCTTCTAAACCAGAAATAATTAAACAACCCTGATTATCTAATGTTTGTGAATAAATAGTACTATTATTTAGTTTTTTAGCATTTGTAAGATTTCCATATAAATCGAACCATGATATATATGATGCACCGGAAGAAGTACTAAAATTAAAATTATCGAAAGTAATATCTTCAGTAAACCAACCCGATGCAATAACAGAATTACCATTAGATAGAATATTTCTACCATGCTCTCTAATAGTTCCATTTTGAGGATGATATGGCCAATGTGCAACACCAGCAGCATAGTTCAGAAATGCTGTGCCAGACTCGTAACAACCATTGTTATCTGTAACTGTAACAGTGTAGTAACCACCTGTTAAACCAGTAGCTGTTTGAGTTGTTTGACCATCACTCCATGAATAAGAATATGGTGAAGTTCCTCCTGTAGCAGTAACTGTGGCTGTTCCATCAGGTGGACTTATTGTAGTAATTTGAGTAATTGAAATATTTACATCTAATGGAGCAGAAATATTTATTGTAATATAGCCTATGCTGCACGAACCACTTACATTATCAGTAACAGTTACTGAATAGTTGCCATCTGCTAAATTAGTTACAGATTGCGTTGTTTGGCTGTTACTCCATAAATAGCTGTAATTAGCATTTGTATTAGCTGGAATTACGTTTGCAGAGCCTGAATTAGGCATTCCATTACAAAAAATATCTGTTTTGCTAATTATAAATACAGGACTGTTGTCGTTAGCAATAATAACATTTTGAACAGATTCGCAACTTTCGTCACTAGTTACAGTAACAGTATAATTCCCTGCTGAAACATTCGTAATATTATCATTTGTTGTACTATTAGACCATAAATAAGTGAAAGGAGCAGAACCATAATAATAATTAGTAATTTGTGCAGAACCATTTGCATTACCACATCCTGTAGCATTTGTAATACTCACATCAAAACTAAAATCAAAAGAATCGTAAAACACATTACCATATCCATCAGTACACCCATGTGCATCAGTAACAGTTACATAATAATGACCAGGTGTTGAATAAAATCCTGTTGAACCTGTTTGTAAATTATCCCAAATGTAAGTATATGGTTGCGTACCTCCATGCGATTCAACAGTAATATACCTGCCATTACACATATATTCGTCAGATGATAGTGTAACATATAAAAAATCAAGCTCTAATAATGTATATGAATTAGTTTGGCAATTATTATTAGAATCATAAACAGTTAATGAATAAGAACCTTCGCTTAAGCCTGAAATATTTTGAGTTGTTTCAGAGCTATTCCACAAATAAGTATAAGGAGCTGTTCCTCCCGATACAGTTGTGTTAATTGCACCATCATTTGCCTCAAAACATGAAATTTCATCTATATTAAAATTCACAGAAAAACCATTTGAATTTTCAATAACAACAGAGCTAGTTTCATAACAGTAATTTGCATCGAAAACAGAAACATAGTATATCCCTTGTAATAAATTTTCTATATCTGACGTTGTTTGAAAATTAGACCATTGGTAAGTATATGGTAAAACACCTCCTGTTGCACTTACTGTTGCGGAACCATTTGCAACATTGCATGCATTAGCATCTGTTTTAGAAATAGAGATATTTATATCAACAGTATTGTCATAAATATAAAAATCTTCTGAAGCCATACACCCATTGCCATCATAAGTAGTATATGTATAACTGCCAGAACTAGGAATATACTGTAAATATACAGGTTCTCCATTAGAATTTGTACAAAATTCAGAATATTGACCTGAACCACCTGTTATTGTTGCCCAAACAGAACCATGCCCTCCATAACAAGTCATATCTGTAGTATGTAGTGTAATTGATATTGGAGCATTGTCTTGGTCAGTATTTACTAGAATAGACATGTTCGCTGAACAACCTAAAGCATCTGTAACTGTAACATAATAAGTGTCCTCAATTAAATTTATTGTAGTCTGTGTAGTTTGACTGTTACTCCATAAATATGAGTAAGGAGGAGTTCCTTCTGTAGCTGTAACTGTTGCTGTACCGCTATTAATTCCGCCTTGACAATATACATCAGTAGATGAAGTAGAAAGAGTAATTGATGTAGAAGCATTAACATCAAAACTATAAGTAACAGAAACTGCTGGAGATGAATCATCTGAGACAGTTACAGAATAAGTTCCGGCTGATAAATTATTAATAATACTTGTTGTCTGGCTATTTGACCATAAGTATGTATAAGGAGTTGTTCCTCCTTGTATATCGACTGTTATTGAGCCGTCATTCCCTGAACAGCTTTCATCATTAATGATGGTATTTGTTGTAAGTTCAAGACATGCATCATTATAAACTACATGGGCACCGCTAAATTCATTATAATTAGACCCACTAAAGAATGAACAAAGATTACTGCAAGAAGTTGATTGATTATGCTCATTAACTTGTGGATTGATACCAATTATGCAATTTTCCGAAATATTAATGGAACCATAATTATGGATAGCTGCACCTGGTTCAATACATAAATATGCCCCTTCTTCAATAATTAATTCGCCTCCATTATAAATATTTAAGATTCCCTGTAAATGAAATGTCGCTCCTGATTCAATGGTAAGAGTATTGCTTATTATCATACTTTGTCTAACATCAAGCAAAGTATTATTCGGGAAACTACATGTACTACCATCATTAAGGTTAAGTATTCCTCCATATTGTGAAACAGGGTCATAATCAACAATTAACTTTGTCGTTTGTCCATCAGTTCCCTCATCAATACGTAATTCAGAGCCACTCAAAAAATCCATTTCAGCCCGGTTTGTAATCCTAAAAGTTGAGTTAGCTGCTAGTTCAAACAATGCACCGCTTCCTGAGAACATTATCTTTCCATCATACTGGTTTAAAATAGCATCATATTCATAAGATTCAAAATAATTATTGGTTAAATAGCTTTGCTCGTTTACATTGTTAACAATAATATGATGATAAGGCAATGAATTAGAAATTGTAAAACCACCAGTATTTAATGATGCGGCATTCATTACAGCACTTAGCATATTTACTCTGCCATGCCCCATAATAAGGTCTAAATTATTATCGTTAAAGTCAGTATTTGAATATGTATAACCTTTAGTAAAAGGAACGGATGTGTTTAGCTCTGTTTTTACAAGACCATTAGGATTATAACTAACTTTATCTGCAGTTTCCATAAGTATTTTAGAAATTTCGTCGTTTAAAAGTGTGTTATTAACAGCCATCATACTTGCTGCAACAGACGCAACTATAGGTGTAGCCAAGCTAGTTCCTGAATCATATTCAATGGTATTCTGGCTGGTAGCAACATCAATAAATTTTGAAGGTGCAACAATATCAAGATAGCCCTCTTGTTGAAACAAATAATCGTTTGAAGTTGGTGGTAATAAAGGATTGAAAATATTGTAATTATAATTTCCACCACTTGTTATTGCCTGATTAGTATTTAAAATAACATTCCCACTGCCCAAGCCATATTCAAAATTTAAATTACCAGAATAATCTTTAGCTGTGCCTCCAATACCAATAACATCTGGCAATCCAAATGGATATCCAATTCCTTTTAACATATTGTTATACTGCGGACTATTTGATAAATCAAGAAAATTATATGACATATCTGTACCTTCACACATAAAATTACCTGTGCCTGCACACAATAGTACGCCTGCAGCTTGTAAGGCTTCTAAAATATACAAATCAGCTTGTTTGTCTAAATAAGATCTATAAATTTTATATCTAAATGTATGAGCAGCATTTTTAATCAATCTAGTATAAGTAAAACTACAATTAATTATTCTTGGCAAACTCGGTAATTGATATAACTCTGTAAATGCGTCAGATAAATCGCCATCAGTTGAAAGGTCTTCATGGCTACTTATTTGCAAAATATCATTTGCTACAGATATTACTCCATAATTATTATTATCTGCACAAATAATGCTTGCAACTTTTGTTGCATGATCTTTAATTGGATCACTCGCATTATATTGAAACAAATTTGCAATATTGGTTGAAGAAATATCTTGTTGATCCAATGATACTCTACCATTTTCAATAATTCCAACTAAAATAGGGTCTTGAACATCTTGCATAAAAACCCATGCTTCTGGGGCTTGTATTTGCTCTAAATACCAATTAGCATAAGGATTGTTTTGCGAGCCAGGATCGCCGTAAGGCACAGATGTTAAACTTATTATTGATGGTTTGGAGATGGCGTCAACAAAAGGATTATTTATTAATTCGTTTGCTAAACTGTCTATATTAATTAAAACAGGGAAATATACATTATAAATATTTCTTACTTTTTCGTTATCAAGATATTGGTCAATATTATTTCGTTTAAAAGTAATTTCGTTGTTATTTCCTCCAGCTCGAGCAATATAATCATCAAAAATAAATTTTAAAGAAGGGTAATTTTCTTTTATTGAGTTTGTGCCTTTTACAACAGGATTTGAAGGCGATGCATTAATAACATCGCTATTAACAAATTTAATCTTAATAAAATTTGAATAATCACCATAATCACGATATTCAATTGGAGCTTCATTAATATTTAAAGGGTCGTTTAGTAAACTAAAGAAACACGATTCGCCATAGCTAGTTGTACAAGTTCCAGTATCAATTCTTACCTGTACAGTATAAATATAATCATTTAATAAGTCAGGGATTTGAGAAACTGGTAGTAGAGGAATACTATCAGTATAGGTGTAGCTATAACCTGTGTAATTATTGAAAATATAAAAATCGTAGCTTGTGGCACCATTTATTGAATCAGCATAAAGAGTATCTGTTAATTCAAGATTCCCTAAAATGCAATATTCATCTTTTAGTTTAGTAGAAGGAATATCTGGTTCGGTTACTGTAATTGAATCAATTACAATACAATTATTGTTATCGGTTACAGTTACAATATATGCACCTGCAACAATATAACTTAAATCTTCTGTTGTAGAATCATTTGTCCATAAAAAAGTGTAAGGTGTAATACCTCCAGTAATTGTTAAATCAATAATCCCAGTATTTAAACCTGGGCATGTTATATTAGTTGTTTCATAAGATAACAATAATTGAGTAGGTAAATCAACATTAATATTTGTATTTGAACTGCAACCATTCCCATCACTCACACTAACCGAATAATTCCCGCTTACGGTTACATATATTGATTGTGTTGTAGCTCCTGTACTCCATAAATATGAGTTTGCCGAACTTGCTGTAAGCAAAATGCTATCGCCTGCACAAAATGTAGTTGATTGGTTGCTTGTAATAAATGGCTCTGTAACAGTTCCTGTAAGCCTAATATCATCTATACGATAATAAGTTGAAGTATCGGTTTGGCTAAATCGTATATAAAGATTATTTGCAATTGGTAAATTTTCGTTAGCTGTACGATAATACCATATTGCAGTGCCGGAGCCAGTGGGCAGGGCATTGTAGCTTAGTTGACTAAAATCTATACCGTTTGTACTGGTTTCTACTATAAAGCCCGAACCAGTTGAGGCATTTGTACTTTTAAATATTCCAAAACTTAGAGATAGATTTTCGTATTGTGATGTATTAATTTCTGCTATTTGAAAATAAACAGGTTGTGTAAGAGTAAAGAAAACGTTAGCTCCGCCCGATGCTCCTGTGTAGCCTTCCGATGCCGATGTGTAGCGAACGTCGGTTGTTCCGCTCATTGTAAGCAGAGCGTTATCGAAACCATTACTTAGTTCAAAAGTATCGACCGGAATAAATTCTGAAACTGTTCCATTGGTTTCGGTAAATAATGTTGCATTTGTATTAAACGAATTTACTGTTACATTAACTACTGTAGCCACAGAACTACAACTTGCTACATTTGTTATTGTTACATTATAATTGCCCGAATTTGAAACTGTAATTGATTGCGTAGTTTCGTTATTGCTCCATAACCACGATGTGCCATTTATTGCCGAAAGCTGAACCGAACCA
>MEND01000174.1:6961-34392 GCA_001768975.1 Bacteroidetes bacterium GWA2_31_9 | reverse complement strand
TATCTATTGCAAACGATGGTCTTGAACCTGAGCCTGTAGAGTCTCGCTGAACTATACGTAACTGTACAGTTTCGAGGTTTTCGCAACTTGCAGGTAAGCTAACTGTAACTGTTTGTAGGTTTTGTGGAGTGGTAACTCCAGTGCCTGTTTGAGTAGTTGTATTGTTTCTATAAATACTGCCCGAAAGCGAAGTAAATGCACCAACTCCATTAGCTGTTCGGTATTGAAGTTCAATATTATTAAGGCGTGTATTAGCTCCTCCGTTGTATGGATTTCGGATTGTCATAATATCAAAAGTAACAATAATATTTGAGAATCCCAATGTATTTATAGTCGTGGCAATTGCAGGGTCAATTGATGTGGAAGCCAGCATACCAAGTTTTCCGTCATAGTTATAGATTCCACCAGCAGAAGAACTCGCCGAACCATTAGCTATGAGCGATACATCGGCTATTGGTGCTACGGTTTTAAACGAAGCCCCTGACGAATTTGCAACCTTCCAGCCTTGATAAGCAACTGGATAAGTTGTTGATGAGTGTTGCAAACTGTCGAAGTTTTGGTAATAGATTAATTGTTGTGATGCAGGTACTGTTTGTGCATTTGCATTAATTGCAATTAAGTTAATAGCTAGTATTAACACTAAATAATAAAGATTTTTTTTCATAGTTTATTTATTTAATTGGTTATTTGTGGTCATTTAGTTTCGGACATAGAAGCGTAGTCTAAATGCCGAAATGTTGTTTGTTTTTATCATCATTCTACATTTAATATTCTACATTTGTTATTAGCTTTTTGAACTTTGCCAAAGTTTTAAAACGTTGTTTTGTAGTTCGGTAGAAAAAAAGTGTGTTATCTCCAAAGTTGTAAGCGAAATTGCTACTTTGGGCTTTTTGCTTTGAGCTTTTAGTTTTGGATTTTTTATGTATAAAGGAGTTCTCTCTCTCTCTCTCTCTCTCTCTCTCTCTCTCTCTCTCTCTCTCTCTAGTATAATGCGAGCTTCAGAGGGTTGTGCCTCTGAGTATTTTAAGCTTATATTGTTATATGCAATAGGAAATAACATTTTGTGTGGTTTTGTAACATTGTAAATTTAAAACATTATTTAATATCTTTTAATCTTAAAATAATTATTATTTATAAGCGTCAAGTTATTAGTGATTAAATAATGATAATCATTGACGAATATACTTAATAAGTTGATTAATGTTTTTGCAAAAATTGTTAGTTATTATACTATATTAATCACATAAAATGTTAAAAACGTAACGTTTTTTATTTTTTTAACCCAATTTAACTTACTAAAAACATGTATATAAAGCAAAAAGAAATTATCGGACATACGATTAATTTAAAAATGATAGGTTATTAATTGACGTAGAGTCCTGTAAACAGAATTTCTGTTTGAATAACTATTCTCGCTCCAACATAATCTCATAAAAAGAGACTCTGAGACAAAATGTCGTACACTCCATACGCTTTTAAACGTATTTCGAATAGGTATATTTACTAATCGTATAAAACTTCCTTAAATTTAAGCTTTTAAACTGTTACAAAAGCGGTTTGTGTACAGTTATTTTGTCCATGAAAATTAAACGCTAATTATCATGGAAACAAAAGTCTGTAATTTAGTAATTGTAGCAATTCTGGCAAATATTTTTGCTGGATGCAGTAATAAAACCGAACCTCAATCAGAGTCAACAACTTTAAAAGGAACAATCAGCATTTCTGGGGCTTTTGCTCTTTACCCTATGGCTGTAAAATGGGCAGAGGAATTTAAAAAATTAAACCCTGATGTTAAAATTGATATTTCAGCAGGAGGTGCCGGAAAAGGAATGACAGACGTACTTTCAGGCATGGTTGACGTTGGAATGTTGTCAAGAGAAATACGTAAAGAAGAAGAAGAAAAAGGAGCTTTTAAAATTGCACTCACTAAAGATGCAGTATTAGCTACAGTTAATTCTAACAATCCGGTATTGCCTGAAATTAAACAAATTGGAATTAAACAACAGGAATTCTACCAAATTTATGTTGAAAAGAAAATAGGAACTTGGAAAGATTTGTACAAAACCTGTAAATCACAAGAAATGATGTATGTATATAATCGTTCAGATGCTTGTGGTGCAGCAGAAATGTGGGCTTTATATCTTGGCAAAAACCAAGAAGATCTTCATGGCGTTGGCGTTTATGGCGACCCAGGAATGGCTGATGCAATCAAAAACGATAAAAACTCTATCGGCTATAACAATATTGTTTATGTATATGATATTGATACCCGAAAAAAATATGAAGGAATGGAAGTAGTTCCACTAGACTTAAACAGCAATGGAAAAATTGATGAAGATGAAAATTTCTACGACAATCTTGACGATTTAATGACTGCTGTTAAAAACGATAAATATCCAAGTCCTCCCGCCCGTGACTTATATTTTGTAACAAAAAACAAACCTCAAAATGAAGCTCTTATAAGCTTCGTTAAATGGATTTTAACTGATGGACAAAAATATGTTACAGAATCAGGATATGTTCAATTATCTGATGAAAAAATCAAACTTGAACTGCAAAAAATCAGCAATTAATGTCAGAATTATTCAAAAAGCTTAATCTTTATAGGCTCAATAGGTTAATCATTAACAAGATTCATAGCAAATGGATGCTATTAAGTTTCATATTCATTATAACAATTCCTTTTATAATGTTAATTGGCTTATATTTTAAGTCAAGCTATTTATTCGAAAAAATACCAATTATAGATTTACTTTTTACGTCAGAATGGCTACCCAGTCAAGAAAAATTTGGATTTTTACCATTTATCATAAGCTCATTATGGGTTACAGTTCTTGCATTATTGTTTTCGGCACCAATCTGTCTTTTGTCGGCAATACTGCTAACTCAGTATGGAAAAAAACGAATGTTAAGTTTAATGCATCCCGTAATTGATATTCTTGCAGGTATTCCTTCTGTAGTCTATGGTGTATGGGGTTTATTACTTATAGTGCCTATGGTTTCGGACTATATTGCACCAATTTTTAATATAAAAACATCGGGTTACTGCATATTATCTGGTGCTATAGTCCTTTCTGTAATGATTATTCCTTTCATTTTAAATATCTTAATTGAAATATTTAAAGCTGTACCAATTGACCTAACAGAAATTTCGCTTTCGCTTGGTGCAAGTCGTTGGGAAACAATAAAATTTGTAGTAATAAAAAAAGCATATCCCGGAATTATTTCTGCTTTTGGCTTAGGAATTTCAAGGGCTTTCGGAGAAACTATTGCGGTTTTAATGGTCGTTGGAAATGTAATTAAAATTCCTACAAGCGTGTTTGATGCTGGTTATCCATTGCCGGCTTTAATAGCAAATAATTATGGTGAAATGATGTCGATTCCGCTATACGATTCAGCTTTAATGTTTGCTGCCTTTATTTTATTTGCGGTTGTTTTGCTTTTCAACTTCGCATCTCGAATGGCGATTATTAAGTATGAAAGAATGTATAAATAAGGTATAATGGTATTAGAGTATAAGCGGTATAATGTTATAATGGGACTTATGTAGATGGGTAAATAGGTATAAGGTAATAAAAAAGAATTTTGAGTCTTTGTGCCTTTGTGGCAAAAAAATGATAAAAAAATGAATTTCAAAAAAATCGAAGAAAAGTTATTTAAAGTACTAATGTATTTATCTACAATAATTATTGCAATTGCATTATTATCAATCATTTTCAGCATTCTTATAAAAGGAATCCCTTCACTATCATGGGAAATGATTAGCCAAACTCCAAAAGGTGGTTTTTACTTTGGTAAAGAAGGCGGTATTTTAAACGCTATAATCGGTTCATTGTACTTAGCCGCTTCGTCAACTATTTTGGCTGTAATTATAGGATTACCTGTTGCATTATATATGAATATACATCTATCTAAGCATAAAAAAATTGTAAATACAATTCGATTTTTCCTAGATTTACTTTGGGGTGTTCCATCTATTGTTTATGGGGCATTTGGATTTTCGTTAATGATATATTTTGGCATGCGAACATCGTTACTTGCCGGAATAATTACAGTTACACTTTTTATTATTCCAATTATAGTCAGGGCAATTGATGAGGTACTGAAAACTGTGCCTAATGGATTACTTGAGGCATCGCTCTCATTAGGTGCAACAAAATCAGAAACCGCTTATAAAGTTTTCTTAAAACAATGTTTTCCGGGTGTAATTACAGCAGTGCTTTTATCTTTCGGAAGAGCTATTGGTGATGCTGCTTCAGTATTATTTACCACAGGCTTTACCGATTCAATCCCAACATCATTAAATCAACAGGCAGCAACTTTGCCACTTGCAATATTTTTTCAACTTTCATCACCAGTTGCAGAAGTTAAAAACAGAGCTTATGCATCGGCAGTAGTTTTGACTGTTATAATATTAATAATTAGCGTTATATCGAGATTATTAGTAAGAAAATATCAAAAAAATAAAATAAAGTTTTAAAATGGATAATAAATCAACAATTCAGGTTAAAAATCTGAATCTATACATAGATAAACAACAAATACTCAAGGATATAAATATATTAATTCCTGCTAATAAAATTACTGTAATTTTAGGTCCTTCGGGCTGTGGAAAAACCACATTATTAAAGAGCTTTAATCGACTTACCGACCTTAACGATAGTGTAAAAATTGATGGCGAAGTAATTATAAATAACGAAAATATTTTTACATCTAAAACCGATGTTTCATTAATCCGCAAAAACATGGGTTTCTTATCGCAACGCCCATATCCACTGCCAATGAGCATTTACGATAATATTGCTTATGGGCTACGAATTAGCGGACGACGAAAGAAGAAATATCTCGATAAACGTGTCGAACATTATTTGCGTCAGGCAAGTATTTGGGACGAAGTAAAGGATAGATTAAAAGACCCTGCATCTTGCCTGTCAATCGGACAACAACAGCGTCTATGTCTTGCACGAGGATTGGCAGTTGACCCCGATTTCATACTTGCCGATGAACCAACTTCGGCATTAGATCCAATTTCAAGTCAGGCTATTGAAGAAAAATTTGTTCAGCTAAAGCAGCATTACACTATTGTTCTGGTTACTCACATTCTGCGACAAGCCCGAAGAATTGCCGATTATGTTGTTTTTATGTATATGGGCGAAGTAATTGAACATGGTGAGGCTCATGAATTTTTTGAAAACCCAAAAATGGAAAAAACTAAGGCTTATTTAAAAGGTTTTTATAATTAAATATATGCTAAATAACCTATATAAGCTTAGTATTTATTAATATTTTAGAAACTTAAAAAAGTAATTTAAATATGAAAAAAATTTGTTTAGTTATTATTGTAATGTTTTTTATAACAAATTCATTCGCACAATCGAAATTTAATTGCGAAATAAGACCTCGTTTCGAATATCGAAATGGCTATAAATCATTGCGTGATTCGCTTACAAAACCAGCTTATATAACATCGCAACGAAGTAGAGTAAAATTCTCATTTGAAAAGGATAATATAAGCACATTTATTTCTATTCAAGATGCAAGAATTTGGGGAGAAGTAAAAAGCAAAGATGATATTGCTAGTACATTATTATATGAAGCATGGGCAGAAATAAAGCTAAAGCAGAGTATGGCAATTAAGGTTGGAAGGCAGGAACTAAAATACGATGATGAACGATTACTTTCTATTAATAATTGGAATAATGTTGGGGCAACACATGATGTTGCAATGATAAAGTACAAAAAATCTGACTTTCAGGCACATCTTGGATTAGCTTATAATAATGATATTGATAAGAGCTTTGAAAGTAATTATCCTGTAAAATATTATAAATCACTATCATATTTATGGCTTTCGTACAAGCTGAATAAAAACCTAAAAACCTCTGTTATAAGTATTGCTGATGGAAATCAGAAAGATAAAAACGAAAAAATATTATATGTTCGTTCTACAAGTGGTGGAAATATTAATTACAAAAACGATACTATTGGATTATATGCCGATTTATCAGGATATTATCAAGCAGGAAAAGATATTAAAGGAAACGATGTTAACGCTTATTTCTTTTCTGCAAAAGCCGGATATTATTTAACAAAAAATGTTGATGTATTTGTTGCAACTGATTATTTTTCAGGAAACGACGAAACAAATACTGAAAACAAAAAAAATAATGCTTTTAGCAACTTATATGGCATTGGACACCGATTTTTAGGCTTTATGGATTATTTTACTGAAATTGACAAAAATACAAGTGGAGGAGGACTTTCTGATTATTATTGTCAGTTAAATTATAAGTTAAATTCAAATTTTTCAACAAGTCTTGCATATCATAATTTTCAACTTACAGGAAAATTGATTGACAAAACAGATACTGTTAATGTAACAACTTTGAATAAACAATTGGGTTCAGAAATTGATTTTTCAATTAACTATAAAATTAATGAAAATGCCAATGTTCAATTCGGATATTCAACATTTTTTGCAACAAAATCATTATCAGTAATTAAGGGTGGCGATTTTGAGAAATATGCTAATTGGGGCTGGATAATGCTAACTATAAAGTTATAACAAATGAAAACGTTGTATAAAAAGCTGTTAGAAGATGTCAGATTAAAAGAAGGCTTAAATGCCTGCTTTAATTGTGGCACATGTACTGCAATATGCCCAGCCGCAGAATTTTACAATTACGACCCCCGACAAGTAATTGACACAGTTCAGAGCAAAGACGATAGCAAAATACTAGAGTTATTGAAAGGCGAAACAATTTGGTATTGTGGCGAATGTATGTCGTGCAAAACTCGCTGTCCACGGTCAAATGCTCCAGGTTTGGTTATTATTGCTTTACGTGCTCTATCCATAAAAACTGGAAACTTTATAGAGTCAGAAAAAGGACGACAACTTTTAGCATTAAAAAGAACAATTGGCGATACAATTTTAAAATATGGATATTGTGTTCATATTGATGAAATGACAACCGAAATGCATCCAGAGCAAGGTCCAATATGGGATTGGTACAGGAATAACCGAAAAGCTGTTTTAGATCGTCTGGGTGGAAATTATGGACAAGAAGGAGCAGGAATTTTAAGAAAAATTTCTAACCAAAATTTAGACGAATTGCAAAAAATATTTGATGTTACCGGAGCAACTGAGCAATTCAATTATATTGAAGAATGTTCTCGAAAAAAAGCATTGGAATTAAAATTGGAATTTTCATCAGGACAAGATGAGTATTTCAATCATGTTTATGAAGTAAATAATATGAATCATCATAAAATATAGATTATGATTATTGAAGGAAAAGAAAGAATCTGGAAAGATTATCAAAAAGATATTGCCGAAGACAACTACTATTATGCACGTTCATGTATTAGACAAAATTTTTTCCCAGGTTCTGAAGCTACATTTTTGCGTATTCTAATATCTGAACTGGGTAAAGATGTGTATGATGATCCAAATCATACAACATGCACAGGTATTGCTTATCATTCAGATATTGTGCCTCTGGAAACAACAATGACAGTTGTTGCCCGCCATTTCGCATTGATGACATCAGCAGGATATAAAAACTTTGTACCTTCTTGCATTACGTCATTCGGACTTTATACCGAAATTATAGAAACATGGTACGAATTTCCTGAAACACTTGAAAAAACTCGCGAAAATCTTTACAAAGCAACCCGTCGAGAATTTGAAATACCTGATAATCTTGCTCATACTTCTGACATCATTTTTAAATACAGAAATGAAATAGAAAAAAAAGCCAAATACAAACTTGTAAATAAAAAAACTGGAGAACCTTTAAAAATCGTTGAACACATTGGCTGTCATTATTCTAAAATGTTTCCTCATAAAGGAATTGGAGGAGCCGAATATCCTTATGTTCTTGCTGGAATGGTCGATTCTTGGGGAGGAAGTGTAATTGATTATCCTGAAAGAAGGCATTGTTGTGGATTTGGATTTAGGCAATACGCTGTTAAGGCAAACAGAGGATATTCAATATCATGTTCAAAGAAAAAATTTGATTCAATGGCTCCATATAAACCAGATATGATTATTACAAATTGCCCCGGATGTCCTTATTTTTTCGACAGATGGCAATATGCTTTGAGCGAAATGGAAGGAATAACTTATGGCGAAAACGGAAACGGAATACCAGCATTTACTTATGAAGAAGTTGCAGGACTTGTATTGGGTTACGACCCATGGGATTTGGGATTGCAGTTGCATCAGGTTGCATGTGAACCAGTTTTAGACAAAATGGGAATTGATTATATTCCAGAAAACAAATACAAAGGATTAAATAACATTGATTTAGGAAAACCAGAAAAGGCTACCCACTTAAAATTTTATTAAAAAAATGGCAAAGAAAAATGTTATTGTAATTGGTGGTGGAATTGCCGGAATGGAGTCAGCTTCATATCTATCGGCAATGGGTTTTAATGTAACCCTTCTTGAAAAATCAAACGAACTTGGCGGACACCTTCTCAATTGGGAACGACTTTTTCCAACCATGAGATACGGAAAGCAAGTAATTGATTTTCTTGCAAAAGGCATTGATTTTGAACAAATAAATAAAGTTTTAAATGTTGAAATCAAATCTATTGAAAAAAAAAATACGCAGTTTTGTGTTGAACTAAGCAATGGCAAAACATTTTTTGGCGATTCTATTTTGATTACAACAGGTTATGATTTATTCGATGCTCATCGAAAAGAAGAATACGGTTATGGAATCTATAACAATGTAATTACTTCAGCAGATTTAGAGAAAATATTTATGTCGGGAAATCCAATAACTACAACTGACGGAAAAACTCCCAAAAGAATTGGAATTGTTCATTGTGTTGGCTCACGCGATGAAAAAGTTGG
The DNA here is from genome assembly GCA_001768975.1 of Bacteroidetes bacterium GWA2_31_9. GTDB lineage: Bacteria > Bacteroidota > Bacteroidia > Bacteroidales > GWF2-33-38 > GWA2-31-9. Next base: position 25,529 of record MEND01000174.1, on the reverse strand, counting down.
ACATGTTTATTGTTCAAAAGTTTGTTGTGTTACAGGTGTAAAACAAGCTATTGAAATAAAAGAAAAAATGCCCGAAACAGAAGTTTTTAACTTTTATATGGATATGCGAATGTATGGAATGCATTTCGAAGCATTATATAAAAAAGCTCAGGAAAAATACGGCATTCAATTTATAAGAGGCAGATTATCAGAAGCAGCCGAAAACATAGATGGAACAATAGTTTTGAAAGTAGAAGACACACTTGCAGGAAGACCACTGAAAATGAATGTTGATATTCTTGTTTTACTCGTAGGGTTTGTACCATCAAAAGGCTCAAAAGAGGTTGGAAAACTTATGGGACTTAACATTGGAATAAATGGATTTTATAAAACTAAAGACCAGCATACCTTAACTAATGTTTCAAATATTGATGGAGTTTTCTTTGCAGGCTCATGTACCGGACCTAAAACAATAACAAACACTATTACTGATGCACGTGCAGCAGCCTCATCTGTTGCAAGTTACTTGTTGGGATTTGATTTACACAAACGAGATATTGAAAATCATGAAGAATTTTGGTTATACGATTCAAAATGATAGGCAAATAGACTACGACAAGAATGATACTAAGCTATATGATTTTGTAGCTGAGTCAGAAAAGTCAATCAGAACTTGTATTTTTTGCGGAACATGTTCTGCTACTTGTACTGCGTCAAAATTTACCGATTTAAGTTTAAGAAGAATTATACTTTATCTTAAAAGAGGATTAAACGAAAGCCTAAAAAAAGAAATTGAATCGTGTATGCTTTGTGGAAAATGCAATCTTGCTTGTCCGAGAGGCGTAAATACCAGAAACGTAATTTTAAATATCAAACGAGGAATTGAACATTATGAACTTTGATTATTTTGTATTACCATTTTGTATAGGAGCATTAATTTTGTTCACCATACTTAGCACTCGATATGCTATGTGGATAGTCAAATTGCCTCGAATAGACAAACGAAAAGCATGGCTCGGAATATTAAAATTTAAATTCATAGGCTCTATTTGGGAAGTATTCCGTGAAAGTCTTTTACATAGAAAAATTTTTAAAATAAATGCCATGCTTGGCTGGATGCACATGAGTTTTGCATTTGGCTGGTTTTTGCTTATTGTAATAGGAGCAATGGAATCAAAATTTCATAAAAGCAGAGTATTTAATATGCCTTACGACCCCATTTTTTTAAGATACTTTGAACACAATACTCATGGATTTTTCTTTGCCGAGGGTTTTACTTTTATAATGGATTTAATATTATTGATTTTATTAACAGCCACTATTTTAGCCATTTCAAAAAGAGTTTATAGCAACTTATTTGGCTTAAAACGCACAACAAAACTTATTCTTGGCGATAAAATTGCATTATACAGTCTTTGGACTATTTTTCCACTCAGGTTTTTAGCAGAAAGTTTTACATCGGGTTTATATAATAATGGCGGATTTCTAACAGGAACTTTTGGAAATATTTTTGCATCTTTTCTTCCGCTTCAAATGCTTGAATATCCTTTTTGGTGGGCTTATTCCTCAGCATTATGTTTGTTTTTTATATTTCTTCCATTTTCAAGGTATATGCACATTCCAACCGAAATATTTCTGATTTATTTAAGAAATTGTGGAATCCGAACCAGTAAAAATCATACAGGCTATACAGAATTTGAAATTTATTCTTGCTCACGTTGCGGTATTTGCATTGATAAGTGCCAACTCACTGATGTTATGCAAAATAAAACTCAAGGAGTATATTTTATTCAACAAATAAGACGAAATATTCTTTCAAGCGAAACTGCCTATAATTGTTTACTTTGCGGACGATGCACAACTTATTGTCCTGTAGGAATTGATATTAATAAAGTCAGACTTCTTAAACGACACGATTTTGCACCGGAAAACGGTTTTAATTTTAATTATCTTGATGAAAAAGTAACAGTAGCACCATTTGAATATGATGTAATTTACTTTGCCGGATGTATGACACATCTAACTCCGACAATCAAAAATTCGATGGTCAAAATCTTAAATAAATCAGGCGATAGATATATTTTTCTTGATAAAGAAGGAAGCATTTGCTGTGGAAAGCCCTTATTGTTTGCTGGAAACGAAAAACAAGCCAGAGAGCTTAAATACGAAAACAAAAAACTAATTAATAAAACAGGTGCAAAAACTCTGGTAACTTCCTGTCCTATATGCTACAATATATTTAAAAACGAATATAATTTAACAATTGAAGTTCTGCATCACTCACAGTATATTAAAAGACTTATCGAAAATAAAAAAATCACACTTTCAAAAAGCCAATTAAATGTTGTTTATCACGACCCTTGCGAACTTTCAAGAACAAATAATGTTTACGATGAACCACGAGAAATATTAAACGCCATTGCAAATCTGCAAACGACAAATCACGAAAAAGATAACGCATTATGTTGTGGAGGAAGCTTAGGAAATTTTGTCATTTCTGAAACTGAACGAAATAAAATTACGAACAATATGGTTGCAAAATTATCTGAACACAAACCAGATGTAATTGTAACAGCTTGTCCTTTATGTAAAAAAACTATGAACAAGCAAAGTGATGTCCCGATTAATGACATTTCAGAATTAGTTTCAAATGCTATATTACAAGAAAAAAACTATTAAAAATTTATTTTTTATTATCAATTGTTAAGCGTTGCATTAAATGAGGTGTTAGCATTGGGAAAGACAAACTCCATTCTTCAAGGTCTGCTCTAAATATTTTTGTCATTTCTTGTGCATCATCTAAATCTGTTCGCTCTGGTCTTTGCAAATTTGACTCTAATTCATTGTATTTTTGATTTACCTCCTCCATTAATTCAAAAAGTTCAATTTTTTTTGCAGAACGATAGATAAATTTAATAATTGTCAGACCCCACATAGCTATAGCAATATTGCGTAAGTGAATAAAAGAGTCATATGCAATATTGTCTCCGATAAGAATACACTTTCTGGCAAGCTCTATTGATTGCTGTCTGGTTTCTTCATCATGGAATGATGGGAAAAAATCTAATACAGACCCGAAAACAGATGTTCCCATTTTATAAGTCATTCCACTGCGTGTTTCGTCAGAAATGGCTAAAAGAAATTCAAAAATTTCCAGTGCAATCCTATGATTTGAATGATTGGAGAATTTGTATATCTCAGTAATGATTTCCTCTTGCTTATCCCAATTTGAACTAAAATATCTTTCTTTAATATTTTCAAGTTCTAAAATTATTAGAGCGTTTTTATTAGCCGTCAAAAGCTTTTCTTCAGTTAATTCATTTACGGGATGGTCAAATAATTTCAATTCTTGTTGCTTTTCTATTCTGTCTTCAAGCAACTTATTTAATTTTTCTTCCATTCCAGCAAGTTTCTTGTTCGTTATTGCAAGTACTGAAATTTGTTCTTCTTTTGTCATTTCAATATCTAAAAAGTCAAGACGAACACCATAATTTTCAGGGGAATCAAGAATTCCAGCAATTCTTTCTAAATGATAAATTTCAATATTGTATGATTTTTCAAACGTTTTTAACTCATCTCTTTCTTTTAAAGTTAATTCTTGGTTAGTCAAAAAGGCAAATCCTTCTACATTGTTTTTTTTAATCCCAACAGAATCTTTAAGAAATTTTTTCTTAATGTCTTTAAAACTTTGTTGACCGCGAGGAAAAAATGTAGCACCAATCCATTTAATGCCACCCTTAGTTGCAATCATATCTTTTAATCCATCTCTACCACCAAGAGGATGGGATGGATCTAATGAAATAAATCCTTCTGTCTTCAAAATTTGCAAAGCAAGGCGTTCACTAGGTTTTTGTCCTTTTGTCCAATCCAAAAGCCGATACCATGTTTCATCACCATCTGTTCGTCTTCTATTCATTTTTTTACTGTCTATTCTAAGTTACTGTGTTAATGTTTATGAAGAATTATCATTTTTCAAAATTGCCATCAACGGTTTAGAGGAATGTTTTTGTTGCCGATTTCGAATCACTGTTCTGTCAAGTTACACAAAAGTGTATTGGCTACTAATTCTATCATATTTGATGCTTTTGCTGTTTTTCATATTGCTTGATGGTCTCTTGTATCACTTGTTCTGACCTGTTAATACATACATTTCAGTTAGACCTTTACGATTAAACAATTCGTCTTGTCGCCTTGCGGAAACCAACAAGCTATCAATTTCTCCTTCTGGCTCGTCCCAAAGTGGATGACCAAAAAGTCTTTGTAAACAAACTGTAATTCTGTCCTTTTGGTTAGTGTCCATAATAGCACGATACAAAAGTTTTTCTCTATCTTCGTTTGTTATGAAATTGAAAGCCATACCTAAAATACTTTTTAAATATGGAGCCCAAGTCAATACAGAACCTTTATGCCAAATTCTTCTTGCTTTTAGTTCAATATTTGTCAACGACTTTCCACGATTTTTTGGAACCCAATTATTTAGTTGTCCATACAGAACAAGCAATGTAGAAACTTCTTTGAAATTCTCCAATTCGGAGTCTCTAAAATCTCCTGTTGATTTAAAATTTGCCGAAGATGGTTCGAGAAATAAAGTATTTGGGAATACTGCCGTTTTTAACAAGTCAATTGATAAAGCAAATGCTGTGTCTCTTGATGCAACAGCCGTAAAATTATTTATTGCAGATAATTCAACAGCATTAGTCATAATAACACTTTTTAGCATTTGCTTAGCATCTGCTCGACTATGTTGTTTGTTTGAAACAAGGTAACTTATGAAATTTTCTTCCGAATGTTTGTCAACAGGCTTTAATGAAGTGAATTCTCCCAACATTTCTTTATAAATAACAGAAAGTCGGTCAAGAAGAGTAGAAGTATAAAAAGGAATTTGTTTGTGCTTTGAATGTGCTTCAAGATTTGTAATCATCAAGTCGTCAAACAGTTTTTTTGCTTTATCTGCGTCTGTTGGTGAAATATATGCCTTTATGTCAACTTCTAATGTGTTGTTCAAAACCTGTCCAGCTAACTTGTGCTGACCGTCAAACAACTTTATTCTATTATCAATTAGCCGAGCAATTGAAGGTGCAAGTTGTGGATGGTCTTTTAAATGGTCTCTTAAACTTATAAGTCTTTTGTAATCAATAACCCTTGGTTGCAAGCCCTCTTGGTCGTCATTTTCAAGCCACTTAATAGGAACTCGTCCGTAGAAATATTGAACATTTAAAATGTTGTCAAACAAAAGTGAAAAAGTTTTTTTATCAACACCATCGTCAACTTTTATATTGTCGGGTTCAATTGTAAAATGAAATGATTTTGGTAAAATTTCTTTGAGAAGAAATATGTCTTGGAGCTTTATATTATTTTTCTTGTCATTGAAAAGTTTTTCAAGCTTATAATTGTCCCTAAACTCATAGAGTGGTTGGTCGGATTTTCTGCGATTATACTCTTTAAGAACAATTCGGATGTTCGATAAATCACTGTCACCTTGTTTTGAAAAAGGCAAAATATGGTCATACTCATAGTCGTCTGTATCACCAATAACTTCTCCAGAAATAAAGCATCTCAAAGAACCATCTTTATCTTGTTGTTGCAATCTTACTTGTTGCTTTTCAGCGTCTGATATTTGTCTTTTCATAATATATTGTTTCTTTTTTAAATACCCTATAACGGATTGCGATAAGTTTAATTGTCAATTGCGGAGCTGATTTCAGAGCCTCTTATTTGGGCTGATAACTTTGTTGTCAGAACGAAAACGGCAATTAAATTTAGCATGTGTAACGACAGGCATTATTGTTTAATTAATAGATTGAAATAAATTAAAGCATTTTGTCGATATATTGGGTTTACGTTTGAAATTAAATCAGAGAAAGTTTTTTCAAATACTGAGAGAAACCTTTCGCGAAATACAATTGGATTTATTATTAAACATCCTATATTTTCATCAATTAGCAATAAATCTGATTGCCCTGCATCTAAAAACACGCCAAGAGATCTATATGTATGAGTGAAAGCATTCCTTAATCCTTTTCTGACAACTCTTGCGTAACTTGTAAAATCTAATGTAAAGTCAATATTTTGTCCAGTAATATTCCTCCTTAAATTATAATTTAATGCAAAATTGGGAGATAAGACATCTTGCATTTTTGAGTCGAGCATTTCATAAATAAGAATTGTATTACTATCAATAGTATCACCCTTACTATTAAATCCTAAAATTACTTGTCCTAAAACTTCTATACCCATGCAAGTTAATACTGCTATTGTAAATGGATTTCCCAACTCTTTTAGTCCAGTTAGATAATAGCATGATAGTCGCTCTTTTAATTTAAAGAGCTTTTCATCATCTATTGCCAACGCCCTTGCTTCAAGAAATGTAAATCCATTCGAATTATCTGTAATCCCATGAAAAATTGTCTCGTCAGGGTAATTAAAATAATTTTCTGCCATGTCTTTTTGTTCTTATGTTTGACGTTAAAAATCGCTAATAGTAACCAATCACGATTATTGTCCAAAAATAAAAAATAAACGTAACTAGTCATGTTTATTTCAGAATTAATAATAACTCTAAAATTGCTAAAAATCAAATTTAATAAAAAATATATTACATAAAAAACAAAAGAAAAAAAAGGGTGTACGACAAATTTCCTTTTTTATCAAATTTCAGTTATAGAACGGAATTGCGTAGCATAAAAAAACAAATCCTTATTAACTGAAAGCTGTTTGAACACTGCCGCAGTCGGAGTGAGTTCTTGCAATTAAAAGCGAAGCACTGCGATGTGCTGAGCCTGTCGAAGTAAGCAATTGTCGAAGTGTTTTTTTGTTACTTTTTGTCGATAAAAAAAATAAATGAAAATCACTACTAACCGACTAAAATTTTAATTTTCTTGGAACTATTTAATAGTTAAACCTCTCCGAGGTAATTTGGGATTTTGGGGTAGTTTTTATTTTATTGACATAAATCACCTACGGTGAATAGCTCGTAGAGCTTAAATGACAATAAAACAACTTAATAGAAATTCAATTTTTCCTCGTAGAGGATTAACAAGAATTTAGTCGGTTAGTAGTGAATGAAAATATTAAATTTAATGCCTTCTCCACTTAAAGTGTCGAATAGCCAGTCTTTTATATCAGCTAAATATATTTATAATATTTATGTTACCATAAAAGTAAAATATACATTATAAATTTACATTTCATAACACAATCTAAATATAAGGATTTAAAAAGAATAAACTTTTAATTGAGTAAAATCAAAATGAAATTATTTTATATCCTTAATACATAATTATTATATAATACATTAAAATTATTTAGAAATAATCTAAATAATATTTTGTAATTAAGTATAATGGTACTACATTGCATCTATATTTTAGACATTAAAAATTTAACAATATGAAAAAATACATTTACTTAGGGATAACCTTTATTTACCTATTATTATTGACCAATAAATCATGGTCGCAAAGATTATCTGAAGATTTTTCAGGTAATTATATTTATGGATGGAAGTTTATAAATAATAGTTCTCCACAACCTTATCAGGCTAATACCTGGAAGTTTAAAGACTTTGTTGGGTCGGTTGGCCCAGCAAACGGATATGATTTCTTTTCAATAAGTTCTGAAAAGTATGCTTATGCTTATGTTGGATATTCTAAATACGATTATGATGGAGCAAATATAAGTAACTGGTTTATAACACCTATAATTTATGATGTAAAAAGTGGCGATGAATTAAGATTTATTACCACAGCACAGCCTGATATTTCAACATTTGACAATCTGCTGGCTTTTGCCAATATGGATGTCAATAAGCTTGCCGATTGCAACCGACCTAACAAACTTGAAGTACGTTTAAGTTTAGATATTTCAGATAGTGTTAATGTAGGAAATACTGCTGACAGCTATGGAACTTTTACTACCCAATTAAAAGAAATAAATAGTGGCTTAACCTTGCCCGGATACCCTCAAACATGGACAGAATATGTAGTTAAAATTGAGGGAGTTGGTATTCCTAAAAATGAATTATTCAATTGCAGAATAGGCTTTTGGTATCATATTCCTAATGGTGGATTCAATAATTGTCAAACAAGATTTGAACTTCCAACTGTAGCAGATAATTTGTTAACTTTAGCAGAAAATTACCCAATAATATCAAATTATGCTCAATATGTTAGACCTGCAATGAATTTAATTGAATTAGCAGTAGGTGGGCAAGTTGGAAAAAATGGAACTAATATTGGACTTGATGATATTAAAGTTTTATCTACACCAGGTGTATTTGTTGAATATTGGGATTGGAACACTAGAAAATCTATAGTTTGGCATGCTAATAATCTAAACAATCCAACAACAATTAAAATGGGTTATCAAGGCTCTCCTTCATGTTCAAGTCCTGATTATCCATACCCTGCAACAAAGAATTTTAGTATTTCTAATAACTCCGATCAAACAGTTACAGTTGTTCCTAAGATAGCCTCACTAAATGGCAATCTTAATTTTGGATTACAACTTAATATAGATACTATTACTTTAGCAAAAGAAACTTCAAGTAGCTTTACTGTTTCATTACAAGAAAATATTCCATATAATCTTTTAAGCAAACTTTGGTTTGAAGATCTTAGTGGAAATAAACTTGGAGAAATTCGTTTTTCAATATATATCGACCCTGTACCTTCTCCAATTGCCAGATGTATAACTGATGGTGTTGGAGTTCTTATTCCAAATAGTGGTGCAAGTGTTCCTGCTTCAGGAGTTATTCTGGATAATGGCTCAACTAGTTGTAATAGTACAAGTAATTTAACTTATAAAATGTTAATTCAAAATGGTTATGAATGGGATAGTTTAACAAACATTTCTTGTGATCAACTTGGAACAAATGCAGTTCAATTAATTGTTACCGATACAATTACAGGACGTTATAGTACTTGCGACGCAACGCTTAATGTAAATATTGGCTTAGTCCCAATAATTGAATCAGGTTACGTTCAAGAATATTTTGTGAATTATACAGGCTCTATGCCATTATCAGCAATTACTCCACCTGCAATTGTTTCGGGTTGTGGTAATGTTACACCATCTGTTTCTTCTATTTATAATAGCAATAATTATACTATGGGAACACCAGACCAGATAGCTCCCGGAACATATACTGTTAACTGGTATGCACAAGATAAAGCCGGACATTCAGGATATGGAACATCTACTCTTATAGTAATTGACAATATAAAACCAATAGCAAGATGTAAGACTATTGCAGATATAGGTTATACCGAATTTAAATATGGATATACATGGGTTAAAACAAAAATAAACGGAAGCGATATTGATGATGGAAGTTTTGATAATCATGGTGTTAAGGAGTATTTAGTAAAATCATCATGGAATGGAAACGGAACATGGAAAAACGAAATAAGTTATGAATGTTCTGACGCAGGTTCTGAATTTGACGTTTGGTTAAAAGCTGTAGATCATTCAGGTAACGCAGACTCATGCCTTTGTCACGTAAAACTTGCACAACCCGACCAACCATTGTGCAGAGATATTTCGATAGATTTAGACCCACAAACAGGAATTACATTTATAAATGCTAATAGTCTTTTATTAAACGGAGGAAATAATGTATGTGGAATTACTAACGCATCGGTTTCAAAAAACAGCTTTAATTGTAGTGATGTAAATCAAACAATCCCAGTTACGGTAACATATCAGGATGCCACAAATAATCAGCATACTTGTATTTCAAATGTTCACGTAAAACAATTTTCAGAAGCTGGTTCGTGCCAAGATACTGTAGTTGCTTGGGTTCCTGAATATTGGATACAAAGCGGAGTGGAATTAGGCCCTGTTATTAATTCAGTTTGCAGCAGTCAGTTGCCTTGGTCGTTTACAGCAACGGGTTCAAATAATTTAAATGAAGCAAATATTTCGGGTTCATTAACAGATAAATATTTTTCACCGGGAATAACTAATGTTAATAGATGGACAACATATCTTGATTCAACCTATACTTGTAATCAGACATTTCTTGTTATTGATAATATTAACCCTTTAATTAAATATTACGACCCTATTATAGGTGATTCATTGCATTGGGAAGATATTTCTGTTCAATTAGCAGGCTTAGGAAACAGCTGTACTTACCCTCATGTTATAAGAATGCCTTTTATACAAGGGTCGATTGCATCGTGGAGCTATACACTTTCAGGTGCTACAATAGGATCAACTACATATAGGCATGATTACTATTATGATGCATTTTGGGAAGATAAAACTGTTGATTTAAAACCAGGAATAACAACAATTACACTTACTGGAAAAGATTTGGCTGGTAATACAACTACATTCTCATATAATTTTGACCTTTATATACAGGAACAAATTCAACCTGTAGCATACTCAGCTGAACTTCAAACGAATAATATTATACAAGCTGATTTATGTGGAGAAACTTATTATTACGAAATTGAAAGTCCTCTAGGCGTTGCATGTGATCAAACTGATTATATGTGGTTTTATGAAGTTAGAGACAGTTATTTTGGAAATATTTTATACGAACAGGATTCAATTCCCCAGGATTCGGGTGCAGCTATTCCTATAAAAATAGGTCCTAAATATAATCAAACTTATTCCAGAACAATTCATTTGGGTTATCATACTAAACCATGGGGAACTAAGGAATATCAGTCATATCCAACTGTTTCTGTTCAAGATACTGTTGTAAATATGACAACTTGCTCGAATGATACTACAATTAATAATACAAATAACTCTACATTCAATTATAATTATACTTTAAAACCTCCTGCTGGTATTTGCTTAGGTGCATTTTGGGGTTTCTCGGTAAGTGGTGCAACAAATTTTTCAACACAAAATATTGGAGCAAATTATAACAGTAATCAGGTTTTAACCTTGAATAATGTTAACATTTCAGACGCATATCCTTCTTTGCCAACAGATTCAATGCCTGTGTTGCAATTGAATAATGGCATTAACATTATTAAGTTACGCATGTTGGAAGAAAGTGGAAATTACGATTCGTACGGAGGATGTACTTTCATTGTTAATGTAATTGATTCTTCAACTCCATCAATGACTTGTCCTGCTGATGTAACATTACATCGTACTGCCACTGATTCTTGTAGTATCGCAATTGGAGATTCTTGTCAGCAAATAAATGGATTTATTGGGCCATATTCTGAAAGTCGTATAGTTCAAATTCATAATAACAATAGTATAACATTCGACAGGACAACTACACCCGGTTCAATAACTTTCTACACTTACGATTCTGATTTATCTGGAAATGATGAAGTAATTGGAATTAGGATTAGTTGCGGTGGAACAGTTTCATTCGATTGGGAATATAAAACAGCTTTTCCATCATATTTCCGACCTTTTATTCTTGTAAATGAATACAATCCTTATGCTTATTCGCAACCTGCAATGTCTGGTTTTAGCAATAGTAATACAGGTTTACAGTCAGGAACATTCTCACAAACAGTTAATGCTGGTGATATTATTTTAATTGGTTTGACCGAAGGTGGTTTTTATAACGGATATTTTAAAATTAGTAATTTTTCGGCACCATACTCTGATATTACTACACAGATAGCTCAGCCATCATACAACGAAAGCCCTGTAACTTATTTTGAATCTGATGTTATGCCAAGTTACGGTATAGGTGATCATACTATTAATTATAAACTTACTAATACTAATAATGGAAATACTGTAAGTTGTACTCAGCAGTTAACAGTAATTGATGATTTTGCTTCAGCTTTAGCATGTGTTGATGCTACTATTTATTTGAATATTGATGGTTATGCAGTGTTAAAACCTGAAAACATTGTTTCATCTTGTTTCCCTGTTTCATCAACAACAATTAGTAAAGATACTTTTTATGTAGCAGATATAGGAACTCAAACAACAGGCATTTCGAGTATAAATCAAGTAGGTGATACATTAACATGCACAGTCAATGTTAACGTAATGGATACAATTAAACCTAAATTATATAGTTCATTGCTAACTATTAATCTTGATTATAATAATAATGCATCTCTTTCTAATTCCGCTATATTAAGTCTTTTTTATGATAACGATACAGTTGTATCAGTAAGTGCATCTCAGACAAATTATAACTGCTATGACATTGGAACTAAGAACATAACAATTTCAGCTACAGATGCAAGTGGAAATATTGGTTCTTTCAATATTATTGCACAGATATATCCTCTTGGATTTGCAATAAACGACCCTGATACATCAATAACAATTTGTGTCGGAGAATATAAAAATCTTAACTCACATTCAGGAAATATTAATAATCCAATGATGTATCAATGGCAGTTAAAAGAAAAGAATAATAATCTTTTACCATGGAACTATTATACTTGTTTCAATAGTATAGATATTGTTAAAGATGGGCAAAGTCATCAATTCAGAAGACAACATATTAATCAATATTGGGACGACACATATATGGCTTATTTGTCGGGTTATAATATTCTCTTTAAAAAACATAACAGAACAACAGAAAACTGGGATCCCGAATTTACATCAATAAATAGAGATTTTACAGTAAGTAATGCATACTATTTTGACTTCTCAACTATTAACAGAACACTTTATGTTATGTATCTTGATTCCAGTATTGGTGTGCTCAAAGGCAAATATTATCAAAATGGTGTATGGTATCCTTCTAATTATTCATTTTTTTACTCAACAAATTTTGATCATACAAGTATGTTCTCGGGAGATAGTTATGTATTTCCTGTAAAATGGAATGGCATTGTACGAACTGTAAAGGTAGATGGATATGGCACTTGGGCTTCTCAAATTGATGCATTACATACACCAGCATCTTATGTAAGTAATACTTATGTAACAAATGGTGGAAATATTGTTGGAATAAGAAATTCAAACAATCAGAATATGTTTTTTGCAATAAATCTTCATACCGCAGGGCATATTATAGGCAAAGATTCTTTAACAACAGACCCAACCGACAACAGCTCTGTTTTTACTATGTATTCATTCAACGACACAGCATATATTGCATACAAATCATTGAATGGCAAAGCTTGTGTGAAAAAATACATGGGTTCTGATACTTGGACAAATGTAGGTGCTTTAGATTTTACATCAGGAAATATAGCAAGATTGGATATAGCTTCGGTTGAAGATACATTATATGTTGTGTATGTTGAAACTACAGACTCTATGCACATAAGTAAATATATAAATGGAACTTGGGTGGAAATGCCTTCACCAAGTGATAATTTAAGCCATTTTTATTTTTCAACTGCAAATGCAGAAATTCAAGATATAGATGGAAAAGTTGCAATTTACAATGGTAAATTAATAAGACAAGAAGGATGGCATAATGTAAGCACTAATTCTGGTTATACGATTAATTCCAGTGAACCTTCAGATAATCAATACCGAAACATTGTGTACAAAAGTAATTGTTCATATAATGTATCAGGAACATACAATGTAAATGTTAAGGAAGTTCCGTCAATAACAGTTACTGATGGACAAGTGCTAAACGAAGGAACAGCCGTGTTAACAGCAGAATATAGTGCAGGTACAGCAGTTTGGATGAATGATTTGGAAGGTAACTTTTTGTTAGGAACTGGTCAATCTTTAACTACTCCATACTTGTATTCTGATACAACATTCTTTGTTTATGTTGAAAATGCTCCTTGTTATTCTGATACTGTTAAAGTTAATGTATTTGTAAATGATATGGAAATTCCTGATTTCTCATTAAACTACAGAGATTCTGTTTGTCCAAATGAGTGGGTTGCAATAAGTATTGACACTCCTTCAATAGGTTACAGATATGAATTATACGAAAAACAAGGTGCTGATTATATATTAATAGACGGTCCAACATGGCAATCAACTTTATATGCACATGCTTTACAAACAAATGATTATAAGGTAAAATTAATCGAAGATCAATATGATGCTGCACATTTTTCTATATATCTATCTCAAAATCTGACAGAACATCTCAATTTTGGAAATGTTTCATTACCAATTACAAATCAATTGACAATAGAAGCATGGGTAAGTATTCAGGTATCTTCATATCCAGAGGAATTATTATCTCATGTTTATTCTAACGGAGGTAGCATCTACGATACTGGTAATACAAGAAACTGGGAATGGACTGATGGCAAATTTTATGTTCACAACGGCTCTCAAACTCGACAATTAATTTTTCCTACATTACCTACTAATAGCGGAAGTTGGGTTCATGTTGCTACTACTGCTGGACCCGATGGACTTGCAATATACTATAACGGAATATTAGTTGCTTCAAGCACTACAGCATCGACCACAAATATCAATACAAACAATGCAGCTCTTACCTATGGTCTTAAAATTAATGGTATTAAAGGCGATTATGTATTTGGTCTTGACGATTTCAGAATTTGGAATACCAAACGCACACAAACTCAAATTTCTAATAATATGAATGCCTGCTTAACAGGGAATGAAACAGGTTTGATACTTTATAACAACTTTAATACATTACAACAATCGACCAATACATTTCCTTCAATAAAAGGCAATAATGCAGTTTTAACAAATCTTTTCGGAGAATACTACAGTCCTGTGTTATACAGAAATGGTGCATGTAAGTACGTCAGTGACTATATTAGTACTAAATTCTTGGCACCAATTACTATTCACGTAATTAATGGTCAACCAACAATTGCAACTGCACTTGATTACTATTCTACTGCAAATTCTTGTGGTGGTGAGAATGTACAGTTGATTGCAACCTCAACTTCTGGAGAAATATCATGGTACGACGATGAATTTGCAGGAAACCTGCTTGGTATTGGAGATACAATTTCAGTATTTATTGACCAAGATATGTATGTGTATGCTCAACCATCAACAATTTGTCAACGAAAAGAGGCATGGATTGATATAAATGCCTATCCCGAAATTACCGATTTAGGAGTTAGTAATCCTATTTGTCCGGGTGATTATTTATATGATGCCAACATTTATTATGATTACACTTACGATACCGATGATGTTAATTTCTATGATGCTCCCATTGGTGGTAATTTGATTGATGCGTGGGATGAAATCACTGAAATAAATGAAACTGACACTATTTATGCTGAAGCATATAATGCTTTTTGTGTGGCAAATAACAGGATTCCGCTTGTTATTCCGGTAATTGATGTTAAAATTACATCAGCAAATGATACTACAATTTGCGATGAAGGGTCAGCAACCATAAATGCAACAGGAGTTGGAGGTTTAATAGAATGGTGGACTTTCGATTGGAACAATGTAAACATTGGTTCAGAATTTACTACTCCAAACTTAACACAAACAACAAGTTATATGGTAAGAGCTAATGGAACTTGCTCTTCTCGATTTGATACTGTAACAGTAACAGTAATTAAGTTAGACAGATTTGACACAGTATTAGTTTGTGGTTCGTATATATGGGAAAATGGTGATGGTAATCTTTACTCTCAATCAGATTCATCAATAATGTTTTATAAACCTAATACTTTAGGCTGCGACAGCGTATTTCATTTATTTTTAACTGTTGTTCCAAATAATCTGGACATTTTAGTTAGCAAACCAGATATTTGTGCAGGTGACTCTACAACAATTACAATTAAGTCATCATTGGCAGCTTTTAACTATACTATAAAAGATACAAGTAATAGTTCAACTGTATTTGGTCCGATTAATGGGAATGGAGGAGATTTAATCTTCAATACAGGACAATTGGCTGATTCAAAAGGTTATGGAGTAATGATGGACGCAACTACAATTGTTGCAGGCGACACATTATACTGCTCCGAGCAGAATATTGTAAATATTACAGTAGGTTATGTAAGTTATCAACAAGATGCATTTGTATGCAACAGCTATTTCTGGCATGGAAATACATATACTGAAACTGGTATGTATTACGACACTCTTACTTCGGTAAATGGCTGTGATTCTATTGTAACATTAAACCTTACCATATTAGGCTCTTCATATATTACAGAAACTGTTAATTCATGTGAGTCATACACTTGGCACGACAGTACTTACACTGCCTCAACTGATTCTGCAACATGGTACGGAATAAACCCGTTGGGATGTGATTCTATTGTAACTCTTCACTTAACTATTGATTATCCAACTACTTCAACCGAAGTTCAAGAAGTATGTGGGTCATTTACATGGATAGATGGTATTACTTATACTAATTCAACAAATACTCCTACTTATAACTTTTCTTCATCTGGTGGTTGCGATAGCATTGTAACACTTAACCTTACAATTAAATCAATACCTCCAGCTGGTTACGATACCATTGTAACATGCGATTCATATACTTGGATTGATGGAATTACCTATACTTCTTCAAATAATACGGCATTATATAATATTCCAACAGCCAATGGTTGCGATAGTACAGTATTTTTGCATCTTACTATTTCACACAATACTTCTACTTCTAATGCAATAGTATGCGACAATTACACATGGACAGATGGTAATACTTATACAACTTCTGGAGTTTACTCACAAGTTTTAACAAGTGTAAATGGTTGCGACAGTACATTGATATTAAATCTTACAATAAATAATTCTCTACTGTACGAGGATTCTCATTCAATTTGCATTGGAGGTGTTTATAACTGGCATGGAACTGATTATTCTGTTGCAGGAATATATTATGATAGCTTAGTTTCAACTTTTGGATGTGATAGTATTTATAAACTGACACTGAATGTAAATCAGTTACCAATTGTATCATTTACAGGATTATCTGCTGAATATTGTAAAGTAAGTAATGCAGTGTTGTTAGTTGGAAATCAGTCAATTTCAGGAATTTTTAGTGGCAATGGTATATCTGGTAATAATATATTTAACCCTATTAATGCAAACATTGGTGTTAATACCATAAGCTACTCATATACTGATATCAATGGTTGTTCTTCAGTTTACACACAAGATGTTATTGTTAATGACGTTCCTTCGGTAGATGTTGTTGTAACAAATTCTGATTGTAACCAAGCTACAGGCACAGCCCAGATTAATGTTACAGGAGGCACATCGCCTTATACATATTCAACAGGAAGCAGTTCTGCAAGTAATTTATCAGCAGGCATTTATTCTGCTGTTGTAACTGATAGTAAAGGTTGTGTACAAACTAAGAAATTTGTTATAGCCGACAACAATGCTCCAACTTTGACTGTTGTATCAACCAATTATGCAACATGCAGTAATTCATGCGACGGTTCAGCTTCTTTATCAATTACCGGAGGCGTAACACCATATAACATTATTTGGTCAAGCGGTGAAAATATGTTAACTGCAAGTGAGTTATGTGCGGGTGAACAAACAGTACAAATAACCGATGCAACAGGTTGCATAAACGGTGGCATTATTCCGATAGATTATACATCGCCAAGTCCGTCATTATATGGTAGAATTACTTATAGTTTAGGAGGGCTAGATGGACAGTATGCTAAGCTTAATGTATATTCAAGAACACAACATGCAAACGGAGGGTTTGATTTATTATCAAGCAATTACATGATAGCTTCAGATGGAACATTTTACCTCGAAAATTTTGAACCAGATACTTATGTTCTTAGAGTTGAAATGTTGCCTTCAAACCCAAATAATCGTATAATCAACTCTTATTATAATGAAACAGGAACGGCTACTACATGGGAAACAGCAGACTCAATTGTGTTAAATTGCGGACAGAATTACGAAGCTAATATTACTATGTTTGAAATACCTTCGATTACACCAGGTCCAGGACAAATAACAGGAGCATTATTTTACCCGACTGCAGCAAAAGCAACCAATCCAAAAGGAATTTACGTAGCTGATGACAAAGCTGCAGGCGATCCAGTTCAGGGAGCAGAAATTTATTTGAATTTAGAACCAGATGAAACACCAACTGCAATTACAAGTTCAGATATTAATGGTATTTATAATTTTACAGGAATACCTTATGGAACTTATTCGCTTTGGGTCGAAATACCAGGTTACCCAATGTTTGGAACGTATAACATAACTATTGATGCATTAAATTCAACGTTTACAGGCTTGAATTTCTATGTGGACACTACGGCAGATGATGGTAATATAGATACAGTAATGGTATATGTGCCAAATATATCATCACAACTTTCAGTATCGGTTTACCCTAATCTTTCAAGTGATAAATTTAATGTTTACTATAATCTTCAAAAATCAAGTAAAGTAAGTATAGACCTTTATGATGTGTTAGGAAACAAAATAAGCACTATTGCTAATACTGAACAATTATCTGGGAAATATCATTATGAAATTGACTCCAATAATGAAGGAATGAGACCCGGAACTTATTTTGTAAGAATAATAGCCGACGATAAAGTTTTTATTAAGAAGTTGATTTTAACTGAATAAGTTTAGCTAACTAAATTAGAGGAGGCTGTTGCGATATTTATTTATCTGACAGCCTTTTCTTTTTATCTTCAGAACTCCTTACCCATACAAGCAAAATCAATAAAGACAGAACATTAGTTCTCAAAATAAAAAAACGGATATT
>MEND01000174.1:197-6905 GCA_001768975.1 Bacteroidetes bacterium GWA2_31_9 | reverse complement strand
GAAGGCGGAGTGAGTTCTCACAAACAAAGAGTTTTTGTTACTTTTTTCGATAAAAAAGTAAAAGAAAAAACACAAAGTTTCATTTATGTTTGCGTTGCATTTTCCTAAAAAAGCCTCTTTTAGTAAGTTCTTTTTATGAAATTAACATGGATTATTGCGAATATAAAAATGCAGAATATAAGGTTTTTAGTGTCGTAAATATAACAGGGAGTTTAGATTATTATTTTTCGGTTAATTGAAGTGGGTTTGAAATCTCCGTACTTTTATTCTGCGAGAGGTAAGGAGTTCTGATCTTCAAATGAACCTCTCTTATAATGCGGATAATTATTACGATAGTTAGGTAAAATTTTATTAAGTGCTATTAATTAACAGATTATCAATGGATTGTTCCTGTAATATTGTATTAATGTTACTTCGTGGTGTTTTATTGCATTGGAAAAGAAGTAACATTCAGACATCCAAATTCTTAGTCATTTGATTGGCAAACAATAAGTTATAATAGAATTTGCAGATTTTAAGTATTTGTTAAATTATTATAAGTAAATTTCTAAGCACATCATTTTTTACTACCAACCAACATAATTTTTAATAAGTTTGTTAAATATTGTATTTTGGTACTTTCCAATTAATGAAACGCTTTCTAAAAATATTATTAAAATCATTTATAGGACTGATTATTCTGATAGTTTTTTTATTGGCAGGTTTTTATATTTCAATTCATTATCAAGGCGTTCAGCTTTTTTTAACAAAAAAAATATCGGGATATTTATCTGATAAAATACAATCGACTGTTTCGGTTAGTGCAGTTGATTTTAAACTATTCAGTACATTCACACTTGAAGGAGTTTATATTGAAGCTCAAAATGGTGATACACTTGCATATATTAACGAATTTAACGCCGAGCTTGATAGAATTGATTTAGATAATAACAAAATATTTCTGGCAGAAATAGAGCTAAATAAATTTTTTGGAAATCTAAAATTAGATACATCAGGAACTACTAATATACAATTTATTATTGATGCTTTTGCCACAGATTCGCCTCCCGATACCTTATCAAAATCGTGGAGTATTGATTGTCATAACTTCAAACTAAACTCTTCACGATTTGCGTTTAAGGCAGATGACAGTGAGCAAAAAAGTGGAATTAATTTTCTAGATTTATCACTCACAAACCTCAATGCTGATATTGAAAATCTTCAACTTATAGGAGATTCAATAACTTTCAGTCTTAATAAATTTGGCTTTATCGAAAAATCGGGTTTTATTTTGCACGAGGTTTCTGGTGATGCACTGTATTGCAGTAATCAAACAGAGTTTAAAAATTTAAAAATTCGCACAGATAATTCGTGGTTAAAACTTGAGTTAGCTAACTTAAAATACAACTCTCCTTCAGATTTTAAAGATTTTATAAATAACATTAAAATAAATTTAATACTTGAGCCATCAAAGGTAAATACTAAAGATATAGCATACTTTGCTACATTTTTTGATAGCTTGGATTTTCCACTTGAAATTTCAGGAAATTTTAAAGGAACAATAAGTAATTTAAGAGGTAAAAATATAAAGATTTTTTTTGGCAATCAATCACGATTTAGAGGCGATTTTCAAATACAAGGAATTCCTGATGTAAATGAAATTTTTATTATTGCTGATGCTACTGAATTTATCACTACAAAAGAAGACATTGAGAATATTCAAATTCCTCCATACAATAATAAAAAATATATAAAACTACCTAAAAACCTTAGCTCTATTGGCAAAATCAAATATCATGGAAACTTTACAGGTTTTTTAAATGATTTTGTTGCTTATGGAGAGTTAAATACAGGCATTGGAAATGTATTTACCGATATATCAATCAAAAACGATAGTGCAAAACAATGTATATATTATAATGGTAAAGTTAGAGCAAAAAACATTAATCTGTCTAAACTTACAAATAATAACGAAAAGCTTGGTAATGTTTCTCTCAATATTAATGTAAAAGCTGAAAGTTATCAAAATAATAAGCCATTTCATGCCATAATAGATGGTACAGTAAAATCAATCGAATTTAATAAATATGATTATAATGATATTATCGTTAACGGTGAAATAACCGGAAAAAAATATGATGGAGCAATTTCAATTAATGATGAAAATGTTAAACTTGAATTTTTAGGAAGAGTCGATTTTACAGATACTATTCCAGAATTTGATTTTACTGCTGATGTTTCAAAGCTAAATTTATTCAAATTAAATTTTGAGAAAAAGGATTCTTTAACTAATACTTCATTTTTGCTAAATGCTGATTTTAACGGAGATAATATTGATAATATTGAGGGATACATCAATTTTTATAATGTAAATATTGAAAACTCTAGGAGAAAAGATTTTTTTAATGAAATTGTATTGAATATTACAAAGAATGAGAATGTTAAGCAAATAAAATTAAAATCAGACATTATTGATTTAGATATAAATGGGAATTATCAACTGTCGGATCTTTCTCAATCGATGTTAAATATTATTAACAAGTATATTCCATCATTTGCAAAACTAAATACGAATAAAGACAAGTTAAACTTTACAAATTCGTTCGATTATAAAATAAAAATTCACAATGTAAATAACATATTATATATGTATTATCCCGAACTTAGCATTGCAAAAAATACAGTTATAAATGGGAAGTTTGAATCTGATTCTAAAGATTTTGATTTACAAATAATTTCTGATAGTATATCATACATAAATAACAAATTCAAGGCGTTACATTTTGCATCTCGAACAAAAAACGATGTATTATCTGCCTATCTTGAAGCAGATACATTATTTATTTATGGTATCAAGCTTGAAGAATTTATGATTAATTCGGAAGTTTTTAACGATAGTATTCAATTCAACTCTCATTGGCTTAATAACGACTCTTTAAGGTTTAGTGGCGACATAACTTTTACTTCATTATTTAAAGAAAAAACAAATAGTAAAATCCCTATTCTAAATGTGTATTTAAAGCAATCAAACATTTCAATATCAGACAATAAATGGGACATTGCACCAACTTTAGCAATTATAGACAGTACGTCAATTAAAATTGAAGATTTTAAAATATCTAATAATTTACAAGAGCTATTTATTAATGGAAATATTGCCGAAAATAAAACAGATAGCTTGTTTATTAATTTTAAAAATATAAACCTTAATGCAATAAATACTTTTATATCGTCAGAAAATTTAAAAATTGGTGGAATACTAAATGGAGATGCTATACTTTCTGACGTATATAAAAATTTAATTTTCCATTCAAATTTAAAAGTCGATAGTTTATTAATCAACAATGAGCAACTAGGAAACTTTAATATTTTAAGTGGCTGGAATAATGAAAGTAAAAAGATTAATTTACATGCTTCAACAATGCGAGGTACATTACGAACATTCAACCTTGAAGGCGAATATTCACCATCAGAGAACGATATCGACTTTGTTTTAAAACTTGACAAGCTTCGATTAAACATATTTGACCCATATCTTGAAAATATTTTAACCGATTTACGTGGAATCGCAAGCGGTGAGATAAAAATTACTGGTAAACCAACCGAACCAGATTTAAAAGGAGATATTTCACTTCAAAAAACATCATTTACTGTTGACTATTTACAAACCAGATATAATTTTTCAAATTCTATTCATATTACTAAAAATAAATTTGAATTAAACGATATGAAAGTGTTTGATATTAAAGGAAATACAACAATAGTAAACGGCACAATAACTCATGACAATTTTAAAAATTTTAATTTCGACATTGTTGCTGATGCCGAAAAATTTCAATTTCTTAATACTACAGAAAAAGACAATAGTTTGTTTTACGGAACTGCATACGCTACTGGTTTAATAAACGTAGAAGGCACTCCCGAAAATATAAATATTGACATAATTGCAAAAACAGATAAAAACACCAAATTTCATATACCCCTTACATCAGGTGAAGATATTAGTGAAACAAACTTCATAAAATTTGTAAATAAAAATACTATAAATGAAACCATTAAGCCCGATTACAAGGTTGACTTATCGGGTATAAAGCTTAATTTCGATTTGGAAGCAACTCCCGATGCCGAAGTTCAAATAATATTAGACTCTAAAGTTGGCGATATTATAAAAGTTAAAGGCAATGGCGATATTAAAATGGAAATTAACACCTTAGGAAACTTTAATATTTATGGCGAATATATTATTGATGACGGTGATTATTTGTTCACACTCCAGAATATAATAAATAAAAAATTTAATGTCGAAAAAGGAAGCAGTATAAAATGGAACGGAAGTCCTTATGATGCTTATGTTGACATAAATGCTATTTATCGCCTAAAAGCTGCATTATACGATTTAGTTTTAGATACAAGCGATACTTATAAAAAAAGAATACCTGTTGAGTGTTATCTGAAAATGACAAATAATATAACTAATCCAACAATAGATTTTGATGTTTTTCTCCCTATTCCTGACGATAAAGCAAACACACAACTTAAGAGTTTAACAGAAGAAGAAATGAACAAGCAAATATTGTCGCTTTTGGTTCTTAATCGGTTTTATACTCCAGACAATTTAAGAGGAACTCAAATTGGAAATGACAATAAGGGCTCGGGAAATGCAGTTGGTGCAAATTCCAGCGAATTATTATCAAACCAGCTTAGTCATTGGCTTTCACAAATAAGTAATGACTTTGACTTAGGTGTAAATTATCGACCCGGTGATGAAATTTCAAGCGACGAACTTGAGGTGGCTTTATCGACTCAAATACTGAACGATAGAGTTAATATTAATGGAAACGTTGGTGTTGGCGGAAACAAAACTTCTAATTCGAGCGGAATCGTTGGTGATGTAAATGTTGATGTAAAAATTAATAAAAGTGGTAAACTTCGAGTAAAAGGCTTTACAAAAACAAACGATAATACTATTTATGAATCATCATCAGTTCAAGGAATTGGCATGTTTTACAAAGAAGAATTTAATACTATTGGTGAACTATATCGACGATATATGTTAAAATTTAAAAGAAAAGATAATTGAATATTTCAACTAATAGCAAACAAGTACATAGAATAGAAAATGAAAAAAGCCTTCGGAGTTTCATAAATTAAATATTTTCTTTCTTATCCCAAAATCCAAATTTACAGAATTATTGAATTATTTTTTCCTAAAAAATACAAAAACAATTATTGAAATAAAAAAACCAATACTGAACAACAAGAAAAGTCCTAGTTCAATTAATTTTTCAATAATTAATGCCCCATTTATTTTTCTGGTTATTGGAAATTCACTTTTTTCATGAATATCATTTTCGGCAATCCGATATATTTGCCCATCATCGTCAAGAAGTTTGCATCTACGAAGTAGTTCTGTCTCAAAAGAATTGGAATATCCCGGTATTCCTTCTTCATAATATTGTTTTTCAATTGGATTAATAAATACAAATCCATCAAAAACATCTTTGTATTTTACATTGTTAAAGGCATTTCCGTAAAAATCAACATTAAATGGAGAGATTGATATTCTAAGATAATTCATCATATCAAAATTATCTTCGCCAAAAACTGTATTTTCAAAATTAAAACCCACTTGGTTGTTGCCATTTTTTCTAAAAGCTTCATCCCAAATTCCATTTGCTATTGGAGGAAATGCTCCGAAAATACGACTATTAATAAGTACGTTCGATGCTCTTTCTTTGAAATTTTCTTTTAAATAATTGTAAGTGCTTTTCCACTCTGGAATAGGAGTAATTTTCAATAAATTCATTGCATGACCAAAATTCATAATTACCAGACATTTTTGATGATTTTTTCTTTGACTTAAATCGGTAATTATACTATTTGCCATTATTTTATCTCTATTAACTAATAGATCATCTCTATAGGTTTTGTATCCCTCCTTTGTCATACTATACCAATCAACTTTTGCGTCCGTAAATTGGTAATTAATCTTTTTGTTTACTGGAAGTTTTTTATTCAAAAGAGCCAGTTTCTTAAGAAATTTATAAAAACAATATAAATCTGAATAAGGCCAAACCGCATCATTTCTGACAATGCTTAAAACCAACTTTTCAGTTTCAATATCATCAATATCTTTTTTGAAGATTAAACTATCAAGCGTATCCTGCATTCCTAGCTGACCATATTCGGTATAAATTAAACCAACTGAATTAATAAAATTAGAATCACTTACAATATCATAAATTAAATCCCATTGTGTTGCCTCATTGTGAGTACGTTCACACAATACAACAATATCTTTTGTTTCAAAAAGCTTTAAAATATAATCTTTGGGCGATGTTTGTTCGGTTTTTAAAAAGTTTAGATATTTATTTGTTGAAAGGGAACTTTGATACGTTGATAATCTGCAAGAAATCCACCCATTTTTATTATATTCAATTATAAAACTAAAGATAATCAAGCTTAAAAATATAATTATGGTGATAAATGAAAATGCTTTTGCTTTTGTAGAAGAAACACTACGCACAACATGGCTTTTTGAGAATAAATCGTACCAGGTTTTTTTATAAATGAACATATAGGTCAGATTTATTACGAAAATAATTATCAATATATAGAAATCATATAACGAATTAATCCAATATTTGCCAAAAAACAGTTGCAATAAAACTATTGGAAAGACAATTGTGAAAAGCCATTTTCCTAACAATTCTCTTTTTAAAAGAGCTA
>MEND01000174.1:0-179 GCA_001768975.1 Bacteroidetes bacterium GWA2_31_9 | reverse complement strand
TTTCGGTATTTGTAATTTTAATATTTAATAAAAAATATCCAACAGTTCGCTTAAAGGCATAATTTGCAATTACATAATACAACATGCCACAAATAACAAATACCAATTCAAACGAATATTTTTGTTCTAAAAACATTAAAACAAATAATAGCAAACGAGTAATTGCATAAGTAATAAAT
>MEND01000173.1:47898-56773 GCA_001768975.1 Bacteroidetes bacterium GWA2_31_9 | reverse complement strand
AGTATTTTCGACAGACAAAATAAATATTAGAATACCAAATTATTTACCTGCGGATTTAAGGATATATAAGTTTTTTACAGTTAAAAATGATAAATAATATGAAAAATAGAATTTTTATTGGAGTGACATTAATTTCCTTCATGATGAGCTGTAGCAATGGTAATCCTAAATCTAACAACTCAGAAACAACAAATGCAGACATCGTGACTACCATAGAAGTAAATTCTGACCAATTTGGTGAAGAATGGCCTTTAACTGTTAAAAACGGAAAATTAAGTTGCGTACAATATTATCAGAAAGGAATCAATCCAAAAGAAGTTCAAGGAGTAATATTTGAGACTAATGGGAAGACATATTCACTTAATGGAATTGCTGATAGTTACAAGAAGAAATACAATTATTCGGATGTGGAAGAAATCTGGTTATTCGATGATAAAATGGTTGATGACCTTGTAAAACAAGGACTTTCGAAAGAAGAAGCAATGAAGGTGCGAACTCGAAAAACAATTGCCCCATTGATTGATAAGGGATTATCCATTTGCTCGAAATAAAAAATGCAATTCGCAATTGATATAATAACTTGCTATTTTTCAATTTTATTCTAAATTGGTTAAACATTACTAAAAGCTACACATATACTTCCAATTTAGATATATATATGTAGTTTTGATTGGGCTTTAAATAGGATATAGCCAATGCAAAAAACAAAATTAATCACAATGAATGCAAAAGAAGAAATCAGCGTATCAATTGAGGACAATTTGAAAAAGTACGTCCCTGACTTATTTAAATTAATGGCTGATCAAAATGTTTCATGGTTTTCAATTAACAAAGGCTATTTAAAAAAGCATAAGGAAAGATATAAAAAATATCAAGAAAATCCAACGGAAAAATTTGAAGTTAATTTTTATGACTTGATTGGAAACGTCCTATTACGTAATGATTCCAGTTCGGAGAAGTTCTTTATTTATATCAACGTTATTTTAAAAAGGTTAAATGTAACTCTAAACAAACAACAAAAAATGATGGTAAGTAAGACCGTCAGAAACTTTTTAAAAAACTTTTCGCTTGATTATATTCATTTCATTGGTGAATTATTCTTTCTGGATAGAATGATTTGGTCAAAGGAATACAGTCTATTGGAGGTAGAACATAAAATGAAAAATGGGAAACGAATTGATTTCAAGTTGTTCTCTATCAGATACCAAAAAGAAGTTTTAATTGAAATAATGAATGTTCGTCTAGATAGGTTGAATCTAAATAGTCAAAGTGATTTTCAAGAACAACTCATTAAAAAGGTTGGTGAAAAAATATTTGACAAAACTAATGGCGTGATAACAGACCATACTTTCCATCTTCAACCGATATTGTGGGGTGATAGGGATGAATTACGTAAAGTTTCAGATTATTATAAAAATGGGGTGGAGATTCCGATTAATGGAGTAATGGAACCTCTTTCATATTGTTGCTTTACAGTAGGAGAAAATGAACCGGAATATAGATTTTCAGGGATATCAACTCTGTTCGATAATCTTACCCCACTCTGACCAGAGTCATTAACCAAACCTAAGCCATGCGACTATGGATAAAAAAGCAATAGCTTTTCTAACCATGGTAATCTGGTTCTTCACAAATAGATTATTAGTAATAAATAGAGCCCCACGCAAAGCCAAAAAACGAAAAAATAAATCTGAACTAAAAACTAGATAATCACAAACCTACCATTCTCATCCAAAACACCCAAACCCCCACCAATTCCCAAAAATACCAGAAATATTAACAGCATTGTTAATAAACAAATAATTCTGAAACTTGCATTTTAACTATATTTGCTGAAATTTGGCTAAAAAATGTTAGAAAACTACACCGAAGATAGTATTCGTACGCTCGATTGGCAGGAGCACATACGCAAACGCCCCGGAATGTATATCGGGAAACTTGGCGATGGTTCTTCTCGCGATGATGGCATATATGTGCTTATAAAAGAGGCTATTGACAATTCTATCGACGAGTATATGATGGGTTTTGGTAAAAACATTGAGCTGAATTTAAACGAAAAAGAAGTATCAATTCGCGATTATGGTCGTGGAATCCCACTAGGAAAAGTACTGGATGTTTCGTTTAAAATGAATACAGGAGCCAAATACGACTCAAAAGTTTTTAAAAAATCGGTAGGGCTTAATGGCGTTGGTATTAAAGCGGTTAATGCACTTTCTCAATCATTTATTATTAAATCGTTTCGTGGTGGCGAGGTTAAAGCAATAGAATATTCCGAAGGTCAAATTGTTAGCGATAATCCGGTCGAAAAAAGCGAAGAATCTGATGGCGTTGCAATAAAGTTTACTCCAGATGATACAATTTTCGGTCACTATCATTTTCTGTTTGAGTATATTGAATCGTTGTTAAAAAATTACGTTTTTCTGAATGCCGGACTTACAATAAATTTCAACGGACAAAAGTTTTATTCCAAAAACGGATTATTCGACTTATTGAACGAAAACATGAGTTCTCCGGGCTTATATCCAATTATTCATCTTAAAGACGAAGACATTGAAATTGCATTAACACACGGGACTCAATATGGCGAAGAATATTACTCGTTTGTAAACGGACAACATACTACACAAGGCGGAACACATCTTGTTGTTTTTAAAGAAGCAATTGTTAAAACCGTTCGCGAATTTTATAAAAAAGAATTTGACGCATCAGATATACGAACTTCAATAATAGCAGTCATTTCGATTAAAGTTGAAGAGCCGGTTTTTGAATCGCAAACCAAAACCAAACTTGGGTCAAAAGACATGACTCCAAAAGGACCATCGGTCAGAAATTTTATAATGGATTTTGTAAAAAATTCGCTCGATAATTATTTGCACAAAAACCCTGAAACTGCATCTATTCTACTAAACAAAATAATTGAATCGGAAAAAGAACGTAAAGCAATTTCTGGAATTCAAAAACTGGCTCGTGAAAGGGCAAAAAAAGCAAATCTACATAACCGAAAACTCCGAGATTGTAAAATACATTACAGCTCAAACGACGAACGAAAACTTGAAACAACAATTTTCATTACCGAAGGCGATTCGGCAAGCGGCTCTATTACAACCTCCCGAGATGTTGCAACACAAGCAGTTTTCAGCCTAAAAGGAAAGCCTCTGAATTCCTATGGATTATCAAAGAAAATAGTTTACGAAAACGAAGAATTTAATCTATTGCAATCGGCATTAAATATTGAAGAAGGAATAGAATATCTTCGATATAACAATGTAGTTGTAGCAACCGATGCCGATGTTGACGGAATGCACATACGTTTATTGCTGATTACATTTTTCTTGCAATTTTTTCCCGATGTAATAAAAAACAGACATTTATATATACTTCAAACTCCCTTATTCAGAGTTAGAAACAAAAAAGAAACAATTTATTGCTACAGCGACGAAGAACGACGAGATGCAATACGAAAACTAGGGACAAATCCTGAAATAACTCGATTTAAAGGACTTGGTGAGATTTCTCCTTCAGAATTTAAGCATTTCATAGGTAAAGATATGCGCCTCGACCCTGTAATAATGAAAAAGGAAGATATTGTACCCGAATTGCTGGAGTTTTATATGGGTAAAAACACGCCTATACGTCAGGATTTTATTATCGAAAATCTGAAAATAGAAGAAGATGTTGTTAAAGAAGAAATCGAATAATGTATATTTGTATCAATTAAATTACTTTTTATGAAAACTCTTACTGTTGAGGTAATGAATGAAAACGCACTTAGATTGATGCAAAACCTTGAACTTAATAAACTTATACGAATAATTAAGAAACCAAAAATTGATAATTATTCATTATCGGGAGATTCTTTAAGTATAAGCGAGTTTAAAAAGTGGATTAATGATGCTGAAAATGCAGAATTTATAAGTTTATCTGATGCTAAAAACAAATGGGAACAAATATCTAAGTAAAACTGTTAAAATAAAATCCACAATTTACTTGTTTCGTTTGTTTGACCCCAAATGGGGTCATACGTTTATAGATTGTTGATTTCTATAAACATACGACTCCAAAGGAGTCGAAGAACTAAAAATAATTTGTTTTTAATTTCAAATTATTTATAGAAGTTATTTTTAGATATTCACTAATCTGAAAACAGATTAAGATTATATGGACGAGAATTTAGATAACATAGAAGAAAACGAATTAAGCAACAACGGCGAAGAAATTCACGAAGATGCTGAGCAATTAAGTCAGCCTCTTTCTGTTATGCAAAACGTCAAACACCTTTCTGGAATGTTTCAGAATTGGTTTTTGGATTATGCTTCTTATGTTATTCTCGAAAGAGCCGTTCCTCACATCGACGACGGATTTAAACCCGTTCAGCGTCGTATTCTTCATGCAATGAAACAACTCGATGATGGTCGCTTTAATAAAGTTGCCAATATCATCGGACACACAATGCAATATCATCCACATGGCGATGCTTCTATAAATGATGCTTTGGTTCAAATTGGTCAACGTGAGCATATTGTTGACACACAAGGAAACTGGGGAAATATATTAACTGGCGACAGTGCAGCTGCACCTCGATACATCGAATCACGACTTTCAAAATTTTCGCTCGAAGTAATTTTCAATCCAAAAACAACCGAATGGAAATTATCTTACGATGGCAGAAACCGTGAACCAGTTACACTTCCTGTTAAATTTCCTATGTTGCTTTATATTGGAGTTGAGGGAATTGCAGTAGGTTTGGCATCAAAAATATTACCCCATAACTTTAACGAACTAATTGATGCTTCAATAGCTTTTCTCAGAGGCGAAAGTTTTGAGCTATTTCCCGATTTTCCAACAGGCGGATTTGCCGATTGTGCACGTTACAGCGATGGATTGCGTGGTGGAAATATTAAAGTCAGAGCTAAAATCAACAAATTTGATAAAAAAACTCTCGTAATTACTGATATTCCATTTGGGAAAACAACAGGCGGAATTATTGAATCAATTCTGAAAGCAAACGATAAAGGCAAAATAAAAATCAAAAAAGTTGATGATAACACAGCCGAAAACGTTGAAATTGTTATTCATCTTGCTCCCGGAACATCACCTGACATTACAATTGATGCACTTTATGCATTTACCGATTGCGAAGTTTCTATATCGCCAAATTCATGTGTAATTGAACACGACAAACCTAAGTTTTTGGGAGTTACCGAAATCTTAAAATTATCGGCACAACGCACACTAGGAATTCTAAAAAGAGAGCTAGAAATAAGAATTAGCGAATTAAACGAAGATTGGCACTATTCTTTGCTCGAAAAAATATTTATCGAAAATAGAATCTATATTAAAATAGAAAAATGCGAAACATGGGAATCAATAATCGAAACAATTGACAAAGGACTCGACCCATTTAAGCATCTTTTAAGACGTGAAGTTACACGTGATGACATTACAAGACTTACGGAAATTAAAATCAAGAGAATTTCACGATTCGATGCATTTAAGTCAGAAGAACATATTAAAAATATCGAAATTGAAATCGACGAAGTAAACAACCATTTGGTTTATATTGTTGATTATACAGTAAATTATTTCAAGCAAATTAAGAAAAAATACGGTGCAAATTGTGAGCGAAAAACCGAACTTCGAAGTTTCGACACAATTGAAGCCGCTAAAGTAGTAATTGCAAACGAAAAGCTTTATGTAAACCGCAAAGAAGGATTTTTTGGAACATCATTGCGTAAAGATGAATTTATTTGTGAATGCTCTGATATTGACGACATTATTGTTTTTCGTAGAGATGGAAAATATATGATTACAAAAGTCGCCGATAAAAACTTCGCTGGCAAAGATATTATTCATATCGAGGTATTTAACAAAAACGACGACCGTACAATTTATAATGTAATTTATCGTGATGGCAAAAATGGAAGCATAATGATTAAACGCTTTCCTGTTAAAGGAGTTACACGCGATAAAGAATACGATGTTACAAAAGGAACAGAAGGTTCAAAAATTTTGTATTTCAGCTCAAATCCGAATGGTGAAGCCGAAATTGTTAAAGTATTTTTGAAACCAAAACCAAAATTACGCAAGCTTGTATTTGAAACCGATTTTACAGAAGTTGCAATCAAAGGACGAAGCTCAATCGGAAATATTTTAAGCAAAAACGACGTACATAAAATTTCGCTAAAGGAGCAAGGCGTTTCAACACTTGGTGGAATTCACATTTGGTTCGACGATACCGTTTTAAGAATTAATTCCGACGAACGAGGTAAATATTTAGGAGAATTCCTTGGCGACGACAAAATTGCAGTTATTACAAAATCAGGAACATACAGACTTTGTTCTTACGATTTATCAAACCATTTCGAAGAAGATATTGTAATTATTGAAAAATATAATTCAGTTAAAGTTTTCAGTTTAGTTCACTTCGATGGAGAGCAAAAATTCTACTATCTAAAACGATTCCAGCTCGAATTTACCGAAAAAGAGCAATTGCTAATTGGAGAGCATCCCGAATCGCATTTTGTATCAATTTCAGAAGACCGACATCCACAATTTGAAGTAGAATATGGTGGAAAAAATGCAGGTCGTCCACCTGAAGTATTTGATGCGAATGAGTTTATTGCTGTTAAAGGAATTAAAGCTCGTGGAAAACGAATTAGCACATTTGAAGTTAAAAAAATTATTTGGCTTGATCCTCTCGAAACCGATGAACCAGATGAAACACTTAATCCACATTCTACACCTACTATTTCTGATTTAAACAATGACGAATCGGATGTTATTTTTGATACTGAAAATAAAGAACTTGATTATTCAGAAAACACCGATGATTCTAACGATGAAATATTGGAAATAGTTGATGAAATTGAAACTGAAGAAGAAGAAATTTTAGATATTGTCGAGGAAGAAATTGAAACCGAAGATTCAGAAGAGCAAACGCCTGATATAGTTGAAATTACTGATAAGGAAGAATCAAAAGTGATTGAATTGAATCTACAAACCGAAGAGGAAAAAACTCCTGAAATTAAACCTACAAAAACAAAATCTAGAAAGTCAAAATCCAGCCCAGATGCTGATTCTTTGCAAATTGCTTTTGATTTTTAAGCGATTTGTTCTGAATTGTAGCAATTCATTAAGAAAGATTGACGTGAATTATTGTCGGTATTATACCTGATTGAGCTGGAAATGTTTATAAACAAAAAATCCATTAATTCAAGATTCATGAATTAATGGATTTTTGCTTTTTTAATAGTTATTCAACAACAACAATCTTTTTCAAATATACACTATTATCTGCCATTAATCTTACAAAGTAAGTTCCTGGCAATAAGCCTGAACTATGAGTACTAATAGTATAATTATATTCACCAACTAATTGATTATTATCAACTAATGTTTCAATACTTTTACCAACTATATCAAATACTTCAAGTTTAACTTTACTATTAATATTTAAATAATAGCTAATATTAAACTGCTCTTTTGATGGATTAGGATAAACAGAAACTGACATCATTGCAACATTTGTATTTGGAATGTAAACGAGAACTGTATCAACATTTCCATTGTCAGCAGTTGTATCAACATAAAAATCTAAGCCTGCAAAAACAGTATCAATAGCATTAATATTAATATTGTAAGTTCCAAACATTGGGAAGCCCGGAATTTCAACTCTTAACGAATAATCACCTTCAGGCATATCAGAAAAAGAATATTCTCCATTCATGTCTGAATTTGTATTTGCAATTGGTGCATCGTCTGGTTCTTGTTCAAGAGTTATTTCAGCACCTGGAATTGGCTCACCAGCGGCTTTTCCGGCTGATAAATAAATACCTTTAGCTTGGCTTGCTTTGCTTCCTGCTGGTGGATAGTACATTGCTCCTGAAATATCTCCTGCTCCTTGATTGTAGGTAGGAAGTTCAAACATAGTGATATTTGCTTCGAAATCTTGTCCACAATTTAGGTTAATTGTATCTGCTTTCTCCCAAGTTGTTGTTGCAGTATCAGAATTATAATATGAGTTCATCATTCCTGTATATGGATTTCCTGCCAATAACTCTACTCTTAAAACATATTGGTCGGGTTGGAAATTATATAAGAAATATGTTCCATCTGATGCTATTTGGAAATTACTTGGTAATAAATCAAATCCACCATAATTATGCTGTGTACTTGAGTAAACATTTAATTGTGCATATTGTCCATCGATACCACCGCCATTATATGTAATTCTTCCATAAATTGTTGGATTTGGCGAACTGTAATTTATATCAATAACATCACCTGCGACACAACCTGCTGCATCAACTACCTGAACTGTTTGCTCTCCAACGCATAATGAAACTGCTGTTGACATTGTTTCACCACTTGACCATAATATTGAGTATGGTGTAACACCACCTGTAATTGCTATTGATGCACTTCCATCGCAGGAAATACTGCAAGTACTTGGTGTATAAGATGAAATTATAACGCTTGGTGCTGCATTGTCAACAATACTGTAATTTTTAGATTTTGTACAACCTTTACTATCGGTTACTGTTACTGAGTAATTACCTGCTAATAATCCTGTAACAACATCTGAACCCGATGAGTAGCTATAAGGAGCAACACCGCCTGTAACATTTATCTGTGCAGTTCCAGTTGGTTGTCCGCAATCTGAGTTGGTTGCCGAAACTGTTAAATATGGCATTTCATTAACGGTTACATCTTGTGTATATGTTGACGAACAACCATTTATATCGGTATATGAATAAGAAATAGTATTAACACCAATGTTTGCATTTATTGGATTGAAAATATTATTTCCTGATATTCCATTTCCGCTAAATGCTCCATCAATTGAATGACTTCCAACTAATAAAACTACAGCATC
>MEND01000173.1:47055-47869 GCA_001768975.1 Bacteroidetes bacterium GWA2_31_9 | reverse complement strand
CAGTTATATACTGTACCATTGCAAATTGAAGCTGTTTCAGAAATGTTATAAGTTGGATTTACTGTCAATGTTAAAGTAACAACTGAATCGCAACCTGCTACATTAGTCAATGTAAATGTTGCAGTGTTGTTGCTTGATGTATAAGTGTTTCCATCAATCCACAAATAAGAATCACAAGCAGTTTGAACATCTGTTGTTGCATCTGCATTGTTGATTGTTAAATTCAATGTTATAACCGAATCGCAACCTGCTGCATTTGTTAATGTGAATGTTGCTGTGTTGTTACTTGATGTGTAGGTGTTTCCATCAATCCAAACGTAAGAATCACATGCTGTTTGAACATCTGTTGTTGCATCTGAATTGTTTATTGTAAGATTCAAAGTTACTACTGAATCACAACCTGCAGCATTTGTCAATGTAAATGTTGCAGTGTTGTTGCTTGATGTGTAAGTATTTCCATCAATCCAAACGTAAGAATCACATGCTGTTTGAACATCTGTTGTTGCATCTGAATTGTTGATAGTTAAATTCAATGTTACTACTGAATCACAACCTGCAGCATTTGTCAATGTAAATGTTGCGGTGTTGTTGCTTGATGTGTAGGTGTTTCCATCAATCCAAACGTAAGAATCACATGCTGTTTGAACATCTGTTGTTGCATCTGTGTTGTTAATAGTCAAATCCAATGTTACAACTGAATCGCAACCTGCTGCATTTGTCATTATCCATGTTGCTGTGTTGTTGCTTGATGTGTATGTGTTTCCATCAATCCATAAATATGAATCACAAGCTGTTTGAACATCTGCTGTTGCGT
>MEND01000173.1:15388-46834 GCA_001768975.1 Bacteroidetes bacterium GWA2_31_9 | reverse complement strand
GTTGCAGTGTTGTTGCTTGATGTATAAGTATTTCCATCAATCCATAAATAAGAATCACAAGCTGTTTGAACATCTGTTGTTGCATCTGCATTGTTAATAGTCAAATCCAATGTTACAACTGAATCGCAACCTGCTGCATTTGTCATTATCCATGTTGCTGTGTTGTTGCTTGATGTGTAATTGTTTCCATCAATCCATAAATAAGAATCACAAGCAGTTTGAACATCTATAGATGTTATTGCCGAAGGTTCTGTAATTATTATGTTTGATGTTGCATTACACAAATTACTATCTGTTATTGTAACATCATAACTTCCTGCCGAAAGTCCGTTTAAATCTTCTGTTGTTGCTGTATTTGACCAAAGGAAAGTATAAGGCAAATTTCCACCAGATACTGTTAAATTTGCTAATCCATCAGCCATTCCATTACAACTTGCATTTGTTGAAGTTATAGAAGTTATAATCGCCGAAGGTTCTGTAATTATTATGTTTGATGTTGCAGTACATAAATTACTATCTGTAACGGTTACATCATAACTTCCAGTCGAAAGTCCGTTTAAGTCTTCGGTTGTTGCAAAGTTTGACCAGTTATAAGTATAAGGCAAATTTCCACCAGATACTGTTAGATTTACTAATCCATCAGCAATTCCGTTACAACTTGCATTTGTTGAAGTTATTGAAGTTATAATCGCCGAAGGTTCTGTAATTATTACGTTTGCTGTTACAGTACATAAATTACTATCTGTTATTGTAATATCATAACTTCCTGCTGTAAGTCCTGTTATATTTTGTAGGGTTGATGCATTACTCCAGTTATATGTATATGGCGCAAAGCCGCCACCTACTGTTACTGATGCTGAACCGTTACTCATTCCACAGGTTGCATCTGTTTTAGTTGTACTTGCTGATAGCATTGATGGTTCTGTAATTGTAGCATTTGCTGTTGACATACATCCATTATTGTCAACTACTGTTACTGTGTAAATTCCTGCCATTAAACCAAAAGCATTAACTGTTGTTTGTCCACCTGTCCAATTATAATTGTAGGGAGATGTTCCACCTGTTACATTTGTATTTAATGAACCATCTGCTGAACCAAAACAACTTACATTAGTTTGTGACATGATGTTTACTACTAGTCCGCCTAAGTCATTAACCATTGCTGATGTCATTGCTGTACATCCGTTTGCATCGGTTACTGTTACATCATAACTTCCTGCTGTAATGCCTGTTATATTTTGTAATGATGATGCATTACTCCAAATATATGTATATGGTGAAAATCCGCCACCTACTGTTACTGATGCTGAACCATTACTCATTCCACAGGTCGCATCTGTTTTAGTTGTACTTGCTGATAGCATTGATGGCTCTGTGATTGTGCCATTGGCTGTGGACATACATCCATTAAAATCAACTACGGTTACTGTGTAAATTCCTGCTATTAAGTTGTTAGCAGTAGCTGTTGTTTGAGCATCAGACCAGGTATAAGCATAAGGAGCTGTTCCGCCTGTAGCATTAACTGTAGCAGAACCATTATTCATACCATAACACGAAACATTTGTTTGAGAAGAAATAGAAGCAGAAGGAGCACTAGTATTATTGACATTAACATTCGAAATATTATTACAAGCATTAGCATCAGTTACTGTAACGGTATAAGTGCCAGCGACTAGACCAGTAATAGTGCTAGTAGTCATACCACCTGTCCATAAATAAGTGTAAGGAGCTGTTCCTCCCGATGCATTAACAGATGCAGTTCCATTAGAAAAACCGCAAGTTGCATCAGTAAAAGAAGGTGTTAAAATAATCGCAGATGGTTCTGTTATAATTACACTTGTATTCGCCTGACATCCATTGGCATCAGTTACTGTTACATTATAAGATCCAGCACATAATGTTGTAGCTAATGAAGAAGTCTGTGCATTATCCCACAGATAAGTATATCCTCCTACTCCACCTGATGCACTTACTGTTGCATCACCATTACAGTTTCCATTACATGAAATATTTGTTGAAGCTGTAATTGTAGCAACCACAGCTGGATCAGAATTAACATTGATGATAGTACTATTAATACATCCATTAGCATCTATTACAGAAACACTATAGGTTCCTTGGCAAAGCGATGTAGCCGTCTGTGTTGTCTGGTTTCCTGTTGCACCATCCCACTGATAAACATAACTTGGAACTCCTCCTGATGGTGTTACTGTTGCTGTTCCATCACAGGATCCAGGACATAATACATTGGTACTTGATGGGGCTAATGTTACAACTGATGGTTCTGTTATAATTACATTTGTATTCGCCTGACATCCATTGGCATCAGTTACTGTTACAGTATATGTTCCAATTGGTCTTCCGGTAATTGTTGCAGATGTTATTCCGCCTGTCCACAAATATGTATAACCTGGAGTGCCTCCACTAGAATTGGCAGTTGCTGAACCATTTGTACCACCAAAACAACTTACATCAGTTTGGGATAAAATAGAGGCATTTAACATTGATGGTTGATTAATTGTTGCATTTGTTGTAGCAATACAACCATTTGCATCAGTTACTGTTACTTGATATATTCCAGCTGATAGATTAATATTTGTAGAAGTAGAACCTCCTCCTTGCCAATTATATGTATAACTAGGAGTTCCTCCACTTGGTGTTACTGTTGCAGAACCAGTTGCTTGACCAAAACATAATGTATTTGTTTGTGCTGTAATGTTGGCTGTTAATACAGATGCAGGTTGGGTAATAGTAGCACTCGTAGTTACAAAACACGCATTTGCATCAGTTACTGTTACTTGATATGTACCTGCAGGCATTGCTGATTTTGTTGATGCAGTTCCTCCTCCTTGCCAATTATATGTATAACCAGGAGTTCCTCCACTTGGTGTTACTGTTGCTGAACCATTTGTGCTACCAAAACAACTTACATCAGTTTGTGATAAAATAGAGGCATTTAACATTGATGGTTGATTAATTGTTGCATTTGTTGTAGCAATACAACCATTTGCATCAGTTACTGTTACAGTATAAGTTCCAATGGGTCTTCCTGTAATAGTTGCAGATGTTATTCCACCTGTCCACAAATATGTATATCCTGGCGTACCTCCACTAGAATTGGCAGTTGCTGTACCATTTGTACCACCAAAACAACTTACATCAGTTTGGGATAAAATTGAGGCATTTAACATTGATGGTTGATTAATTGTTGCATTAGCTGTAGCAATACAACCATTAGCATCTGTAACAGTAACAGTGTAGCTTCCAGCAACAAGGTTTATAGCGGTCTGCGTTGTTGAACCTCCTGTCCATAAATAGGTATAAGAGGGAGTACCATTGCCAACGCTAACATTTGCATTACCATCATTTCCTCCATTACAACTAACATTGGTAGAACTGAAAATTGAAGCAGTTAATAATAGTGGATCAGCAACATCAAACATAGTATCTTTCTGATGACCATGAAAATCAGTTATAGTAACAGAATAAGAACCTGCTGATATACCAAACACATCTTCCGTAGTTGGTCCAAAAGCCCAATTATAAGTATAAGGAGGAAAACCACCAATAACTGTAAGGTCAATAGAACCATCACTTCCTCCATTACATAAAGGAAGATTTACTATTCCAGGAGTTGACATATTTGTTTCCCAATCCATTTCAAAACCCGCATTAACTGTGCTTCCATCAGAGTGCCATACAATAAAAACAGAATTACCTGTTGAAATAATTCCTGTAGGTGGGTTAAAATCACAATATTGCCCAATTAATGGTGCATTACTATCAGCACCATCAAATACCCTTAAATAGTCAAATCCGCATGATGGGTCGTTTTCAACATTGAATTGATTAAATGTTAAGGTGATGACATCAAGTGGTGATACAGAAATTGTAACACTATCATCTTCATTAGTTGAATAATTACCTACTGGACCTCCCGAGTCGTAAAGGGTACCATAACTATTCGACAAAGTTTGACCACTAACAATATCAATATTGTTCTGAGCATTAGTTTTGGTAATTATCAAAACTAAAATAATTAAGAGAGTAGTAATTTTTTTCATAATATTTTAAGATTTAATTTTATTGCTGAAATAGGATGGTTAATTTTTACTCGATTATCAAAAATAATAATATTAATTATATATCTTCCTTATGATTTACTAATTGCGAATTTATTTGATTAAATTATGAAATGTGGTGATGAATGAATATTAAGTTTATCACTATTCGCAAAAGAGGTCAAACACGTATAAATAAGATAAATAATATAGAAAAAAGTGCATGTAAAAAAAGGTCGGATAAAATGTGCTTATAATAAATTTATAAAAACCATTATAATTCCACAATATGAAAATCTATGTTAAAACTTTTCCACCTTCACAGCACAAACCTTAGTCTCAGGAATTTTAGCCACAGGGTCAACTTCGCAAATTGTGAGTTCGTTGGTTGGTGATTCAAAAAAGTGAAATGTCATTGAAACTACTCCTTTTTGGCAAATATCTGTAACTCTTGCTTTGACCTTTACTTCGCCTCGACGAGATTTTACACTAACCATTTCGCCATCTTCAATTCCAAATAATTTGGCATCTTCGGGATTAATTTTGAATAACTCTTCCTCGTCGAGTATGCGTAAGCCTTTGACTTTACGAGTCATTGTGCTTGTGTGATAATGATACAAACTTCGGTCGGTTGTTAAAAGTAATGGATATTCCGTGTCTGGTAATTCTTTTGAAACCTTGTAAGTAAGAGGCATAAATTTAGCTTTTCCAGAAGGTGTTGCAAATTTTTCACGATGTAAAAATTTAGTTCCGGGATGGTCAATTGTTGGACATGGCCACTGCAATCCTACTTTTTCGATTCTTTCGTAATTTATTCCTGCAAAATTTGGAACGAGTGAATTTGATTCATTAAAAACTTCCTCAACATCAGTAAAATCAAATCCTTTAGCTCCCATTCGTTTTGCAATTTCGGAAGTTATCCACCAGTCGGGTTTTGAGTCGCCAATTGGTTCAATTGCTTTTCTAACTCTTTGAACTCTGCGCTCGGTATTTGTAAAAGTTCCATCTTTTTCAGCAAATGATGAGGCAGGCAAAATAACATCGGCATATTGAGCCGTTTCTGTCATAAAAATATCCTGAACTACAAAAAAATCGAGTTTTTCAAGGGCTTTTTTCACATGATTTGCATCGGCTTCGCTAATTACTGGATTTTCGCCAACCTGATACAACGCTTTAATGCTTCCATGCTCAATTGCATTAATAATTTCGGTGTGAGTAATTCCAATTTTATTGTCGAGTTTTACTCCCCATGCTTTTTCAAATTTTTCCTTAGCGGCCTTATTATTTACTTTTTGATAACCTGGGTAAACATCGGGCAATGCTCCGTAATCGCAAGCTCCCTGAACATTATTTTGTCCTCGTAAAGGATTCACGCCAGAAGATTCTTTTCCGACATTTCCGGTTAACAGTGCAAGATTACTTATTGCTAGAACATTATCTGTTCCGTGCGTGTGCTGAGTAATTCCCATTGCATAAACTATTGACGATGGAGAGTTTGTGGCATAAATTCTGGCTGCTTCTGCAATTTTTTCTTTTGGAACACCTGTAATTATTTCAACATTTTCTAACGAAAAATTCTCTAATGAATTAATGAATTCTTCATAGTTTTCGCATCGCTCTTTAATGAATTTCTTATCTGTAAGATTTTCGTCAACTATAACACGAATCATTCCTAAAAGCAAAGCTACATCGGTGCCGGGATATTGTTGTAAAAACAAATCGGCATGTCGGCAAAGGTCAATTTCTTTGGGGTTTGCAACAATTATTTTTGCTCCGTTTCTTTTTGCTGTTTTAATATGCAAAGCGATAATCGGATGTGCTGCCGTTGTGTTTGAGCCAATTGAGAAAACGGTTTTTGTGTTGTAAAATTCGTCTATCGAATTTGTCATTGCTCCGCTTCCGAAAGTTTGCACTAAGCCCGAAACGGTTGGTGCGTGGCACAATCGGGCACAATGGTCAATATTGTTGGTTTCCATCACTGCACGAGTAAATTTTTGGATTACATAATTTTCCTCGTTTGTAACTCTTGCTGATGAAAATGCTGCGAATTTTTCTTTTTTTCTTGTCGAAAATTTCTTAGCAATTAAATCTAAAGCTTCGTCCCAACTTGCTTCTTCAAATTTTCCATTCTTCTTGATTAATGGAGTTTTTAATCTGTCGGGATGATTGATAAATTCGTAGCCAAAACGCCCTTTAACACACAATCTGCCTTTGTTAACAATGCTCGTTCTGTCGCCTCTTGAACTGACAACTTTATCGCCTCTGACTCCAAGAAAAATATTGCAACCAACTCCACAGTAAGTACAAACAGTTTTAGCTTCACGAGCAGGAATTTGAGTGTTTTTTGGATACAAAGCACCAACCGGACAACGCACAACACATTCGCCACACGATTCGCAAACAGAATCTTTTATCGGTCTATTTCCAAAAGTGCTGATGATTGTATTAAAACCTCTTTGTCCGTAGTTCAATGCATTAACTCCCTGAACTTCGTCGCAGGTTCTGACGCAGATTCCGCACATTATACATTTGTTGTGGTCGAGGTTGAAAAATGGATTTGAGTTGTCAATTTCAATAAATGGCTTTGTTTTTCGCATTCTTTCAAAACGCTTTTGATTCATTCCAACAAAAGCTGTAACTTGCTGAAGCTGACAATTGTTGTTTTGTTTGCAGTTATTACAATCCTGTGGATGATTTGCCTGTACTAATTCAAGCGTGGTTTGGCGAATTACTGAAATTTCAGGACTATCAACCTTTACTTTCATCCCTTCCGAAATTAAAGTTTTACAAGCAACAACCTGCCCTCGCTGACCTTCGACCTCAACCATGCACATACGACAAACTCCAGCTGGGACTAAATCTTCGTGATGACAAAGATTCGGAATATAAATATTGTTTTCTAAAGCTACTTCAAGGATAGTTTTGTTTGGATTTGCTTGTAACTTAATTCCGTCTATTGTTATATTTACTTTTGCCATTCTTTTTATTTTTTTCTTACACTAACAAACACTCTTATTGTCTAATTATTAGTCTATTACACCGATATTTTTTGATTGTTTATGATTTTTTTGCCACAGATTACACTAATTTTCACAGATTTGTTTCTTAGAATTAACACAGATGAAACAACCTTTGGTTGTTTCTAATCGGTGCTAATTTCCCGAAGTAAATTCGGGACAAGTCGTGCAATCTGTGGCAAGTCCTATTTTCTATGTGTTGATTATTAATCATGTTTATTTCATCATTTTTTCGATACAAATTTACACCGTCATTCATATTTTTTCCTTTTATTCAAAAGGTGGGCACTCGCAAAGTTGCTAAAACGCAAGGTCAACTCCGCGTTTTTCTTCATTAATTTTTACTCCCAGCATTACATTCAATTGCACTAAATTTAACAGGGCATTTCTCAAGGCACATTCCGCATTTTATACATGAACGTTGGTCGATTATATGAATTTCTTTAGGATTTCCACTTATTGCTTTAACTGGACAAGCTTTGAAGCAAATATGACAACCTGTACATTTATCAGCTAAAATATCGTAAAACTTTAATTCTCTGCAAACTTTAGCATTGCACTTTTTATGCAGAATATGGTCTTCGTATTCGTTTCGGAAATACCTTAGTGTTGTTAACACTGGATTTGGTGCTGTTTGTCCAAGCCCACAAAGCGAACCTTTTTTGATTCCTTCGCCTAAACTTTCAAGCAATTCAATATCTTCTATTGTTGCTTTTCCAGAAGTTATATCATTCAAAATGTCAAGCATTTGCTTAGTTCCAAGTCGGCATGGTGCACACTCGCCGCATGATTCTTTTTGGGCAAAATCAAGAAAATAACGGGCAACATCAACCATACATGTATCCTCGTCCATTACAACTAAACCACCCGAACCCATTATTGTACCAGCCTGAGCTAATGAATCGTAGTCGACTTTAATGTCGAGTAAATTAGCAGGAATACAGCCCCCTGATGGACCTCCTGTTTGAACTGCTTTAAAAATTTTTCCATTTGGAACTCCGCCACCAATATCGAAAATAATTTCTCGAAGCGAAATACCAAGCGGAACTTCAATTAAACCAGTATTTTTCACTTTGCCAACCAATGCAAATGTTTTTGTTCCTTTGCTATTTTCTGTTCCGTATTTCGAAAACCATTCGGCATTATTTTGCATTATTCGGGCAACAGAAGCAAAAGTTTCTACATTATTTATTATTGTTGGTTTTTGCCACAAACCTGCAATTGCCGGAAATGGCGGTCGTGGTCGTGGCATTCCACGACTTCCTTCTATTGAGGCAATTAAAGCGGTTTCTTCGCCACAAACAAAAGCACCTGCTCCTTCTTTTATTTTGATATGAAAATCGAAACCTGAACCAAGAATATTTTTGCCTAATAAATTTTTCTTTTCTGCCTGTTCAATTGCGACATTTAATCGCACCAAAGCTAATGGATATTCGGCTCTGCAATAAATATAACCTATTGAAGCACCTATTGCGTATCCAGCAATTATCATCCCTTCGATAAGTGAGTGTGGGTCGCCCTCGAGCAATGAGCGATTCATAAAAGCTCCCGGATCGCCTTCGTCAGCATTGCAAATCAAATATTTTTGTTCGCCAACTGCTTCACGGCAAAATTGCCATTTTCGCCAAGTTGGAAAACCTGCTCCACCACGACCTCTTAATCCTGATTTTTTAATTTCTTCAATAACATTTTCAGGTTTTGATTTTAAAGCTCTTTGTAAACCAAAATATCCTTTATTAGCAATATAATGATTCAGATTATTCGGGTCGATAATTCCACAATTTTGAAGAGCTAGTCGAACTTGCGGCTTCATTACAGGAGTTGAATTCAGCTTTGGCAGCTTGTTTTGCTTGTCATCGCCAAGAACTCCAATAAGTTTTTCTTTGTTGATATTGTTTTTGACGATATGCGAATCGACTAATTCTATTGCATCTTTTACGTTTATATTTGAATAACAAACAAGTGGAGAATCTGGTTTATAAACCATTACCAGCGGTTCGAGATAACACATGCCAATACAGCCTACTTCAACAACATTGCATGTTATTTTTTGTTTTTCAATTTCTGCTTTAAAAGCATCTATAACTTCCACCGAACCAGCAGAACGACCGCATGTTGCGTTTCCAACAAAAACTGTTGGAGTTGAGCCTTTCGTTAGGTCGTTCCATTCTTTTTTGGCGATTTTATCTAATTGTATTAAACTCATTTTATTGTAAACTAGTTAGTTTTTTTATTTAAGAAACTATTCAATCCCCCTAACCCTGGGGTGACGTAAATCACATATACTTTTTTTTTGCTTTCGTTCTATTTTATTTTAATGAATAAGGTAATAAGGTTTGTTTTTGAGGGAATTTATATTTCTACTAAGGTTTTAAATAATCAATAAGTTTTTTAAATACCTTATATTTAATAATTTAACCTTAGTAGAAATATTTGCCAGCTAATGACCAACCTTATTAACCTTATTAAATATAGAACGAACATTATTTTAAAAATACTCCGATTTACGTCACCCCACCCTAACCCCCTTTTCTAAGGGGGAATTGGGGAATTAATTTTTCTTTTTAAATAAATTTTCAATTTTTTGTGGTGTAAGGTCAGCATGAACTTTTT
Organism: Bacteroidetes bacterium GWA2_31_9; assembly: GCA_001768975.1. GTDB lineage: Bacteria > Bacteroidota > Bacteroidia > Bacteroidales > GWF2-33-38 > GWA2-31-9. The sequence continues at coordinate 37,143 of MEND01000173.1, read as the reverse complement.
CGTTAACAGTTATGCAAGGAGCTAAACTACAAGCTCCTATACATGCAACACTTTCGATGGAATATTCCAAATCTGCAGATGTTTCGCCTTCTTTAATTCCAAGATTATTTTCAATTTCTTCTAAAATTCGTGGTGCTCCTTTTACATGGCAAGCAGTTCCCCTGCAAAGCATTATATGATTTTTGCCTTTTGGCTTGAATCGAAATTGTGCATAAAATGTTGCAACGCCAAAAACCTTGCTTTTAGGAATACGAAGAAATTTGGCAATCGAAGCCATCGATTCTTCTGATAAATATCCAAGCTCTTCCTGAACATTTTGTAAAATTGGAATTAGTTCTTCGCTGTTCCCTTTAAATTTATTGAATATTTTGTTGTATTGGTTTGTCATTATTTTAATTTTTATATTTTCTCGCAAAGTCGCAAAGTCGCCAATTATTATCTGCTACTCAGTGTTTCTCTGTGCACTCTGTGTCTTAGTGTTAATCTTCTTTAATAATTAATTCGTATTCATTTGGTGTATTAATATTTGTAAAAGCTTTCCTGTTCTCATCTGAATTTTCAAAATCAATATATTTTGTATCTACTTTTTCAAAAAAATCTCTAATTGCATAACGTTTGGCATTTCTTATAAAGCTCTCTAATTCATCTAAAATACTTGTTTTGTAAATTGCATTTAAAGGCTCAATATCTGAATTTATTTTTGGAATTAAAATATCTGAATTTTGTGCCTGATACTGAGTAACTATTGATTTTATAATTCTTACATTCAAAAAAGGCATATCAACTGCTGTAACAAATATTGCTTCTTGACTTTTACAGTTTTTCAAAGCCGAATGAATACCTCCAAGTGGACCAATATTTTTATAAATATCTGCATATTTTTTACAATCATCATCTGGAAATATTTCGGGGCTATTGGTTATTAAAACAACTTCGCAAAATATTTTTTCAAGCTTTTCTTTCGTGCTTTGATAAAGAGTTTTTCCGGCAATTTCGAGCATTGCTTTTGGCGTTCCATTATAACGAGAATTATTGCCACCGGCTAAAATTACTGCTGTGATATTACCTTGTTTTATATGCACAATTTTGAGAATATTATTAACTTTCTATAAGCCAATTATAGCTTATAGTTTTGTAAAGTTAAACATTCTTTTTAATGCTTATTCGTATAAAATGTAGTTTTTTACTAGAAATTACAATCAAATTAAGATAATAAAACAATTACTGCTAAAGAAAAACAATAATTATGAAAATCTTTTTGTCTATTTCATTAAAGAAATAATTTCTGAAGAATATCTCTCACCAACCTCAACATCAATATATTAAATACCATCTGGCTGTGAGTTTAAATTGATTGTATTATTATAACTCCCTTTAGCTTTACGGTTCGATTGGGTATAAATTATTTCGCCAAGATTATTCACAACTTTTATATTTACTTTTTCTGATTTATTAAGCGAAAATGAAACATTAAAAGTACCAGAATTTGGATTTGGATAAACATTTATTGCAGATTCATTTATTAGAATTTCTGATTTTGAAGTTGAAATATCTGTTGTTTCGCAATATGCGTTTGAACAGCCATTTCCATCAGAATAAATATAAACAATAGTATGGCTTCCAACTCCGGCAACCGAAGGAGTAAATGTATTTCCCGATACTCCATTTCCAACAAATGTTCCTCCCGAAGGACTTCCATATAATGTAACTGGTGAGTCGTTTAAGTTAAAACTTGGATTTAGCCCGCTAATACTCAGTGTTGGAGAATTAAAAATTGTAACATTCTGACAGTAAAAATAACCGATTGTTTTCTTTACAAATTTTATTTAACGACAGAATATAATTATTTAACGATACGTTTTAGTTTTTTAACGAAGTTTTAAATTAAATGATTTTTTTTATTATTTCCAAAAATAGTAACTTTGAACGATATAAAAAAGTTTGAAAAATGAATAGTTTAGTTGAAAAAAACAAATATGGTTTCTACGAAGTAATTAATAAACCTTCTGAAAAAGAACTAAATGAGTATTACTCGAAAAAATATTATCAGAATAATGCAGGTAGTTACGAAAAACAATATACTAAAGAAGAAATTGAATATTTTAACAATAAAATTGAAGAGAAATATTTTGTAATAAATAAACTACTAAAGCTCTTATCCAATAGTACATTTTCAATATTAGATATTGGTTGTGGCGAAGGATGGACTTTAAATTATTTTAATGAAAAAAAATGGGATATTACAGGAATTGACTTTAGCGATAGTGGCTGCAAAAATCATAATCCACATCTTTTAGAAAATTTAATTATTGGCGATATTTACGAAAATATTTCTAAATTAATTAATTCAAAAAAATATGATGTAGTTTGGTTAGATAATGTGCTTGAGCATGTTTTTAATCCAAAAGATTTACTTGAAAAATGTAGAAAACTAATAAATAAAAACGGAATTTTAATTATTGAAGTTCCAAATGACTTTTCTGTATTACAAAATTATTTAATTTCTAATAAACTAATTGACAAACAATTTTGGATTGCTTTACCTGATCATTTATCTTATTTTAATAAAGAAGGTTTAAATAATTTAGCAAATGATGCAGGTTGGGTTTCAAAATTTATAATGAGCGATAGTCCTATTGATTTTAATTTATTAAACGAGCATACTAATTATATAAACGATAAAAGTAAAGGAAAATCATGTCATTATGCAAGAGTAAAAATCGATAATTTGATACATTCTATATCTGTAGAAAATGCTGTAAATTATTATAATTCTCTTGCTGAGTTAGGGCTTGGAAGACAACTAATAAGTTTTTATCAACCTAAGTAAACAAATTTATGGAATATAAGGTTTTAAATAATAATCGCTTTCAAATAGATGATTTTGCGATAGTTCCATTAAGAGAATACGATATATATTTAATTAAAGATTGGAGAAATTCTCAAATGGATGTCTTGCGTCAAAAAGAACAACTCTCTGATTCAGGGCAATTGAATTACTATAATAATGCAATTAAACCATTATTTTCTCAGCTTTATCCAAGTCAAATTTTGTTTAGTTTTTTAAAAGAAAATGACTGCATTGGTTACGGTGGATTAACAAATATAGATTGGGAATCAAAAAGAGCAGAGCTTTCTTTCATACTAGATTCAATTCATGCAAAAAATAATGAACTATATGAAAAAGAATTTTCGATGTTTATTCGCTTAATTAAAAAGGTTTTATTTGAGGATTTGAATTTCAACAGAATTTTTACTGAAACTTATGATATTAGACCACATCATATTTCGATACTTGAAAAAAATGGGTTTCAATTAGAAGGGCGAATGAGAGAACATATTCAAATTAATAATAAATTTGTTGATTCGTTAATACATGGCTTTTTAAAAGAATATTATCATGCTCAAAAATAAAAAAATATTTATTAGTGGTGGTGCTGGGGTTATAGGCAATGAATTGTCAGTAAAACTATGCAATATGGGTGCAAAAGTTTTAGTTGGTGATTTGAAAAATAAGCCGAAACATTGGTCTAATAAAATAAACTACCGTCAGGGCGATTTGAATTTTATTACAAAACAAGAATTAGAATATTTTGCACCTGATATTTTCATTCATCTTGCTGCAACTTTTGAAAGGTCAACAGAAACTTATGAGTTTTGGCATGAGAATTTTTGGCATAATGTTCGTTTAAGCCATCATTTAATGGATGTTATGAAAGACTTACCATCGTTAAAACAAGTGTTTTTTGCATCAAGTTATTTGATATATGAACCTGAATTATATAGTTTTAACACTCCACAAGAAAAACCTTACAGTTTAACAGAATCAGACCCAATATATCCAAGAAATCTTACAGGAATGGCAAAGCTAGCTCACGAAATTGAGTTGCGATTTTTAGAAGGTTTTAAATCTGATAAAATTAGTTTTATTAATGCCAGAATATATCGTGGCTATGGAAAAGGGTCAAGATGTATTATTTCCCGCTGGATTAGGATGTTACTAAATAATGAGCCTATAAAAGTTTTCAGAAAAGAAGGTATATTTGATTACATTTATTCAGAAGAAACGGCAAATGGGATTATTAAATTAATAGAGAACCCAAATATTTCAGGCACAATAAATCTTGGAACTGGAAATGCGAGAAGAGTATCGGAAGTAATTGATATTTTAAAAATTTATTTTCCTTCTATGAAAGTATTTGAAGAAGATTCTGATATACCTTATGAGGCTTCGCAAGCAAATATTACAAAATTAAAAAGTCTTACAGGCTGGACTCCTAAAAAGCAATTAGAAGATACAATCCCTGAAATTATTGAATACGAAAAACTTCATCTGAAAGATTTTGAAAAAGAAAACGATTTTAATGTATTAGTAACAAGCATTTCTAAAAAAATTCCATTATTAAAAGCTGTTAGAAATGCTTGTAAAAAAACAGGAACTTCTGTAAAACTATACGGTGCTGATGTAAATCCCGAATGTATTGGTCGGTATTTCGTAGATGAGTTTTGGGAAATGCCAAATTCTTCAATTATTAGTTTTGAAATAGTTGCAGATTATTGTTTGAAAAACAAAATAAAAGCAATTATTCCTACTCGTGATGGGGAATTACAGTTTTGGGCTAAAGAAAAAAGCAGATTTAGTTCAGTTGGAATAAATGTTATGGTAAGTAATCTTGAAACAGTAAATTATTGTATAGATAAATTGGAATTTTACAAAAAACTGGATTCATTAAGATTTCCAGCAATTCAAACATCAGAAAATTCAAATCTGAATATTGAAAGTTTTGTTTTAAAAGAGCGTTATGGTGCTGGAAGCATTAAAATTGGCATTAATATCTCAAAGCAAGAAGCTGAAAAACAAGCAAAATCATTGTTAAATCCTATTTTTCAGCCATTTATTGATGGCGAAGAACTTAGTATAGATGCCTATATAGATAAAATAGGAGCGGTAAAAGGAATTATTATTAGAAAACGAGATTTAATTATAAATGGCGAATCCCAAATTACAACAACTATAGAAAACGCTGAATTAGAAAAGCTTTGCAAAAATATTTTAGAAATTAAAGGCTTTTATGGTCATGTAGTAATGCAAGTTATTATTGATAAATTAGGGAGGTTTAATATTATTGAAATAAACAGTCGGTTTGGTGGAGCGTCAACATTAAGTATTGCATGTGGATTAGATTCATTTTATTGGTTTATTTTAGAATCAATGGAAAATGAGATTAAACACTATCCATTTATTAAAAATTCAAAAAGTATTAAACAAATCAGATTTCCAGAAGATATAATAATATAATGGTAATTGTTTTTGACCTTGATGATACTTTGTATGAAGAATTAACTTATGTTAAAAGTGGGTTTAAACAAGTTAGTTTTTTTATAAGTAATAAATTTGGTATAAATCAGGAATTATTTTACAAAACCTTATTGGACGAATTAAAAAAAGGGCGAGGAAAAATATTTGATAATGCTTTAGCCTCATTTTCAATATATTCAAAAGCCAATGTGAAAAATTGTTTACAAGTTTACCGACAACATTTTCCTGACATTTCACTTGATAAAGATGCCGACGATTGTTTGAATCGTTTCAAAAACTATCCATTATATATTGTTACCGATGGCAATAAGTTAGTTCAAAATAAAAAAATCGAAGCATTAGGACTAAAAGATAGGGTAAAACAAGTTTTTATTACTCATAGGTATGGAATTAAAAATGCAAAACCATCACCTTTTTGTTTTAATAAAATATGTGTTTTAGAACAAACAAGTCCAAACAATGTATTGTATGTAGGAGATAATGTTTCAAAAGACTTTATAGGTATTAAACCGTTAGGATATAGAACTGTAAGAGTTCTGAAAGGAAACTACAAAGAACTTATAAAACCTAATGAATTTGAGGCAACCTTTAAAATTGAATCTCTGAATGAATTAAATGAAAAGATATTGCTTAAAATATTTAAATATTGATTTTCTTTTTTAATTCATTTATTTTCGTCTTCCTTAATCGCAAATTTATTTTATACTTAAACAAGGCTTTTTTTGCAATATTTAATTTGTTTATTTAAGCAAATACGTTATTTTTGATTATTATTTTTGTCTAATGAAAAAAGTAGCTATTCTTTTTACTCTTGTAATTCTATCAAGTGTTATTCTTTCACAGACATTTATTACTTCAAAGCATAGTAGAACTTGGTATTTTAGCGAAACGAGTGCTGGATTATTTTTTAATGATAATACAAATCAAATAGATATAACTTATGAGCATGCAAATTTAACTTACGAAGGTAGTAGTGTAGTAGCAAATCATCAAACTGGAGAGGTCTTTTTTTATTGCAGTAACTCAACAATATATGATCGTTTGCACCAACAAATGCCAAATGGAGGGAATTTAAATAATAATAATAATTGTGCGTTCACAAGCCTACCTTGTCCCGTTCCATCAAATGTAAGTCAATATTATATATTTTCAAATACAGCTGCTGCTCCAAACTCTGGCTCAATTTATTATAGTATAGTTGATACAAGCCTAATAGGAAATGGAACTGCTCAGATTCATTTAGGAGATGTTGCCCCGGGTCAAAAAAACATTCTATTAACTTCAAATTCATCTGAAGGATTTTGCATTGTTGCAGGTGTTAATAATGTATATTGGATGATATTACCTATAAATAATTCTGATCAAATAAAAGTTTTTAAAATAGATAATTCAGGAATAAATTTGTTTCAAACATTTAATACTGGATTTTCAATTGGAGATGCTCGCTCTATTAGACATTCTTATACCGCTGGTAAAATTGCAATTATGAATATGTATGAAAATCAGCCATGTGTAACATGCAGTTTTGATTATATTTCTGGATTATTATCAAATTCTTTGAAAATAACAGGGACTCCAATGGGAACTCAAACTAACTTTTGGACTGGATTCTATGATTGTGAGTGGTCTCCTGATGGAACAAAGTTATATATGTCAAAATATAGAAATATAACTCCTGCATCAGGAGGAAGATTATATCAATATGACCTTAATAATCCGAACAATAATCCAGTTTTAATAAATACCGTTTCAAGTAGCACAAGTAATATGGGCTGTGGTTTAAAACTTGGACCTGACGATAGAATTTATTATTTATATAAAAACTCATCGAATTCAAATAATAACATTGTTGGCGTTGTAAACAATCCAGATAATCAGGGCATTAATTGCAGTTTTAGTCCATCAGAGTTTATATTTACAACGAATATGGTTCAGACTCATAAATTTCCTGAATTCCTTCCAATACTTCTAATTGTAGTTCCTCCTGACTCTTTATCAATCGAAATTGCTTCTTCAAATGCCTCATGCAACAGTTTTTGTAATGGAACTGCTAATATTACAGTCAACAGTGGAACAAGTCCATATACATATTTATGGAGCAATGGTAAATCTACTGCTACAATTAATAATTTATGTGCTGGTACATATTCAGTAACGGTAACAGATGCAAACTCTAATACTATAGTAAAGCAAATAGTTATTGATGAACCTTCTGCATTATCAGCCTCAATAAGTGGACAAACCAATATTACTTGTAATGGAATGAGCAACGGTTCAGCAACCGTAAGTGCAACAAGTGGTACGTCACCATATTCATACAATTGGTCGAATGCACAATCATCAACAATAGCAACAGGCTTAATGTCAGGGATTTACTTTGTAACAGTAACAGATAATAATTCATGTCAGGCTAATACAAGTGTAACTATTACAGAACCTTCTACTATTATCATAAATACTTTAAATATTCAACCAGCTGGTTGTATTGGCGACAATACCGGTTCAGCAACGGTTTCAGCAAGCGGAGGAACTGGAAACACATATACTTACTTGTGGAGTATTAATGCTAATTCTCAAACTTCTAGTACTGCTAATTCTTTAAATGCCGGCACTTATAGCGTTACCGCTTCAGACTCATTTTGTTCAGCAAGCACATCAATTACAATTCCCGGAGTAACATCTCCAAACGTAACTATTCTTGCATCAGAAAATACAATTTGTAGTGGAGATTCTGTAGCAATAATGGCTTTTGGTGCAGATACATACTCTTGGTCTTCCGGAGAAAATACTGTAATTATTACTAAATCACCAAAAGTAAATACTACTTTTTCTGTAATAGGGACAAATAATCAAACAGGTTGTATTGACACTGCTCAAATAACAATTAATGTAAACCAGAAACCAACTGTTGACCTTGGAAATACTAATACAATTTGTGATGGCTTGGGAATAACTCTAAATGCCGGATATGGAATAAACAATCATTATTTATGGAATACAAATGATTCAACTTCATCAATTTTTGTAAATTCTTCTGGAAATTATTCTGTTACTGTTACTAATAATTGCCCTATCCCAGCAATTGATAGTGTTGAAGTAACTGTTAGTGATAATCCAATTATTAAGTTCCCTTCTGATACAATAAATACTAATAATAATTCTTCTGTAATACTTAATGCTGGGCATTATTCAAGTTTTATATGGTCAACTTCTGATACAACTCAAAGAATTGAAGTAACATCATCAGGAACTTATTCTGTCACAGTTTTTGACTCAAATGGTTGTACAAATAGTAAAACAATAGTAGTTATTATAAAAGATTTTATTTTGCATCCTTATAACACTTTTACACCAAATGGTGATGGGGTTAATGATAAATGGATAATTGACAACATTGAATTATTTTCAACAAATTTAGTTCAAATATTTAATCGAAATGGAATAATTGTTTTCGAAACGACCAAATACGACAACGAAAAAAACTACTGGGATGGCAAATATAATGGAAAAGATTTACCTGCTGCAAGCTATTATTATATTATTGATTTAGGAAATGGCTCTAATATTTATAAAGGGCATATTTCTATTGTAAGATAACAAATTATTATTCTCCAGAATCCTCCTCCACCAATGCTTTCAATGGGTGTATAAGTCCCGTTGACTTATACAAATAAACTTTTATTGCTCCAACCAAAATTTTTGCTTCTACATAAATTGGTATTTTATTTTCATCATCGGTAACCCAAACTGTCATTTCTTCGCCTCCTTTAAAAATTGAACCATCAACAAGCATTGGTTTAAATTTAATACATTTATATGTTTCGTTGGTTCTGGTTTTAATAGTTTCTTTTCCAATATAACGTATGTAAACATCGTATTTTACAGTGTCAATAAACAGTGAAAGCGGAATTTTTTCGTTCTCTTTTGCTTTAGAAAAATCAATATTTCGACAATAGTACAATAATGCAATAGGGTCGTAACTACAATCGGGATAATCTACTGTATCTGAATATTTTTTTGTTTTTTTATCTTCATAGCTAAAGTTGATTTTTTTGTTTTTATTGTCGTAAATGTATTTGTTGTAAGTATATGTACTTCCCTCGTTTACAGTTCTTTCAAACAATATAGGTTTGTAAGTTTCCTTATCTACAAACGATTGGTATTTATCACGGACTTTAAAAATCCAATCGTAATCGGGATAAGTTGTTCCTACACTTTCGAAATGAATTAATTTTCGATTGTTTTTCGTAATCGAATCGGTTTTGAAATAAACTTCACCGGCATTAAACCACAGAAATCCTAAATTATACGAAACATGGTACGATAGCTTCTCGTTATCGCCAAATGCAGTTATTTTTGTATAACATTGAGCATTTTGGAGAAAAGGGATAAGTAGTAAGGAATAAGTTAAAAAGTAAAGTTTAAAATTCATTTTATAAAATTACAACAATTAACTTTAAGCACTTCTGTTATGTATTTACATTTCCAATTTTATCAACTACAGATTTTATTTTGCTAGTAATTCTGTCTTTTTTCTTTTTCTGAATATCGAATTTTACATTTGAATAAATTCTGTTTGAAATTGGTTCAAGTATCGAATGCGATTTTCGCAACAAATCTAATGCTTCGTCGAAAGTTTCGGTTTCAATAATAGTTCCCATTGCAGTTAATTTATAATCGCAACCACTTTCCGAAATCATTTTAATTACTTTGCTGACATATTCGCTTACACTATCTCCCTTGTCGGTTGGGAACATAGCAAATTCCATTAATACTGACATATTTTTTTTCTACAAAGTTAATACATTTTGGCATCTATTGACAAGTATAAAGTAAGTAGTGTCTCTTAGAAAACTACAATAATTTCGTTAAACGCCTCACCAGCTCGCCCATACTGCTAACAGCAGTATGTCGTGTTTTGAAAACAGTTGTTTCGACAATATTGTCCAATTTCATTGTACTATTTTCATAGTCTGTACCGATAAAATCGGGATAGTATCGGCATCATACCAAATATTAATTGATCTATTTTGTAAATTAAAATGGTATAAACGCCTTATTTTCAAAACTGAGAAAGCCTCATTTTTGAAGTTTTCTAAAGAAACACTGTGTTTTCTTATTGACACTATTTATAAACCTTAGTGACCCTTTGTGTTCTTAGTGCCTTAGTGGTAAATGAAACTGCGTAGCAACATCAACCGAGCTTGCGAGCTCAACGAAGTTAAACTTCAAACCTCAAACTTTTTACTTTGCGTCCCTGCGACTTAGCGGTAAAAAAACTGCGTAACCAGCCTCAAACACATGAATGTTAACGCCTTATAACTCACACTACTTAACATCGGTAACTAAATGCGAGTTATTTTAGTCAAAAAAATATTACTAAATATTCGATACAATAAATTTTCCTTATCTTTGAAGTTCGACTTTTTATTAACTTAATTATATCAATATGAGAAAATTTTTACTTTCGATTTTTATTAGTTTACTTTTAGTAAACATTACTTTTGGGCAAGCGACACTACCTCATTATGAAGCAATGGATTATACTTCAGGAGGAACATTACAAACCCAAACAGGTTGGGTTGCTATGAATACTGGGGATGATTTGTTAATTTCTAGTGGAAGCTTAACTTATTCTGGTTTGCCAGCATCTACTGGAAACAAGGTTGTTTTTGATGGTTCTGGTATTGATGCTGCAAAACTATTTACAGCTCAAGCTTCTGGTACAGTATATTGTTCATTTTTGATGAATATTACTGCATTAGGGTCATTAGATGCAACAAATGGTGGTTATTTTACTGGATTTACTGATAGTGCAACTAATTTTGGAGCAAATGTTTGGATAAGAATGAATGGAGTTGGCTATAATATTGGATTAAGCCCAAGAACAGCCACAACTTCAATTGTTTGGTCTGCTCAAGCGTATAATATTAACAGTACCTTATTAATTGTGACTGCATACGAAATTGTTTCAGGAACTGGAAATGATATTGTTAAATTGTGGGTTAATCCTACTCTTGGTGCATCTGAACCAGCAGTTACATTAACAGCAACAAATACTGGGGGTAATGATTTAACAAAAGTGACTAGACTTTTGATTCGTCAAGACAGTGGAACAGAAACTCCTTCTATTGAGATGGATGAAATTAGAATAGGTACAAATTGGGCTGATGTCACTCCAACAGGAGTTGCTGCAAATCCTGTTACTAGTATTACTGTAACAAGTGCTAATGATTCAACAACAATCTCTACTGCTGGTGGCACTTTACAAATGTCTGCAACAGTTCTTCCTGTTGATGCAACAAATTCTACAATTACTTGGTCTGTAATTGATGGAACAGGTCATGCAACAATAAGTACATCAGGTTTAGTAACAGCAGTTTTAACAGGAACTGTAACTGTAAGAGCAACTGCAAACGATGGAAGTGGAGTTTTTGGAGAATTTAATTTAACATTAAATAATCAAAATCCAGCCGTATTAGTTTCTAGTATAACAGTAGCTGGGTTGAATGACTCTACAACAATTTCAACATATCATGGCACCTTACAAATGATAGCAACAGTAAACCCTAACAATGCAACTGATTCAACTTTTGTATGGTCTGTTGTTAATGGTACAGGTTCTGCAACAATAAATTCTGCAGGGCTATTAACAGCTGTTTCTAATGGTGTTGTTACAGTAAAAGCTACTGCAAATGATGTTTCTGGTGTTTTTGGGACAATTGATATTACACTTTCTAATCAAATATTACTTCCAAAGCCAATTTACGATATTCAATATTCAACTAATCAGACAGGAGACTCCCCGTTAAATGGTCAAGTAGTAACTGTAAGAGGAATTGTAACAGCAAAACATTATAATTATGAAGGAGGAACTTACAAAGGCTTTTTCGTTCAAGATGCTGATGGAGCATATAATGGCGTTTATGTTTATAATAGTACAAATAATCCAACTGTTGGTGATGATGTTACGATTACAGCTACTGTGAAAGAATTTAATAGTCTTACAGAATTAGATCCTGTTTCAAGCTTTGTGATTAATTCTTCAGGGAATCCACTTCCAAATGCAACATTATTATCAACAAGTGAGGCTGCTACCGAAGCATACGAAGGTGTTTTAATTAAGGTAAAGTTTGCAAAATGTACAACAAATCCTTCTACTTATAATGATTTTACAGTTAATGATGGTACTGGAAATTTAAATGTTGATGATGATATATATAAGTTTGTTCCAACTTTAAATTCATATTATGATATTACAGGTGTTGGACATTATGCGTATAGTCTATTTAAGATTTTACCTAGAAGTGTAAGTGACGTTAGTGTTTCTGTAGCAAATACTGAAGCAAATATAGTTTCATTCTCTTTGGCTGAACAAACTGGTACTGCTACAATTAATTCATCAAACAACACTATTACAGTTGAAGTTTTCACAGGAACAGATAGAGCAAGTTTAATTCCTACAATTGCCGTATCTTCTGGTGCAACTATAAATCCCAATAGTGGCATAGCTCAGAACTTCACAAGTCCAGTTACATATTCAGTAACTGCTCAAGATGGTTCTACAACTAAAACTTGGACAGTAACTGTAACTGTTGCAACCAATACTCAAAGCAATCAAGCAGAAATATTAACATTTAGTTTTCCTACTGACAAGCAAGCTGGCGATGCAGTAATTAACTCTGTTGCTGGTACGGTTAACATAGACGTTTTCCCAGATGTTGACAGAGCAAGTTTAACTCCAACTATTACTACATCTGTTTTTTCTACTATAAATCCAACAAGCGGAACTGTAGGTAATTTTTCTTCACCAGTTTCTTATATAGTAACTGCTCAAGACGGAACAACAAAAACATGGACAGTTACAGTTAATAGTCAGACAATAACTCCAATTTACGATATTCAATATACTACAGCAACTCCTGCAATCTCTCCAAAAAATAATCAAACAGTTACTATCACAGGTATCGTTACTGCTGTTCATGATAATTTGGACTATTATGTTCAGGATGCAAATGGTGCTTGGAATGGAATTAATGTAATTCAGGATAATGCAGGCTTTGCAATTGGAGATAGCATATTTGTTACAGGTTTAGTTGGTGAAAATTATAGCTATACTGTTTTGAAAAATGTAACTAGTTCAAAATATATTGATGGCTTTAAAAATATTGCACCAGTTTACCTTACAATAGCAGATGCAAATACCGAAAACTATGAAGGTGTATTAGTTACAGTTTTTGCTGCACGTTGCTACAGAGCTCCAAAGTACGGAGATTGGTCATTGTATAATGGTACAGATTCTATACTTGTTGAAGATGTTATTTTCCCTGATGCAGATTTAGTTGACGTTGGTAAATATTATCAAGTTACTGGAGTTCAAATGTATTCATATAGTGTATATAGCATTTATCCTCGTAGTGCTAATGATATTGTTTTCGTTGACGGAATTGACCATTTGAATAATAAAAGCGATTTGCAAGTTTATCCAAATCCAGTAATCAACAAAATAACAATCGAAAACACTTCTGGTATTCAAACAATTACATTGTTTAATATATTAGGAAGCAAAGTTATGGAGGTTAATCCTTCTATTGCTAAAACAATTGAATTAGATTTAAGTTCTTTAGAAAAAGGAATTTATATGTTAAATATAATTTCAACTGATAATAACTCTTCATCGGTTAGAATAATAAAACAATAAGTTGATAGTACTTTATAAAAAAAGCCGGAAATTCCGGCTTTTTTTATTTAAAAACTTCTTTTAAAATATCGGATGATGTAATCTGTTTTATAGATTCATTATGTATTTGATAATACTTAATCAAACCATTTAAAATAGCGTTTTTGAAATTATTATCAAACTTAAATTCATGCAATTGACTATATTCAACTTTTATAATTTGCTGAAAAACTTTTGATATTGTTTTGTTGAAAATGTTATCATGAATAGGTTTTTGTGCAACGAAAAGTCCTTCCTGAAAATCGAAGATATTATTTGTATCAGAATAATTGTTCAGTGGCTCAAAACCAAGCATTTGAGATAGTTTTATTAAAAAAATAACATGAAACCATGATACATTTGATTCTAAATTATCTAAAGCAATAACAGAGTCTTTAACAAAATTAAAAAGCTCCTGATTTTCAGTTTCCTCCTTCAATGTTTTATACAAAATTTCAGTTAAAAAAATAGAAATAGTTGTCTTTACTATATCAAAATTAATAGTAGAGTAATTATAATGAAGTTTAGCTTCTTTAATTCTTTGTATTGAATTTTTTGGCTTACGAATAAAATCAATTTCAAGAATTGAGAAATTTTGAAAAATTGCTGGTTTAAAATTTGATTTCTTTTTGTTGGAGATATTTACTAAAAAAGAAACACGCCCAAATTTACTGGTAAATACATGAATTATACGGCTACAGTCGTTATACTTAATGTTTTGAATAACAATCCCGAGTGTTTTCTCAAGCATCTGAAAAATCAGTTAATAAACAATATCTTGCTTATATTCTTTTTTGTTCCGTCTTTATTTGATGAGAATACTAAATAAATTCCGGTGTTTACTTTTCGCCCTTCAAAATTTTTCCCATTCCATGTTGCTTGTCCACCTTCAGAAGTTGTTTCATAAACAAGACTTCCACTAATGTCGGTAATTTTTACATTTGAGTCGGTAACAAGACCTGTAATAGTAATAATTCCTGTATAATTTTCGCGAACCGGATTAGGAAAAACATAAACTTGTTCGTTATTTTCAGAACCATCGGTAGCAGTTCCTCTAAAAGATATTATTCCCTTATCTGTTCCAAAATAAACTTCACCTGAAATTCCATCAATTGCAATTGTTGTAATATTATCTGATAACAATGGACTGTTATCTGCTGTAAAATGATGAAGTTCTTCTGTGCCATCAGCCGAGAGTAAAAAAGCTCCGGAAGTTTCAGTCCCAATCCATTTCTGATTAGCTCCATTAACAACTATTGCTGTAACAGCCTCGTTTTCTAGCAAATAACTTGCTTGCCCTTCAATAGCACTTGGTAAAATTATTCGCTGTGCATAAAAATTTTGACTTGAAAATACATTTTCAGGATTATAATACACAACAATACCTTTATTTGTTCCAACCCAAATTTGTCCTTCTTTGTCTTCTGCTATTGAAAAAATATCATTTGTTATTATTTGCTTATTTTCATCTAGGATTTGAAATTTTTTAGTATCGTCATCTGATGCGTTTTCAAATGTTCCTTTTTCATTAAAAGCAAAAAGTCCAACGCCACGAGGAAGAATAGCCCATTTATGATTGTTTTTTGTAACTATAATATCTCCAATTGAGGCAGTATTAATTTCGCTATAATATTCAAAACCATACCATTTATTGTCAAAAGTTTTAACAGAAATGGCATTTGTAACTTGACTATTTGTTATCCATAAA
Organism: Bacteroidetes bacterium GWA2_31_9; assembly: GCA_001768975.1. Classification (GTDB taxonomy): domain Bacteria; phylum Bacteroidota; class Bacteroidia; order Bacteroidales; family GWF2-33-38; genus GWA2-31-9. The sequence goes on along the minus strand of MEND01000173.1, from coordinate 21,396 downwards.
TTATTGTTTTCATCAAAAGCCAATCCGTATGTACGAACATGTTTTGCCCACACATCTAAGTCTTGGAGAGTACTGTTTGTTTCATTGTAATGAGCAACAACATCAAAATTATTAAATTCGATTAAGCCTCCTCCCCAACTTGCTGCGAATGTTTGAGATGGATTTGAAGGATTAACAATTACTTTAAGAATATCGTTGTAACCACTCATCTCATTTGTGTTTGAAGAGTTTAATGTTGTCCATGATTCACCAACAAATGTATGAATTTCGGGTCTGTTCCATAAATTTGACCATGAACCATCTTTACCGCCAGTTGCTGCCCAAAGATTATTTCCTTGAACAGATATTGATGATACCTTTGCATTTAATGGTCCGTTTGGAATAAATTTTTCAAAAACACTTTCGTTTTTCATAACTAAACCATTATTCCTGTCTGCTATCCAAAGTTGATTATTATTATCAATTATTGCATATTTTACTTGAAGGGGGTTTAAATTATAATTCCAAACTTCACCTGTATTATTCAGGTTATTATCAAACATTTGAATATAGTTAGTATTACATATTATTAAATTTTTTGAATTTGCAGATATTGAATTTACGGTATGTTTTAAGGAATCGAAATATGCCCAATTATAACCATCAATTACATAAATTGTATCTTTGTTATGATTTTTATTATCGTAACAAGCATATAACTTATTATTAAAAGAAACAATTGAATTAAAAACTGAATCTGAATTTGGAATATAAGTCATTTTATACCAGTTGTTATAATCAGATAAATTCAAATTACTTGAGTACTCTCCTTTATAAATTCCTTTATCAGTTGCAGCATAAATATAATTCAAATCGGAAGTAATATCATTGATATTTAATGTCGTACCATAATCGCCTATAAAATATGTTTCCTTGATTTCTTTATTCGGAATGTCAAGAACAACAATGCCAAAAGCGGTTGAAACATATGCATAATTATTTAAAAAATACACATTATTAATGTTTTTATCTCCAGAAATAAGTCGTCTTTTTATATCAGAAATATTATAAATTGAATTGTTTTTTACTAAATCAATATTTCCATTAGAGTATCCAACAAATAAAGTACTAGTGTTTTGACTGAATCCAATAGTCGAAATTCCAATGTCTGAAAGTCCCTGAACTTTAGTAAGTTTATTTATTGTATTATCAGATTTATTATAATAAAAAATTCCATTATCAGTAGAACAATAAATCATATTATTACCATCAGCAACTTTGTTGGTGTTTGTATAAGGCATGTGCTCTCGCCATTGTCCAACAGCAATCTGTGAAAAAGAGCAATTAATATTTACAAATAGAATTATAAAGAGCTTTAGAAGATGTGTATTCATTGATTTTGATTTATTTTTCAATTCTATTATTTAAATTTGTTGGTATAACTTTGAAATTGTAAAATTATTATTTGTAATGAACTTTTCTAAAGAATAATGATAGATTTTAAGCATTAAAAACACTGTTGTTCGATAAAAATAAAAATGAAATATATAAACAATTGATTTTATTACGTACCTAAAGGCACTAAAATAATGATGGCTTACTTTTTCTTCTACCAATATTGCCATTGCACAGCCTGGCTCAAAGCTCATAGGAGCTTTGCCCCTAGCGAAACTGTCCCATCGGGACAAAATATTGGTAGAAAGATAGTTCCCATTTTAACAATAGTGCCATCGGCACGAAATATTTTTTTAATAGGACAATAATGCATTAAAAACTTTATTCATAAAGATTAGTGCTTTTTTCAATTCAAAATTCGTTATAAATAAACCCTTTATTATTTTTACAAAAAATTTCTTATAATAAATGAGGAAATTCAAAATTTATAAATTCTAAATTAATAATATGTACAGAACGCATAATTGTGGAGAACTAAACATTTGTAATGTAAATCAACAAGTTGTATTAAGTGGTTGGGTTCAAAGAATTCGGGATAAAGGAGGAATGATTTGGATTGATCTTCGCGACCGATACGGAATTACACAATTAATGTTTGAAGAAGGCAAAACCAGCGAAGATGTACTTTCTGTAGTAAAAAAAATTGGACGAGAATATGTAATTCAAGTTAATGGTGAAGTAATTGAAAGATTATCTAAAAATCCAAAAATTTCGACTGGTGATATAGAAATTAAAGTTTCTGAGATTAAAGTTTTGAATATTTCGCAAACACCACCATTTACAATCGAAGACTATACTGATGGTGGCGACGAATTACGCATGCAATATCGTTATCTTGATTTAAGAAGAAATGAGGTTAAGCAAAACATAATGCTACGTCATAAAATGTCGATTGAAACCAGAAATTATCTTAATAATGAAGGCTTTATTGATATTGAAACTCCTGTACTGATTAAATCGACTCCCGAAGGAGCAAGAGATTTTGTTGTTCCATCGAGAATGAATCAAGGAGAATTTTATGCACTACCACAATCTCCACAAACATTTAAGCAATTGTTGATGGTGGCAGGATTCGATAAATATTATCAAATTGTAAAATGCTTCCGTGACGAGGATTTAAGAGCCGATCGTCAGCCCGAATTTACACAGATTGACTGCGAAATGTCTTTCGTTCATCAAGATGATATTTTGAACACATTTGAAGGCTTAATTAAGCATCTGTTTAAAAAAGTTAAGAATGTTGAAATTTGCGAACTTCCTAAAATGACTTATTCCGATGCCATGAAATATTATGGTTGCGATAAACCAGATATTCGCTTCGGGATGAAGTTTGTTGAACTTAACGAAACAGTTAAAGGAAAAGGATTTAAAGTTTTTGATGATGCTGAATATGTTGCCGGAATTTGTGCCGAAAATTGCAGTGAATATACTCGAAAACAACTTGATGAACTTACCGAATTTGTAAAAAAACCACAAATTGGAGCCACAGGATTGATTTATGCAAGATACTCAGCTGATGGCACTTTAAAGTCTTCAGTTGATAAGTTTTTTAATGCTGAAGAATTACAAAAATGGGCAGAAAAATTTGGAGCTAAACCAGGTGATTTAATGCTAATTCTTGCCGGAAAAGAAGAAAAAACTCAAAAAGCACTTTCTGAACTTCGCCTTGAAATGGGAAATAAGCTTGGATTAAGAAATCCTGACGTTTTTGCACCACTTTGGGTGGTCGATTTTCCATTATTTGAATACAACGAAGAAGATGGTAGATATTATGCTAAACATCATCCATTTACATCGCCAAAGCTAGAGCATATTAATATGCTTGAAACCAATCCGGCAGAAGTAATGGCTAATGCTTACGATATGGTTATTAATGGGGTTGAAGTTGGTGGTGGTTCGATAAGAATTTTTGATAATGAACTACAACAAAAAATGTTTAAAGCATTAGGCTTCACAAAAGAACAAGCTGAATATCAGTTTGGATTTTTGTTAAATGCCTTTAAGTTTGGTGCTCCACCTCATGGCGGAATAGCATTTGGATTCGACAGACTTTGTTCGTTGTTTGGAGGTTCCGAATCAATCAGAGATTATATTGCATTTCCAAAAAATAATTCAGGACGTGATGTAATGATAGATTCTCCTTCGTTGATTTCATCTGAGCAATTAAAGGAATTAAATATTAGAGTAACAGTTTAATAAAAGGGATAACTTTAACGTTTAATCGGCTAATTCCTTTTTTTAAGCCAAGAAAAAATGTGTTTTTTAAAATAGAACTTTGCGTCTTCCGATAAATCGCATTGGAGTTAACTTAATAATCAAATTTTCCGTTGAAAAATCGGAACAAGTAGTGGCAAAGAAATCATAATAATCTGTGTTCACCCTGTTTGATAGCTATGATTACAAGAACGAATAAAAAATGAAGAGATTATCTAACAGGGTAAATCAGCGTCTAATAAAAAATATAAACATAAAAAAAACGTAAGTTCTCAATAGTTAGTTTTATTTTTTGAACAATAGAACATTTGAACATTTGAAAAACGAATTTTTTACCCCATTGGATAGCTTATGTTGAACAATGGATGTGCAATAAAAGATAATATCCAACGGGGTGAATTAAAGAAAACACTGTCGTATCGTGGGTTTTACTTCGTTATTCTTCATTCGTTGTTCTATTATTCGATTGTTCAAAATGACTTTTTCCAAGTTGTTATTGAGAAGTTACAAAAAAACGACTTTACAAGCTTTCAATATTCCTTTTCCATTGATTAAATTTTATTCGATTAACAGCTGAGGTTTTAAAAATTCGTTTAAACTCAATTTCTGATATTAAATTCCACTGTTCTCGATTGAAATTTAACATTTCAGATTTTATATCAAACTCTGGTTCAGTGTTTTCAATTGTTTTTTTATTCCAAGGACAAACATTTTGGCAAATGTCGCAACCAAATGCCCAGCCATTTAAATTTGTAAATACGCTTTCAGGAATTTCGCCTCTGTTTTCGATTGTATTATATGATATACATTTACGTGCATCTAATTGATATTGAGATTTTATTGCTCCTGTTGGACAGCTTTCAATACATTTATTACAAGTTCCGCAATAATCGTTAATTGGCTTATCGTATTTGAGTTCTAGCGTAGTAACTATTTCGCCAAGAAAAAAGAATGAGCCAAGTTTTTTATTTATTAAGCAAGTGTGTTTTCCAATCCAACCTAATCCAGCTCTTTGTGCAGCAGTTTTTTCCAAGATAGGAACCGTATCAACACAGATTTTGTTTTCGGAATCTGGATTATTTTTTTTAATCGTTTCACATAAATTATACAACTTGCTTTTAATTACTGTATGATAATCGTTTCCATAAACATATTTTGAAAATTTTGGAGAATCTTCAGGCTGTTTATTGATTGTATTATAATTCAGTGCAACAACAATTATTGATTTTGCATTTTCTAATAATAATGAGGGGTTTGTACGTTTTTCAAAGTTTTTTTCCAAATAATGCATCAATCCATGAGAGTCTTTTTTTAACCAATCATTCATATACTTTTTTTCAAAAGCAAATTCTTCGGCTTTGCAAATTCCACATAAATAAAACCCAAGTTTATAGGCTTCTTGCTTAATTGTAAATGAAATATTTTCTATATCTTCGTTCATTAAAAAAAAAATATGAAAACAAAAGTAAGAGCAATATTTATAATAGCACTAATTTTAAATTACTTTTTTGTATCGGCTCAAAACGATGATTCTTTAATGGTTAGAAAAATATACGAATCTGCATTAAAAAGCGAAAAAGGTTACGAAAATTTAAGATATTTAACAAAAAAAATTGGACCAAGGTTAGCTGGTACACCTCAAGCAGCATCAGCAATCGAATGGGCATTTCAGGAATTAAAAGATATGCAATATGATACTGTCTATCTTCAGGAAACTAAAGTTATAAGATGGAAAAGAGGCAATCCGGAAGTTTGTAATATTTCGTCACTATTTGGTCATTTAAAAACTAATTGTTGTGCATTAGGCGGTTCAGTAGGAACAAAAGATGGAGGTGTTTTGGCTGAAGTAGTTGAAGTGAGTTCAATTGACGAATTAAAAACATTAGGCGAGAAAAATGTGAAAGGCAAAATCATATTTTATAATTGTATTATGGATAACACGGTTACAAATTCATTTTTTGCTTACGGAAAAGTTGCTGGAATTAGAGTACATGGGGCTTCAGAAGCAGCAAAACTAGGAGCTTTAGCAGTTGTTATCAGGTCGTTATCTCTTTCTAAAAATGATTTTCCGCATACTGGCATTATGAGATACGACGAAAATGTCGAAAAAATTCCTGCAGTTGCAATTAGCACAAACGATGCAGATGTATTATCAAAATGGCATAAAAAAGATACTTCATTAAAAATATTTATAGAAATGAATTGCGAATTTGATGGCGAAGAAAAATCTTTCAACGTAATAGGCGAAATGAAAGGTAATGAAAAACCTGATGAAATTATTACAGTTGGAGCCCATATTGATTCGTGGGATAATACAGAAGGAGCAAACGACGATGGTGCCGGATGTATTCATGCTATGG
>MEND01000173.1:0-15380 GCA_001768975.1 Bacteroidetes bacterium GWA2_31_9 | reverse complement strand
AGAATTTTTAAAGATTTGAAAATAGCACCAAAGCATACAATTAGGTGCGTATTATTTATTGATGAAGAATTTGCTCAACGAGGCGGTGATACTTATGCTAAAATAGTAAAAGAAAAAGGCGAAAAACATATAGTTGCTATTGAATCTGACGAAGGAGGTTCTTCTCCAATTGGTTTTACTGTTGATGGTTCTGACCCAGCTGTACAAGCATTAAAAAAATGGAGTTCGATTTTTGAACCATATGGATTATACTTATTTTCAGAAGGATGGGGAGGAGTTGATATTGCTCCTTTGAAAAAACAAGGGATACCATTAATTGGATTAACAGTAAACTCACAACGATATTTCGATTATCATCATGCACCAAATGATACATTTGAAACTGTTAGCATTAGAGAATTACAATTAGGCTGTGGCTCAATGGCAGCACTGACTTTTTTTATAGATAAATATGAATTTGAAATAAAATAATTCAGATAAAATAAAATTGTTATTGTTTTTTTAAAGCTATTTATGTAATATTGCAAACTCATTTTTAGAGTGGGGCCCATAGCTCAGTTGGTTAGCAGCACCTGACTCATAATCAGGGGGTCCCAGGTTCAAGTCCTGGTGGGCCCACAAATGAAAATCAAAGCTTTACAGAAATGTAAGGCTTTTTTTATTGTTCTCAGGTGCTAAGTTCAGGTGCTGGATTTTGGTAAATTAGATTTTTTTTATTGTTCAATTAAAACGAACAATCCTTTGTCAATTCAATAATAATATCTTCAATTAATGAATCAAATTTAGGATTACCTCTATTGAATATTCTATATCTTGATAAATGCGGTAATCGAGCAATTGTAATAGACTTGTTTTCTTTTTTGTATCTTCTTACCTCAGAATTGATATTTCCCCACCCGGTAGGTAGAAGTTCAGATTCAAAATATTTAATATATTTTAGCCCGCAAATAATCTCATTAATACTAGAATATGTGTTTTTATCAATACAGATTATCAATTTTAAATCAACATTTTCCAGAATATTAGACCATAACTTTTTTCCAAATTCTCTTGATTGGTTAGCGTTTTTTAAAGAACTAATACTTTGAGACCTGAATGGAATAAAATATCCCATAAGACTATTGTTCATCAAGTTAATATAATTGGGATAAGAAATATTTTTTGTTGCCAATTTTTTGAAAAGTTCTTGAATTTGTATTTGGAGTGGGGCTTGTCCTTTTCTTGTTTCTTTTTCTCCCTTTTTACAAAACCAATCTTCATCACAATATGCATTTCCAGTCTCAAAATACCCCATTGAATCAGCCTTTTCACACCCTCCAGGGTTTAATGTTATTAAAGCAATACCACAATTTTTTTTAAGATTTTCTTTTGATGTTACAAGAAAACTCCACCCAAGTTCCTGCTCTAACTCCTTATATTTATTATCAATATCAGAAATTAGGTTTTCAATATTTAAATCATTCTCCATCAGCTATAGTTGTTTCGATTTTAATACCGTCAAATAAATCTGGAATTAATTTAGAGTCAAATTCATTATTGTGCCGAATGTGAATAATGAAATAATCACAAGGATTTCCTTTTTCATCCTCAATAACATTACTAATTCCTATTTCAACATCATTTGAAATAAGTTCTGGATGTAAATTTTTAAAACTACTAATGACATTCTCAGCTTTTTTATTATTTAACTCAAGATTAGAAGGAGAATACATTAACCTAAAAATTTCACGCCATTTTTCCATAATTGCTACTTTTTATGCCCATTATTGTTATATCATCAACCTGTTCACCGTCTCCAAATCAAATTGCTTAACGTTTCCCAAACTTAAAGAAAAATAAACTACTGTACAAATCGCACATAAGTTATTTTTCAGTAAGTTGAAAACATATATAAGTACTTTACTTAACAATAAAATCCTTCTCAATAATTCTAAGTTCTTAATTTCAAGAACAATGTGAAACAAAACTATTACATCTTCATGTAGAGCTATTGTAACAAACGAAAGAATAATTTGAAAAATATTTTGCGATTATCTGAATGTTCGCTATATTTGTATGTTCGCTTAATGCGTACAATAATAAAATACGTACAAGATGGAAATTTCGGATACAATAATTGAAACTGCCATTGAAAGATTTTTATATCAAACAAAAATCAAAATAAAATGGAATCAACCAAAAGGCAATAAGCCAAATAAAGACGGTATTATTACAATATATTTTCCAAACAAAGAGGAACTATTCATTCCAGTAATAAAAAAAGAGTTTACTAATATCCATTTTTACAATTTGGAGAAGAATTATAAAGAAAAAAATCCACGTATTGTTATTATTGCTGAACACATAAATCCAAATATCAGAGAAAAACTTCGAAACTTAAACATTTGCTATATGGATGTAGCCGGTAATACATTTGTAAAAACGCCAGACCATATAATATTTTTGGATGGGTTTAAGAATACAAACAAAATTACAATTAACAAAAACAGAGCATTTACCAAAACTGGACTAAAAGTTTCATATAATCTATTGATAAATCCAGAATTGCTTAATACACCTTATCGAAACATAGCAAGAGAGGCAGATGTTGCTCTTGATACAATTAATAAAACATTTACAGCTTTAAAAGAATTAGGATATATTATTAACCTAACTCCAAAAACATATATATTAGCCAATAAGAAAAAGCTATTTGAACAATGGGTAAATGAATACGAAAACAAATTAAAACCAACTTTATTTATTGGAATGTTCAGATATCCCAAAAATGAAGACATAAAAAAATGGAAAGATTTTAATTTTAATGATGATAATACTTTTTGGGGTGGCGAACCTGCTGCTGGTATTCTAACAAAATATCTGTATCCTGAAATTTTTACAATCTATACAACATTAACAAAAACGGAATTGATTAAAAAATATAAGTTAATTCCCGATGCAAATGGAAATGTAATAATTTATAGAAAGTTTTGGAATACAAATACAGATAATCCAAAAGTAGCACAAATAGAATTAATATATGCCGACTTAATAAACACAACCCAAGGCAGAAACATTGAAACAGCTAATATAATTTATGATGAGTATCTTAAAAATAAATACGAATAACATAAATGACATAAGGATTAGGGAAATTATCAACGACCTAAATCTTGCTTCTGCTGAAATCGGAATTGATTATTATGTAATTGGAGCAAAGGCTCGTGATTTTTGGTTTGAAGCTAATAATATTTCACAACGAAGGTTTACACAAGATATTGATTTTGCTGTTTTAGTTTCGGATTTAAACCAATTTCAAGTGTTTATTAAGTTGTTAGTTGATAAATTTGGCTTTAGAGTGATTGAGAAACTGCCATATCGGGTAATTTATATCAAGCATGAATTTACGATTGATTTACTTCCATTTGGAGGAGTTAATGAAGCTGGTTATATTAATTTCATGGATAAGTTTGATACACAAATTTCAATTCTTGGTTTTGAAGAAGTTTACAAAGAAATTTCCAGCTACGACTATAATAAAAAAGAAGTTAAAATTGCTTCGTTACCCGGACTTTGTATCTTAAAATTGGTTTCATGGTCAGATAAGCCAGACTCAAGAATTAAAGATATTGAAGACATCAACATAATAATCCAAAACTATTTTGACATTATGGAAGATGAAATATTTGAAAACCACAATGATATTTTTGATAATGAAAACTTTGATAGAATTTTAGCTGGAGCAAGAGTTCTTGGTCGAAATATGATTCCGATTCTAAATCATTCCGACAAACTAAAAACAAGAATTTTAAATGTTTTGAATGAAAATATTGATATAAAAGGTAATTGCTCAATGTCGAAAATAATGATTAGGGGAACTAATAATTCAATTGAAGAAGCCATAGTTTTAATAAAAGAAGTCTTTCGTGGAATTAATGACAAAATTTGAAATCTATGCTACATTTCATGCTACAAGATGTTGAAAAAAGAAGCTTTTATGCTACAATGTAAAGCTCTAACGCATTGACAACAAACTAAATACAAATCATTTTTTCATTCTCATAATCAGGGGGTCCCAGATTCAAGTCCTGGTGGGCCCACAAATGAAAATCAAAGCTTTACTGAAATGTAAGGCTTTTTTTATTGCTCTCAGTTGCTAAGTAGTGTCTCTTAGAAAACTCCAAAAAACAAAAACCAAATATCAAATAAATTCCAATTCTCAAAATTTCAATTCTCAAACAGTTTGGATATTAGGCAATTGCAATGCACTAAGCTTGTCGAAATGTAATTTTAGCTTTATTTGATGCTTAACTTCGTTGAGCTCGCAAGCTCGGTTGTAATTTGAAATTTCAAAAAAAGGGTGTTTTCTTAAAGACAGAATGTAGTCTTTTGATAAATATCGGGATTGTGTTTTTCGAGCCAGTTTTCGGGCTTTTCTACTATTTTCCAGCCATATTTTTTATAAAGCTCGTGAGCATCACTTGTTAGCAATATCCATCGACGTAGTCCTTGTAAGTTTGGATGCGATACAACTGTTTCGATTAACCATTTTGAAAGTCCTTGACCTCGAAACTCCTCTAAAACAAACACATCGCCCAAATATGCAATTGTAGAAAAATCGGAAATTACTCTTGCATTACCTATTAACTTTTTTTTATGGTAAAGTCCAAAGTTTAACGAATTTTCGACTGAGGTTTTAACCGTTTCGAAAGGAATGTTTTTGCCCCAATATGATTTATTTGCAATAAAATCGTGAATTACATTCAAGTTGAGCATTGATTTATCGGTGGAGATTAAATAATCGCCCTTGCTTATATTTATTGTTTCCATAATCTTTACTTAATCATTGATAGCAAAGTTACAACAAAGTTATTTAGCCTGATTAATTCATAAACATATTTTCAAAACAAATTTAGCACTTTTAGTCGAAGCCAATAATACTTTTTTTTCGTGAAAGGGGGTTAGTTTTTGTTTTTGTTATTCAAATACTTTATCAATTAGTGCATACTTCCGTCTTGGTTAATACCTCGAATAAGTTACACTTATAAGGAGTTTCAAAGCCGTTCAAAGATTTTAGTCGGTTAGTAGTGCATCACTTTTAATTGCAAGAACTCACTCCTGCTACGAATTAACTTCGCTGTTTCGTAACAAATTCGCTCAAACAGCTTGTAATTTATTAGGAATTATTATTACGCTAAGCGTTAACAAATTGTATTACATTTTTTAAATTCTCATCTTTTATATTGTATAACTCTTCATCATTTTTCACTCTTTTGATTGAATAACCATTTTTTTAATTTATAAATAATTCAGGTTATAATTCTACACTATTTTTTTCATATATTTGTTAAACTATGACATTAAGCTGGAACGAAATAAAAGAACGTGCAATCAAATTCTCAAAAGAATGGGAAGGCACTGAAAACGAAGAAGCAGAGGCTAAACCATTTTTAGTTGAATTTTTCAATGTTTTCGGGATTAGCCGAAAAAAATTCGCAACATTTGAACATCGGGTTAAAAAACTTGACGATAAAGACGGATATATTGACCTTATTTGGAAAGGAGTAATTTTAATCGAAATGAAAAGTAGAGGCAAAAACCTCGACAAAGCTTTTCAGCAAGCAAAAGATTATACACACGGACTAAAACAACACGAATTACCAAAATATATTCTCGTATCCGACTTTGAAAACTTTAGACTTTACGACCTTGAAGATGATAATATTGTAGAATTTAAGTTAAAAGACCTTTTTAAAAATGTTCGACATTTTAGTTATTTATTAGGCTATCAAAAAAGGATTTTCAAAGAGCAAGACCCTGCAAATATTAAAGCAGCCGAATTAATGGGCAAACTACACGACCGCCTTAAAGAAATTGGTTACGATGGACATCCGTTAGAAGTTTATTTGGTTCGTATTTTATTTTGCCTGTTTGCAGAAGATTCAAGCATTTTCGAAAAACAACAATTTCAGGATTTCATCGACCATCGTACAAATGTTGACGGTAGCGACCTTGCGGCGAAACTTCAGGAATTATTTCAGGTTTTAAATACTTCAAAAGAAAAACGATTTAAAAATCTTGACGAAGATTTAATGGCTTTTCCTTACGTAAATGGAAAACTATTTGAGGAACTTTTGCCAACAGCAAGTTTTGATTCAAAAATGCGACAAGCACTTTTAGAATGTTGTTACTTAGACTGGAGCAGAATATCTCCTGCTATTTTTGGCTCAATGTTTCAAAGTGTAATGAATCCAACAGAGCGTAGAAATCTTGGAGCACATTATACAAGCGAAACAAATATTTTAAAACTTATCAAACCACTGTTTCTTGATGAACTTTGGGCGGAATTTGAAAAAATAAAGCACGACGACCGAAAACTGACACATTTTCACAATAAAATTGCATCATTACGCTTTCTTGACCCGGCTTGTGGTTGTGGCAATTTCCTGATTATTACTTACCGTGAATTAAGATTACTCGAATTACAAGTTATACTTGAATTACAAAAGCTTAACCGCAGAATTCGCCACATGGATTTTATTGATGTATCGTTGTATTTCAACATAAATGTCGATAAATTTTATGGTATTGAATACGAAGAATTTCCTGCACAAATTGCACAAGTAGCTATGTAGCTTATCGACCATCAAATGAATATGATTTGTAATTCAGAAACAGGCGATAAACTTTCTAGAATTCCTCTTGTAAAGTCGGCAAAAATTATACAAGGAAATGCCCTAAAAATTGATTGGAATAATCTGGATAAAACAAAAGAATACGATATAACTGCTGATGTTACAAATGTTTTTGAAGTAAATGAACCCAAAGTTCATTACGAAACATTAAATGTTTTTTCTAAAAAAGTAAATATTAACCCTACTCATATAATACAGAATGAATTTATTGCCAAAAGTAAGTATGATTATATAATCGGGAATCCTCCATTTCGTGGAAAAAGTAATCAGAATGAAGAGCAAAAAGCTGATTTAGAAGTGGTTTTTAGCGGAGTAAAAGGCTTTGGCGTATTGGATTATGTAACAGCATGGTATTTAAAAGCAGCACAATATATTCAAAATACAAAAACCAAAGTTGCTTTTGTTTCAACCAATTCAATAACTCAAGGAGAACAAGTTGGCGTTTTATGGAATTTATTATTCAATCATTATCGCATAAAAATACATTTTGCTCATCGTACTTTCCAATGGAATAACGAAGCTCGTGGAAATGCAGCTGTACATTGCGTTATTATTGGTTTTGCAAATTTTGATATTCCTGAAAAACTGATTTTTGAATATGAAAATATTAAGGGAGAGGCTCACGAAATAAAAGTTAAAAACATTAATCCATATTTGGTTGAAGGAAAGGATATTGTCATTTTATCAAGAAAAACTCCAATTTGCAATGTTCCAAAAATAGTATTTGGAAGTATGCCTAATGATAATGGAAATCTTTTGCTTTCAAAACAAGAATATGAAGATTACAAAAAAATAGAACCACAAGGAGCAAAATATATTAAAGAATTTACTGGTGGAGAGGAATTTATAAATAAAATTGAGAGATTCTGTTTTTGGTTAAATGATATCAACCCAAGTGAATTAAGAGATTGCCCTTTGTTATTAAATCGTATTGATAATAATAAAAATTACAGATTAAAAAGTAGTAGAGAAAACACAAAAAAACTTGCTGAATACCCCATGTTATTTGGCGAAATTAGACAACCAAAATCAGACTATATACTAATTCCAAATTTATCATCCGGGTTAAGAAAATATATTCCTATTGGTTTTAAGTCTTCAAAAGTTATTACAAGTAATTTAGCATTGATTATACCAAATGCAAAAGTTTATCACTTTGGCATATTAACATCAATAATGCACATGAGTTGGGTACGTTATACATGTGGAATGTTAAGTACAAGTTTAAGATATTCAAACAATTTAGTTTACAACAATTTCCCCTGGCCCGAAAACCCTACTGAAAAACAAATAAAATTGGTTGAACAATCAGCACAAAAAGTATTAGATATTAGAGCCTATTTTCCAGAAAGTAGTTTAGCCGATTTGTACGACCCACGAACAATGCCTCCAGCTCTAGTAAAAGCCCATCAGGAATTAGATAAAGCGGTTGATTTATGTTATCGTTCTCAAGCATTTACAAATGAATCAAAACGTATTGAGTTTTTGTTTGAGTTGTACGATAAATATACGGCTGATTTGTTTACAAATAAGAAAAATAAAAATTAAGTTATGAAAACAACACTTGAAATTTTTCAATCATTTAAAAAGGCTAAAACACTTACTTATTGGAGAAATCCTACTAAAGAAGAAATTAAGTTTGGTTATGGAGCAATTCACTATAGAGATTTTGAAACAGAGGAATGTTTTAATGAAGATAAAACCTTAAAACTTGCACTTATTGCAAAAGATGATGGTCTTAAATACTACTCTTGCAATTTTGAATATTTCATTACAAAAAGCTATAAAATTAATAAACGAAGCAAAATGCATGGAGTTTTTATTTAAATTGTATGAAAAATGTACGGCTGGGTTATTTGGAAAAAGTAAAAGAAAATAAATGGCTAAAGATGTATTCGGTTATTGTTCAGTTTGTAATGAATATACAAAATTAACATTTGAACATATCCCTCCCAAAAAGTCCTTTAATAATAAACCTATTTTTATAAAAAATTATAATAGCCTTTTTGATGAAAAGAGTCATTATTACGGTTCTAAAAGAATACTTAATCAGGGCAGTGGAGATTTCACACTTTGCAGGAAATGTAATAGTAATACTGGTGATTGGTATGGGAGAGATTATATTTCATGGTCAGAACAAGGAAATGACATACTTATTGCTAATAAAGGAAAAAGAATAATTGCATGTAATTTTAAAATTAAACCATTGAATGTACTTAAACAACTTTTTTCTTTCTTTTTATCATTAGATAAAATGGGCGTTCTTAAAAACTATAAAGAACTCGTTAAATTTGTTTTAGAAAAAGACAATAATATTCTATCTGAAAAATTTAAAATTTATATGTATTTAAATTATTCTTCTATACATAGATTTATTGGATACTCATATGTTGCTGGAGAAGGCATTTCAAGCATTTGCAGATGGTCTGAAATAAATTTTAAACCTTTTGGATTTTTATTTTGTGATGACTCCCCTCCGGCAAATAGCTTTCTTGTTGACATCACATTTTTCAAAAATTTCTCATATAATCAATTAGTTGTATTAAATATTTCCTTATTTTACTTAGATGTTCCTGATTTAAATATTGGCTTATATAAATAATTTAAAGAGGTTGGTCAAATGAATAATTTAATATTTAAAAAAAACTGTGGCACGGTTCAAAACCGTGTCACAGTTAGTTTAGCAATTATTTTAAAAATTAAGCTTTCTTTGCAAAGAATGTTTTTACAATTAAATCGTAAACTATAATTCCACCGCCAAGAATCATTAATGTATCAGGAATTGTTCTTGCCCAAATCCAGAAACTCATTCCGCTTAATGCTTCACGTGTTCGAGCTGCATAATAACCAAGGTCGTGTGCAATTCGGGTTTGCTCTAAACCAATAATTAAAGTTGGGATAGCAAAAAGTAAAACGCCAATAGTTAAAGTCCAGAAACCCCATTTGCTTAATTTATCGTTCCAAACCAAGCCTTTTGCCATTGCATTTGCCCGAGATGTCATATAAAGAAATGCAATAGAAACATATCCAAAAGCACCAAGCAAGGCAACGTGTCCGTGAGGCATTATCAGGTATGTTCCATGCGAATAATAACTTATTGTAGGAGTGTTTATTACCATTCCAAGGAATCCTGCACCAATCCAGTTTAAAATTGCCGAACCTGCAATCCACATAAATGGTGTTGAGAAATGAAACTCTTCTCCTGCGTGAATTTTTTCTCTGTAATTTTTCATTGCTTCAATTAGCATTAGTGCAAGTGGAAGTGGCTCAAGTGCCGAGAAAATTCCACCAATAGCAATCCAATATTCATCTAGTCCTTGCCAGAAATAATGATGTCCAACTCCAAGCGTACCGCTTAACATAATCAGAAATAATTCAAAAAACATTACACGAACAGCTGTTTTCTGAGTAATTAAACCTAACGAAACAGTAAAGAATGCAATAACTCCGGCAGCAAATAATTCAAATGTTAATTCAACCCAAAGATGAATAACCCACCAGCGATAATAATCGTCAACGGTGTAGTTTGGAATAATTTTATGAAGTGGCATCATTCCGGCAATATATAGAGTTGCAATACCAAATGCCGACCAAATTATTGTACCAACAAGTGGATTGTTTGTCGCTGCTTTTCTGATAAGAGAAACTATTAACAAAAACCAGAAAACTAAACCAATTAAAAGACCAATATCCCAAACTCTACCTAGGTTTACAAGTTCTCTGCCTTCGTTTCCAAGCCAAAACCACGAATCACGCATTTGACCTGTAGCACCTAAATATAATCCGGCAACACTACCAATTCCAACAATTAATAATGCAAACCAAAGCACATCAACAAGCCATGGAAATTTATGGTCTTTGTTAGCAACCCAAGGAGCAATTAATAATCCGCCAACCAGCCAACCTACAGCAACCCATAAAATTGCAATTTGAGTGTGCATTGAACGTAATACATTAAAAGGTAGAATATCTTGAGAAATTATAAAATCTTCTGTTGGGTTTGCATAAAGATGTGCCAAATAACCACCAAGAATTAACTGAACAAAAAATAGAAGCCCAACGATAGGAATATATTTTAAAAGTTTTTGTTGCGATTTAAATAATTTAGTGATTTTAAGTGCAGGTTCAAGTACTTCGTTTTTATCTTTTTTAAACAAATATTCATAAGATAAGAAAATTACGATAATTGTAAGTGTCCATAAAATCAGGAACTCCCAAAGTGAAACATTGTGAGCATTAAAATTTACATCTTGGTCAATTAGCGGTTCGCAGGGCCAATTATTTGACCAAGTTCGCTCTGTGCCTGGACGTAACGATGATGCAACAAGTTGAGACCAATCGAAAAAAGCAGCAATTTTTGTTGCTTCCTCTGGCTTAATAATTCCACCTCTGAAAGCACGCTCTTTGTCGCCATTAACAAGCATATTAACAATGTATTCTACATTTTTGTGAAATGCTTGTGCTGAAGCTTGTGTGTAAGTTGTGGTTGTTTCAAGTAAGTGAGTTTGCTGTTTTACATCTTGTTTTACTCTTTCTTTTACAGCACCACGTTCAATGTCTGTAATTTCTTTAGATGATTTTCCATATATTTCGATTGAATAATAATCGTATAGAAATTCAACTCTGTTGTGCATTAAATCTGTAGAAAAATCAGGTCCCATGTATGCTCCCATTCCTAATACTGTTCCCCAATCCATAAGGTCAAATTGTTGGAAATAGCCTTTTCCTGTAACAACATCGTCGTAAGTGTAAAGCAGTTCGCCATTAACCGATTTTACCTCTTTTGGAATTGGCGGGACTTCTTTCTGCAGATTTGCAGTGTAATAAATAAGTGCCGACACCATGAAAATGGCAATAAACCAAAAGCTTGTGTATAAGCCCTTTCTACTCATAAATTTGTCTAAAAGTGTTTCTTTCATAATTGATTTGATTTAAGTTATTTACTATTTATATGCTACTTTGTTGTAGTATTTTATTTCAAATTTTTTTAAAATTTATCTATCGTATTTTTAATCAAGTTTGATAAGCTTGTTTTAGAAAGAGTATTATACAATTTTTCTTTAGTTTCAGTCCATGATTTGTGCATTGCACAAGTACTTTTAGGAGAACATTCGTTAAAGCCTAATACACAGCCCATATATTTATCAATTCCATCTACAGAATCGATTATTTCGGCTAAATAAATATTGTCGGGCGATTTTATAAATTTATAGCCTCCATCTCGCCCCTGAATACTCATTATAAAATTGCTTTTGCTAAGATTTGTCATAATCCTTCGCATATATTTGTTAGGAATATTCAGTTTATCGACAATACTTTTTGCACTATAAAGCTTCTCATAATCTGTTGCCATATAGGTTAATATGCGAATTGCGTATTCTGTTGTTTTACTAAATATCATATATGCTACCTTATTGTAGTATTTTGTGCAAATGTAAATATTAAATTATAAAATGCAAAAAAAGATGATATTTTTTTATTTGTGCAATTGTTATAGAGTTGTCGAAGTATGTTGCCTGAAAATCTTTTAATTTTGATTGCTTGGAAATAAGCCCTTTAAGCAAGTTTTTTGAAAATAATCATTGCCAACAAAATAAAAAGAAGCTGTCCTAAAGTATTTATTTTGATATAATATTTTGATATTTCCTCAAAAAAATATTTTCGCCATCAAACTCAGCAAAAGTAAAATTCATAACCCAGTCGCCTAGGTTGATAAATGTCGAATTATCAGATAGTTTAATATTCATTGGAATATGTCGATGTCCAAAAATAAAGTAGTCGTAATGCTCTGATTTTAAAATATCTTTCGCATATAATATTAGCCATTCTTTATCTTCGCCTTTAAACTGATAGGTGTCGGATTTTTCGTGTGTTCGGTTATGATGCGACCAAGCTTGTCCGAAACCAATTGCTCCATTCGGGTGTAGTCTGGCAAAAAGCCATTGTAACGGACGGCTGGTAAAAATCATTTTTAATCTTTTAAATCCCTTATCGTAAGGACCTAATCCATCGCCATGTGCAACATAAAACTTTTTTGAATACGCTTCAAACTTATACGGTTCGTGATGAACAATTACTCCAATTTCTTTTGGCAAATAATCAAAAATCCAAAGGTCGTGATTACCAGTAAAATAATGAACTGTAATTCCACTATCGGTAATTTCGGCAATTTTTCCTAAAAACCGTGTAAATCCTCTTGGTACAACTTTTTTATATTCAAACCAAAAATCGAAAATATCGCCCACAAGATAAATTTCCTTTGCATTTGTTTTAATTTCATCAAGCCATTTAACAAACAATTTTTCACGCTTTAAACTCTCTTCAAACGAAGGCAGCCCAAGATGTAAGTCAGACGCAAAATATATTTTTTTATTACTGTCCACAGTTCTTTTAACAAAAAGTTTTCAAATTTAACAAAGAAAAGCAAAAAATATTGTTTAAAGATAATATCATTCAATTTAGTACAAACAATTTTAAGTCGTAATGAAAATATAATGATTTGTTAATTCCTTGTTAAACACTTAAAAATAAGCAACTTTAATTGTAACTTTCGTCAATAATCAAAATGAACAATTAATATTTTGCGTTATGAAAACAATAATATTATCGATTTTAGTTTTAATAAGCACCTCAATATTTGCACAATTAAATGTTACTCAGGCAGTAACAGCAGCAGCATTAGTAAACTCACTTACTGGAGGAAATAATGGTACAGTGTCTAATATTATTTACACTGGAAATGCTAACTCTTGTGGGACATTTACCACTGGAGCAACCGCTACTAATTTAGGAATATCTTCTGGTATATTACTCACATCAGGAAAATCTTCAAACGCTGTTGGGCCAAATGATGTGTCAGATAAAGGTAGCTCTATGGCTGGTGCAGGTTTTGCATTATTAGATGCATTAGCTGGAGCTAATACCAAAGATGCTTGCGTATTACAGTTTGATTTTGTTCCAATAAACAATACAATTACATTTAAATATGTATTTGGATCAGAAGAATACCATGAATATGTTAATGGTGGTTATAATGATGCTTTTGCTTTTTTTCTAACTGGACCTAATCCTTCTGGTGGTAATTATACAAACCAAAATATTGCATTAGTACCATCTACAACCTTACCTGTTTCTATTGATAATGTTAATAATGGAGTTACATCTATTATGGGCGATTGTACTTTTGGAGGACCTAGTGGACCGTGTGTAAATTGTGCATATTTTGTAAATAATTGTAGTGGAACTTCAATTCAATATGATGGATTTACAAAAGTTTTAACAGCAACAGCAAACGTTACTCCATGTCAAACATATACTATAAAGTTAGCAATTGCAGATGCAAGTGACTATGTATATGATTCTGGCGTTTTTATTGAACAGGGAAGTTTTACTGGAATTACACCTCCTGGGATTATTAGTTATACTGGACCAATTTGTGGTGGTGTTCCTGTAGATTTTACATATACTGGAGCAGGAACTCCTGGAACTTGGACATTTCCTGGAGGAACTCCATCAACAGGCTCGGGTGCAGGACCAATTGCAGTTTCATGGGCAAGTAATGGCAATTACACAGTTGATTTATCTGTAAATATTGGTTGCAACACTAACGTTACTGAAGATATTACAGTCTCAAGTGCTGCACCGACAATTGGAAGCAATAGTCCAATTTGTGCAGGTCAAACATTAAATTTAACTTCATCAGGAGGAGGAACATATCAATGGAGTGGGCCAGATGGCTTTACCTCAAATCTCCAAAATCCGTCAATCTCAAATGCAACATTAGCAGCGGATGGCACATATTACCTTACAGTTACAAGTGCAGGCGGCTGTATAAGCAACACAAGTACAGTTGTTTCAATAAGTTCAGCAATAAGCCCAACAGCTTCAAGTAATACTCCTATTTGTTCTGGAAACAATCTAAATCTATCGGCATCTGGTGGAGCAACATATCATTGGGAATACCCTGATGGAATAACAACTTCAGACTCTCAAAATCCATCAATCTCAAATGCAACGACAAGTGCTAGTGGAACATATTCGGTTACTGTAACTGCTGCTTCAGGATGTAATGCAATAACTACAACAAATGTTACCGTAAATGCTTTGCCTGTTGTTACTATAAATAATTCGTCTCCTGTTTGCAGTGCTACAAATGTAAATTTAAGTTGCACACCTAACGGAATGTCGTATAATTGGTCTGGTCCAAATAGTTTTAGTACTACATCTCAAAATCCTACTATTACAGGAGCAACTTCAATCAATGCAGGAGTTTATTCATTAACAGTCACCGATGGAAATACATGCACTTCTTCAACAACAACAAATGTTACAGTAAACTCAAATCCATCGGTTTCAATTACAGCAACAAATGTTTCATGTTACGGATTAAGCGATGGTGCTGGCACAACTACAGTTACTGGTGGCACATCTCCATTTAATTATTCATGGTCAAATTCGACTAATTCACAAAACCTTACAGGAGTTAGTGCAGGGAATTATCTTTTAACTGTTTCAGATGTAAATTCTTGTTCAACAACAGGAAGTGTTAGCATAACAGGCCCAGCAGCAGCACTATCTGCAACAATTACACCTACTGCTGTAAAATGTAATGCCGGAACAGACGGAAGTGTGAGCTTAACTCCTTCTGGTGGAACTACACCTTATTCGTTTTCGTGGTCAAATGGTGCAAATACAGAAGATTTATCA
>MEND01000172.1 GCA_001768975.1 Bacteroidetes bacterium GWA2_31_9 | reverse complement strand
ATATTAGGTTGTTCAAATACTCCAATATCGTATTATTGGAATAGCGTTTTGGGCTCTAATACTATAAATGTTGCATCTCTAAAAGATACAGCTATATATCTTAATGCGAAAGATGTTAATGGTTGCTCTAGTAATACTATTGTTATTAAAATTAAAGTATTTCCTGATATTACAGCATCTATTTCAGCTAGTGATTATTCTATTTGTCTTGGCGATTCTATTATTATTGATGCAAATATTAATGGAGGAAATGGAGGTCCATATGTTTGTAGTCTGAATGATTTAAGCATTGCAGTTCCTCCTATAACAGTTTTTCCTCAAGGTGTTGATACAAATATAAATTATATTTTCACTGTATCTGACTTTTGTGGCTCTCCAGTTGGTATTGATTCTGTTGATATTAAAATATTACCAGCTGCACCTAATAATTTTACTAGCGATACAACTTTTGGTTGTCAACCTTTAGTTGTCAACTTTCTTGAATCAAGTCCTAACGAAGGACAAACTTATTATTGGCAATTTGGTGATAATCAAAATAATAATTTTTCCACATTGAAAAATCCAACTCATACATTTTATTCTGATGGTATTTTTGATGTTACGCTATCTATTACCTCTTCTAATGGCTGTATTAATAAAGTTACTCAAGAAGATATGATTGAGATTTTCAAAAATCCTAATGCTAATTTCTTACCCGATCCAATTTCTCAAAGTATTATTAATCCTGTTATTTATTTTCAAAATAATTCTTCAAATAAATTTAGTTGCTTTTGGAACTTTGATGATGGAGATGAATCAGCAATAGAAAGTCCTTATCATGAATATGAACTTGCTGGAACATATAATGTAGAGCTAATAATTATTGACGAAAATGGCTGTACAGATACTTCTTATAATGAAGTAATTATTAAAAATGAATATCTTTTTTATGCACCAACTGCTTTTAGCCCCGATAACGATGGTATTAATGAAACATTCTATATTAAAAATCATGGAATTAATCCAGATTCGTATAATATGCTGATTTATAACAGATGGGGAGAACTAATTTTTGAAACCAGAAAACTTGATAAAGCCGGAGAGTGGGATGGAAAAGTCAAAAATGGTGCTACTGCTCCTGCAGGAGTGTATGTATGGTATTCTATTTACAGAGATTTCCAAAATGTAGAACACCAAAAATCGGGAAATGTTACGCTGATTAGATAAATGCTTTTTTTAATAAAATTTACATCACGTGTGATTTTTATTATAAAGTTATACTAGTCTTTTCAATTGCCATATTGAATTGATTCTCTGATAATAAAACAATTATTTTTATATATAAATTGTTTTTATTAAATTTGTATGTTAAAAAACAACCTTTGAAGCACTAATTCGTCTTAAACTTATGAAAACAAAAATAATTATTACTTTATTCTTATTTATAAGCATTGTATCTTTTGCTCAGTTAAGCAATTTTGATTATTCAAAGTCCAAAATTCTTAGTATTAAAATTCAAGGTATAGATAACATTGAAAAAGCTCGATATATTGATAAGCAATTATTAAATTCAGATGAAATTATTTTTGTAACTACTTCTTCAAATGATTTTATTACTACAGTAATTGCAAATCAAGATTTCTCTTTTGAAAAATTAAATAAATTAATTTTAAGTCAAAATCACACTTGTTTATTATCTAGCATTAGCGAATTTGACAATTTAGTTTTTGAACAATTATATTCTTCTGTTAATTTTTCAAAAGAAACTATTACAAAATATGGAATATTAAAAAAATACTACACCAACAATAAAACTAAAGACGAATTAAATTTTTCAAAGTATCAAGAAATTATTGGTTTAAAGAAATAAAATCATTTAAATGAAAAAAGTATTAATAATTTTTATAATTCTAATATCTGGATTAATAGCTCAAGCATGTCAATTTACTGTTTTACTTTCTGATTCATATGGAGATGGGTGGAATGGAAATACAATAACAATTTCAGTTAACGGGTCTGTTGTTTTAAATGCTATAACATTGACCAGTACAGGATCTACTAGTGGAGATGGTCCAGAAGCTTTCACTTTTAATGCGAATGATGGTGATAATGTAGTCATAACATTTGGTGCAACTGGAAGTTACACATATGAATGTGAATATATTATTAATAATCCAATTGGTGTTACAATTTTTACTGATGGAGCAAATGCAGTAACTCCTACAGGAGGAAGTTTTACTGCAAATTGTCCAGTTCCAACTTGTACTGATGGTATTATGAATGGAGATGAAACAGGTATTGATTGTGGGGGAACAAATTGTTCTGCTTGCCCACCTCCAACTTGTACTGATGGAATAATGAATGGTAATGAAACTAGTATTGATTGTGGAGGTACTGATTGCCCAGCTTGCCCTACAATTTGGAATATTAATAATGTTACCGGTCAAACAATAACAACCTGTTCAGGAACACTTTATGATAGTGGTGGACCAAATGGTAATTATGGATATTCAGAAAATTATTCTGTAACATTTTGCTCTGGAACAAGTGACGTTATGGTTCTAAATATTAATTATGAGGTTGAGAATTCCTATGAAAAATTATATATTTATGATGGTCCAAATACAGCATCAGCATTAATTGCCACACTTACTGGTGGACCTTCAAGTGCAACATATTTTACTACTGGAACATGCGTAACAATTAAATTTACTTCTGATGGAAGTGTTAACAAGCCTGGGTTTTCAATAGATTTAAGTTGTGGCTTAAATGATGAACCTTGTGATGCATGGAATATTATTGCTGGTGAATCATGTACAAATATTTCTGGTTCAAATGCTAATGTTGGTTCTTCGTCTGTACCTGCTCCTCCTTGTGCAAATTATAATGGACAAGATGTTTGGTATAAAACAGTAGTTACATCAACTGGTATGGTTACTGCAACAACAACTGCGGGAACTTTAACAGATGCAGGAATGGCATTTTATTCTGGATCTGACTGTAATAATTTAACTTTTTTAGCATGCGATGACAATAGTAGTCCTAATAGTAATATGCCCCAAATAGTTCAATCTGGCTTAACACCAGGAACAACTATTTGGATAAGGATATGGGACAAAGATGGAAATCAAACAGGTACATTTTATTTATGTGTTAAAAACAATGATAATTGCATAAGTTCTCCTTCAGCAAGTGACTTTTGTGATTCTGCTACTCCAATTTGTAGTTTTGACGGATACTGTGGAAATACTAGTGATGCTTATACATCTAGTCAAGTTCCTTCTGGATTTTGTGGTTCAGTTGAGAATAATTCATGGATTTCTTTTGTAGCTTCTGAAACATCTGCAACACTAGATGTTTGGACTTCAAATTGCGAATCTGGTGATGGTATTCAAATGGAAATATATTCGACCTCAAATTGTGCAACATTTACTTCTGTTTCTAATTGTATTAGTGATGGAATGATGAGTGATTTTCAAATATCAACAAATGTTGCTTTAACAATTGGACAAACTTATTATTTAATGGTTGATGGATGGGGAGGTGATGTTTGTGATTATATAATTGCTGCGAATAGTGGCGTTATGGTTGCTGAAGCTATTAGTGTTGAAACAGGTTCAAATACAGTTAGTTTATGTAATGGTGAATTAACGCAATTGCAAGCAAGTGGAGGTTCATCATATACTTGGTCTCCTGCCATTGGATTAAGCAATCCAAATATTGCTAATCCAATAGCAACTCCTAGTGTAACTACGCAATACACTGTTACTGTTACTGGTGGAAGTTGTGGAGGTACAGATACAGCTAGCGTTTGGGTATATGTATCAACATCGATGAGTATAGAAACAAGCTCAACACCAATTGATTGTGGCTTGTGTAATGGAACTGCCACAGTTTCAAATATTAATGGAGGCATCTCTCCTTATTCATATAATTGGAGTAACTCAGAAACAACACAAACTGTAAATAACTTATGTTCTGGAGATATAATTGTTACAGTTTCAGATAATGTTGGATGTGAAGTTATTGATACAATTAATATTCCTAATACTCAAAATATTGTTGCAAGTTATACTCCATTATTGGCACAATGTTTCTTGAATAATTCATTTAACTTTACTAACACTGGTAGTTCAGGAACAGATATAACCTATTCATGGTCTTTTGAAAGTGCGAATACATTAACATCAACAGATGAAAACCCTGCGAATATTTCATGGAATCAAATTGGAACATTTGCTGTAACACAAACTGTAAGTTACTTTGCATGTAGTGAAACATTTACTGATTCTGTTACCATTTTACCAAATCCAACCTCAGATTTTACAACTACATTTATACCATGTAATGGCGATTCGTCAGTAATTGAATACATTGGAAATGCACCTACAACATCAAACTACAATTGGGATTTTAATGGTGGCAGTATTTTAACAGGCAGTGGACAAGGTTCTTATAATGTAATATGGTCAGCTGGAACTTATAATGTTTCGCTTTATGTTGAACAAAATGGTTGCTATTCAGATACTACAACTATTCAGGTAATTAGCCCTGAAGCTTTATCAAAACCAAATGTTGCTCTTACTCATAATTTATGTTTTGGTGATAGCCTTGGGCAAGGAATTCTTTCAATTAATGGAGGAACAGCACCATTTTCATATATTTGGACTCCTTTAGGATTCACTGAAAATGGAAATACATATTCCGATTTACCTGCTGACGGTTACGATGTTACAGTAACTGATGTTAATGGATGTCAAGCTTTTACTAATTTTACTATTACTCAACCTTTACAATTAAATTCATATGCAAGCCTAGTAAATAATGCTCATTGTGGACAAAGTGATGGTTGTGCCAAAATTGATAGTGTTTCAGGTGGAGTTAGCCCATATACTTACTTATGGAATGCTGGAAATTCATTGACTTCTGTAAATAATTGTGGATTGCCCGAAGGCTTTGCTATTGTTACAGTTACTGATGCAAATGGATGTTCAGATACAAGCTTAGTTAATGTCGGAAATCTTACAGGAGTTACTTGCGATATTACTTCTTCAGTAGATGTTTTATGCTTTGGTGGAAATAATGGAAGTGCCACTGTAGAAATGACTGCTAATGGAATAGCACCTTATACATATACTTGGGCTAATGGTGCAGGAACGGTTATTCAAATTAATACAAATAACTTAACATCTAACCCAATAAGTAGTCTGACTGCTGGCTTATATACTGTGACCCTTACTGATGTAGTGAATTG
>MEND01000171.1:3039-7336 GCA_001768975.1 Bacteroidetes bacterium GWA2_31_9 | reverse complement strand
AATAGAACAATAGAACAATAGAACAATAGAACAATAGAGCAATAGAACATTAGAACATTAGAATATTAGAATAATAGAACAATAGAACAATAGAACCATGAACCTCAAACTGATTATCAATGAGTTGTTTTTCACATTATTGCATTGATGCTACTTGCGTGGCTTCGTTCATTTCTACTAGGCTCAATGACCAACCTTGCAATGACTGAACAACTAACTAAAATATAAATAAATGAAAATATCGCTCAAAACAAAACTTCGATTCGGATTAGGTTTTGTATTTCTTTTTATGATTATTATTGGATTTATGGGCAGTTTTTATATCAAAAAACTTGCTTATGAATCGGATGCGATAATGAAAGATAACTACAAATCTGTTCAAAATGCTAAACACTTAATACAGTCGCTTGAGAAAATTGAACAAATTCAAACCGACATTATCTTTAAAGACATCGACATTAATAGTACAAGCAAAATTTATAATGATGAAATTGGAAAATGTGAAAAATATATTCTTGAGGCAGAATCAAATATAACAGAAAATAAGGAACTAGAGCAAGTTATAGATTTAAGAAATAATTACGATACTTTACAAAAGTTCTTTTTAAATTCACTTGTAACTCATAAAATTGATATAGCTGATTATATAACACAATTACGTCCTCGATTTAGAAATGTAAATGATATAATTTACAGGATTTCAGAAATAAATATGGAGGCAATAGTTCGTAAAACAACTCATACCAAAAATACAGCTGATAGTGTTTTTATGTACTTAGTAATTATTTCATCAATTTGTATATTAATAACCCTTTGGTTTATTGTTAAATTTCCTCGTTACATTGCAAATCCTCTTCGTAAAATTATTAAAAGTATTAAAGAAATTTCAAACAAAAACTATGAAGAACGTCTTGATTTTAAATCAAATGACGAATTAAATGATTTAACAATTGAGTTTAATTTAATGGCTCAAAAACTAGATGAATATGAACATAGTAATTATGCAAATCTGTTATTTGAGAAGAAACGTATCGAAAGCATTATTAATAATATTCATGATGCAATAATTGGTCTTAATGAAGACAAAGTTATTTTATTTGCAAATAATACAGCATACCAACTACTTAAATTATCGGAAAACGAGCTTATTGGAAGAATTGTTACAGATGTAGCATCTACAAATAAGCTTATGTATGAACTAATTGAAGACTTATATATTGAAAACACCGATGAAATTGACCTCAAAAACTTAATAAAAATTAATAATAACGATAAAGAAATATATTATAACAAAGAAATTATAGAAGTTTTAAGTCAAGAAACAGATATTAACAAACAAAAATCAATAGGTTACTTAATTATATTGAAAAATTTCACAAAATATCACGAACTTGACGAAGCCAAAACTAATTTTATTGCAACCATTTCGCACGAATTAAAAACACCAATTTCAACTATCAGAATGTGTTCCAGACTTTTAGAAGACTCTAGAATTGGAAATATGAACGAAGAACAACTTAATCTTATAAAAAATATCAAGGACGATACAGAAAGACTTATAAAAATTACAGACGAACTTTTAGACCTTAGTCAAATTGAAACCGGACATATTAAATTAAATTTCCAGCCCGAAAGTCCGCTAAAAATTATTAACTATGCAATTGAAACATTAAAATTTCAAGCACAACAAAAGAAAATTACAATTGAAACTGAATTTGAGAATAATATTCCTTTAATTTATACCGATATTGAAAAAACAACTTGGGTATTAATAAACTTAATTGGTAATGCAATAAGATATTCAACCGAAAATTCAAAAATTATTGTTAAATCGGAAAGTAAAAAGAAATTTGTAATATTTCATATAATAGACAATGGAAAAGGTATTCCAAAAAAATATAAAGACAAAATTTTTGAAAAATTCTTTAAAATTCCAGATTCTCCAAACTCAGGGTCAGGATTAGGATTAGCAATTTGTAAAGAATTTATTATGAAACAAAAAGGTGAAATTTGGGAAGAAAGTATTGAAGGACATGGAAGTACATTTTCGTTTACAATTCCAATTTTTAAATAAATAACAAAATGAGCAAAAAAAAATACGCTGTAATAGGAATTGGTCAATTCGGAAGAGCTATTGCAACATCGCTTGCAAATAAGGGAGCAGAAGTTATGGCAATTGATCAAGATGAAGATATTATTGATAGTATAGCCGACGAAGTTTCAGTTGCTGTTGCAATGGATGCTACCGATAAAAAAGCATTATTATCGCAAAACATTAATGAATTTGATGCAGTTGTTATTGCAATCGGTCAGGATTTTGAACAACGACTTTTATGTACAACAATTCTTATGGAATTAAATATTCCACGAATCATTACACGGTCGATGGGTCCAAATCAACAAAAAATTCTTGAAAAAATTGGTGCAATCGAAATTCTTTGTCCTGAAGACGAAGTAGGAATTATTGTTGCCGAAAGACTACTAAATCCGAACATTTTATCGTATCTTCAACTACCCGATGAATTTAAAATTGCAGAAATTATATCCCCAAAAAATATTGTAAATCGTTCTCTTAAAGACATTGATTTACGAAATCGTTATAAAATCAATTTAATAACTATAAAAAAAGAAATTTCATTATTAAGAAACAATGTTCAAATAACAGAACAACACATAATTGGAGTTCCAAGCTACGATACAATTATTAAAGAAAATGATACTTTAATTGTTTTTGGACGTAATAAGGACATTGAAAAATTTATTGAAATTAACCAATAAGCTAATTTTACAAAATGCTTCTATTTCAAAGATTAAAAGAAAGATATAAGCTTTCAATCTATAATCTTAGGAATAATGTTGTTATTCCACTCAGAATAATAAACATTATTATATCCTCAATAGCATTACTCAGTATTGTATATTATCATGGATTTCCTAAAACTCAAGAAACAAGAGAGATAATAGGACTAATTATTAAAGCAAGCTTACTCTTTTATGTAATTAAATATCTAATCAAAATAACACTTAATTATTCGCCCATCAAATTTTTAAAAGAAAGTTGGTTTGAAGCATCTATTCTTTTACTAATTGTAGTTGATGGTTTATCTTATTACTTATTAAACTTTCGTATTCTTGAACAAATATTTTTGAATTTAGGCTTTAAAAATTTTACTGCCTATGTTGACGTTTTTACTCAAATTTATTTCTTTATTATTTTTGCTTTAGAATCGGGAAAAGCAAGTACTCGACTAACAAGCTTAAATATTAACCCATCAGCTTTATTATCATTATCGTTTGTAGTATTGATTACCACTGGGGCTGCATTATTAATGCTTCCTGAGATGACAACTTGTGGAATTTCAATGCTCGATTCGTTATTTACTTCAACAAGTGCATGTTGCGTTACAGGATTATCAACAGTTAGTACAGCAACCTACTTCACCTTTAAAGGTAAATTTCTGATAATGATTTTGATAAAATTAGGTGGATTGAATATGCTTTCGTTTGCTACATTTTTTGCAACATTTCATAGCTCAAACACAGGTTTGAAATATCAATCTTTAATAAAAGATTTTTTTGATGCAGATTATATTTCAGATACTCGGAAAATTCTATTCAATATATTGTTTTACAGTATATTTATTGAAGTTTTAGGAACAATATTAATATATTTTAGTTGGAATAATGATATTCAATTTAAAGGAATAGCCGACAAATTATTTTATTCATTATTCCATTCAGTATCAGCATTTAATAATGCCGGCTTTTCATTATTTGGAAATGGATTAGCCGAAAATCATGTTAATCTTTCATACTCCACTCATTTTATTATTGCAATACTTATAATACTAGGTGGAATTGGTTTTTATACATTACAAGACATTTTCAGTTTAGAAAAAATAAGAGAACGCAGACAAAAAAAATGGAAAAAACTTCAAGTTAACACTAAAATAATTCTCTATTCCACATTATTGCTATTAGTAGCCGGAACTGTAATTTTTTATCTTATCGAAAACAATAAAATAATGAGTGGAATGAGTGTTTTTGAAAAAATATCAACTTCTTTTTTCCAGTCAGTAACAACTCGTACAGCCGGCTTTAATACAATTGACATTGGCAGCTTATCTTTACCAATATTGTTATTTATGATGATGCTTATGTTTATTGGAGCATCGCCAGGCTCAACAGGTGGTGGTATAAAAACAACTACATTTTTTATTATTTTTAAATCAGTAATTGCAACTATAAAAGGACATAAACAGGTTGTTTCATATAAATCTACAATATCTTATAATTC
>MEND01000171.1:0-2924 GCA_001768975.1 Bacteroidetes bacterium GWA2_31_9 | reverse complement strand
ATTAAGTAATAAAGCAGATTACACAAACTTCAAATACGCAAAAGCCAAAATAATGATAGGATGATAATATTAGTTATAAACACTATTGTCTGGTAAATTTTTATAACAAGAATATGTCGTACCTACGGCACTTTAATAATTTTTTAAAATTCACTTTCTACCAACATTTCGTACCTACGGTACTTTTCATAGCCTCGTTAGAGGCGAGATATTGGTAGAAAAAATGAAGTAACCCAAAATAAAGCCCCGTAGGTGGCGAAATGTTTATCAAAGCATAGTAAACAGTATAATTCACCTAAATTAAAAATGATTTTATCGGACAACAATGAATTATAAATCACAAAAAAATGTTATTGAAGTTATGAAATTTTAAGCTTTATGCTTAACTTTGTATAAATTAAAACTTTATTAGTATGAAACGTAATATATTAGTTCCTATCGATTTTTCTTTTGATTCAATAAATGCACTAGAGCACGCTATAAGCATAGCAAATAAAATTCAAGCAGATGTTAGAATGATTAATGTACGCAAAAGTAAAGAAATTGAAATTCCTACATATTTTAAAGATTTTAATTTTGTTTTTGGAAAAACTAACGAAGGATATTTTGATATTTTAATTGAAAAATATAAGAAAAAAGTAAAAGGTCATTTCGATTACAAAGTTCGAGATGGTAAAGTTTATAAAGAAATTACAAATCAGGCTAAATACGACGATTCTTATATGATTATAATGGGAACTCATGGAATATCCGGATTTGAAGAATATTGGGCTGGAAGTAATGCATATAAAGTAGTTAGTAATGCTCCTTGTCCTGTGTTAACAGTTCGAAATGGATTTCCATGTAAAGCAATAACTAAAATTGTTGCACCTATTGATATTTCAAAAGAAAGCAGATTAAAAATGGCTAATGTTGCAGAACTTGCTCATTTTTTTAATGCTGAGGTTCACGTTGTTACTGTTAGAGAAACAAATGCACCCGATATTCTCGAAAGATTAAAAAATTATGCAACTCAATCATGTGAATTTTTAGCACAAAAGAAAGTTAAATGTATATTACAAGATTTATATGGCGAAAATATTACCGATATTTCTATAGAATATGCAAAAAAAGTTGGAGCACAAATGATAGCTGTAATGACTGAACAATCAGAAAATGCATTTAATTTATGGCTTGGAGCTTATGCACAACAAATGGTTAATCACTCACCTATTCCTGTTCTAACCCTAAGAGCACAAGTATTAGATAAATGAGAATTATTTTACACATAATCTTTAT
This sequence comes from Bacteroidetes bacterium GWA2_31_9, assembly GCA_001768975.1. Taxonomy (GTDB): domain Bacteria; phylum Bacteroidota; class Bacteroidia; order Bacteroidales; family GWF2-33-38; genus GWA2-31-9. The sequence goes on along the minus strand of MEND01000171.1, from coordinate 1,646 downwards.
CCTTATAATTAATTCACTATCACTATATTCTCAGAGCGATAGTGTTAAAGTTGATTATTTCACATATCTTCAGAATGATATGTATGAGGGAAAAGCTAAAGTTATTCAAAGCGATAATATTAAATTAGTTTTTAATAAGTATATTGAATACAATGAAAGGCAAAATTCATGTCAAGGATATAGAATTCGGATTTATTCTGACTCAGGAAATACAGCCAGAGAAAGTGCAAAAAAGTCAAAAGCTGACTTTTTAAAATTATTTCCAGAATCAGAATCATATCTAAAATATGACCAGCCAAATTGGAAAATACTTGTAGGTGATTTTAGAACTAAAAGCGAAGCTTTAAAGTTTTTAAAATTAATCTCTGAAAGTTTTCCAAGTGCATTTATTGTAAAAGATATGATTGCATTTCCTAATTTAAACTAAATTCTTAGTTGGTTTTCTTAAATATATATAGGTTCGGGTTTAATGGGTATGAAAGAGTAAAAATAGCACTAACACCAAATCAGTATGAAATGCTTCTGGATTATTTGTTTGTAGGCAATTTGGTAATAGATGGGCAAGAAATAAACGAGGAACGAATTCAAAATTATGCAACAATGCTGACAAATATTTTGGATAAAGCTGAAGAATTTGGGAAGAAGCAACTGTTTTTTTCGACACCTCAGATTCGGTAGCTATAATGTTATAACTCCTTCAATAAATCATCAAAAGAATTAGGTTTCTTCTTTCCTTGTTTAAATGTTTGCAACAATAAACCAGATTTTATTCAAATACTATACTAAAGTTAGTTTCTACAGAATTTCAAATTTTAAAATAATAAGTGTATTAATAAGCAAAAAAATTACTATACCCAACCCCAAAATCGAATCTACCATTGGAAATTGCTATCGGTTCATTGTTTATCAATAACTGAAATTCAAATATACCTGCAAGTACAACCTCTATCTCAGAATCGTCAACAAATAATTTCTGTGCCTTTTTGATTTCAAGTCTGCCATCAATTACCTGAGCAATAGAGGTACTGCCATTAATTATTGTTGTAATTTTGCACTGTGTCAGGTCAATAATAGTATCATTGTAAGTTAACATGTCATTATAAATATCAGGTGTATTATCCGGAATCCCTATTTTTAATGTCATATCTTTATAATTCTTTGTTCCTTTAAATATCAAAGTTGTTGTATCATTAGTAACAATAATTTTAAAAGGGACATCAATATCATTAGAAACGAAGGTTTCTCTGTCATAATAAGCACCAAAAGTATTGTAACCTAATTCAGAGTATATCGGAAGTCCGGGATTACCTTCATCCTCAATAAAAGTCGATTGTTTAAAATAAGAATCTCTTGGTTCGCTGTCTTTTTTACAACCAAAAAAAATTAAAATGGCTGCTACAAATAATAATGCTATTGTTTTCATTTGGTTCTATTTTTTAGTAGTTCTTTATCAAAGAGTTTGAGGTTTGAAGTTGAGGTTCATGGATAAATTGTTTCCCTCGTTGGATAATTTCATTTAATTGAGTATTCGTTTCTAATTGTGGGTATCCAATGGGGTAAATCGTTAAATTGTTATTTTGGCTACGTTCATCTGGCGACTGAATACCGAATACTGATTACCGAATACTTTCTTTAAATTTTCAAAT
>MEND01000170.1 GCA_001768975.1 Bacteroidetes bacterium GWA2_31_9 | reverse complement strand
AAAGTATCGGTCTTTTGAACCTTTTTGCATTGCTTCAATCGAACCCATTCCTCGATATGATTTGAATTTTCGACCTTGAAAAATAATAGTTTCACCCGGAGATTCTTCTGTTCCAGCAAATAATGAACCTGCCATTACACAACTTGCACCTGCGGCAATTGCTTTCACAATATCGCCAGAATATCGCACACCACCATCACCAATAACAGGAATACCATCTTTTTTGACTTCGTTATAAACATTGTAAATAGCCGAAAGTTGAGGAACACCAACGCCAGCAATTACTCTTGTTGTACAAATTGAACCAGGACCAATTCCTACTTTTAAAGAATCTGCTCCAGCATTAACAAGGTAACGAGCAGCTTCGGCAGTTGCAATGTTTCCAACTACAACATCAATTTCAGGATATTTGGCTTTAGTCTTTTTCAATACTTCAATTACACCTTTTGAATGACCGTGAGCAGTATCAATAACTATTGCGTCAACATTTGCTTTTACTAGCTCATCAATTCTGTCCATAGTGTCGAAAGTAACGCCCACTCCAGCAGCAACTTGTAGCCGACCCTTCAAATCTTTACAAGAATTTGGGCGATCTTTAGCTTTTGTAATGTCTTTATAAGTAATTAAACCAATAAGTTTATCATCATTATCAACAACTGGCAATTTTTCAATTTTATAATTTTGTAAAATTGAAGCAGCTTTTTCTAAATCAACCGATTGTGTGGTTTTAATAATATTTTCGGAAGTCATTACCTCCGCAATTTTTTTATTATGATTTTCTTGAAATCTTAAATCTCTGTTTGTGACTATTCCAATTAAAATTTTATTTGAATCAACAACTGGAATTCCACCAATTTTGAACTCTTTCATCAAGTTTAAAGCATCGCCAACGGTTGCTTCTTTATTAATGGTAATAGGGTCGAAAATCATTCCGTTTTCAGCCCTTTTTACTTTCTTTACTTGAATCGACTGTTCTTCAATTGACATGTTTTTGTGAATAACTCCAATTCCACCTTCACGAGCCATAGCAATTGCAAGATTAGCATCTGTAACTGTGTCCATTGCGGCTGAAACAATTGGAGCATTTAATCTAATGTTTTTAGAAAAGTACGAAGCAAGGCTCACGTTTCTAGGTAAAACTTCTGAATATGCCGGAACTAATAATACATCGTCAAAAGTCAACCCTTCTGTTAATATTTTATCTGTCAAAAAAGACATAATATTTGTAAATATTTATTAATTTTAAAATTGCACCAAGTTACAAAAATTGGATAAATAAAAAACAAAAAAAAATATGCATCTTCGTTTTAACAATTATTAAGGTGAAATGAGAAAAATTAGTTCAGTTTTGTTTAAAGAAAATAAGTTAGAAAATAGGTATATAGGTATAGGTTTTTTGATTCATTTAACTTATGTTTTATCTATAAATAGTGTCAATAAGAAAACTCAATGTTTCTTTAGAAAACTTCAAGAATGAGGCTTTCGCAGTTTTGAAAATAAGGAGTTTACGAATGTAAATGACTGTTTTCAAAACCAGAGTAACGAAATTATTGGAGTTTTCTAAGAGACACTAAATACACAAATAACTTTTGATCATTATATATACCTTAACCCCATATCCCCTTATAACCTTATAACCTTATAACTTTATTCCCCTTATAACTTTATCCCTCTTCACCTTGTAACCAATGACAATTATTATTAATTTTGGAATAAATTATTTAAAACTTCTTAAACTTGACTTTATTTAGAGAAATATTACTGAAATACTGGGGATATTCTACATTCAGACCTCTTCAAGAAGACATCATTAAATCGGTCTATGATGGTATTGATACTCTTGGTCTTATGCCAACCGGCGGAGGAAAATCCATAACTTTTCAGGTTCCAGCTCTTGCAAAAGACGGAATTTGTTTGGTTGTAACTCCATTAATTGCATTAATGAAAGATCAGGTCGAAAATCTGAAAAAAAGAGGAATTTCTGCAAAAGCTGTCTATACTGGAATGACCAGAGAGGAGTTAAAGATTACTCTCGATTATTGTATGTATGGAGATATAAAGTTTTTATATTTATCTCCTGAGAGGATTGGTACTGAGCTTTTTAGAAATAAAGTGAAGGGAATGGACATAAGTCTCATTGCTGTTGATGAGGCTCATTGTATCTCGCAGTGGGGTTACGATTTTCGGCCTTCTTACCTTGAAATTGCAAAAATTCGAGAAATTTTACCTGATGTTCCTATTTTAGCATTAACTGCTACTGCAACGCCAAATGTTGTTGACGATATTCAGGATAAATTACAGTTTCCGAAAAAGAATGTTTTCCGAAAAAGTTTTGAACGAAAAAATCTGAATTATATAGTCAGAAATGTTGAGGATAAATTAACGCATCTTTTAAAAATTGTTGAAAACGTAAAAGGAACAGGAGTTGTTTATGTTCGCAACAGAAAAAAGACTAAGGAAATTTCAGATTTTTTAAATAAACATAATATTTCGGCAGATTATTTTCATGCAGGACTGGATAACAATACAAGGGATTTAAAGCAAATGAATTGGAAATCTGGTAAATGCAGGATTATTGTTGCAACAAATGCATTCGGAATGGGAATCGACAAAGATGATGTAAGATTTGTTGTACATATAGATTTGCCCGATTCGCTTGAGGCTTATTATCAGGAAGCGGGCAGGGCAGGGCGTGATGAAAAAACTGCTTTCGGTATTTTGCTTTATAATAATTCGGATAAACTGAAAATTGAGCAACGAATTGTCAAAACTTTTCCCGAACCTGAGATTATTAAGTCAATTTATTCTTCGTTGGGGAATTATTATCAGATTGCTGTTGGCTTTAATCAAAATATGGTTTTTGATTTTGATATTGGCGATTTTGCAAAGTATTGTCATAAAGATATTTTTACAATTCATAGTTCTTTAGTGATTTTGCAATCAGCAGGTTTTTTGGAAGTTACTGATGAATTGAATCATCCTTCAAAAATTCATTTTGTAGTTAATCGTGAGGATTTATACAAATTTCAGGTTGCCAACCGAACTATGGATGGATTTATAAAATTAATTCTTAGAACTTATACAGGGCTGTTCTCTGATTTTGTTTTAATTGATGAGCAATTTATAGCCAAAAAGTCGAAATTAGATACAAGAATTGTAAAAGACTTGCTGATTCAATTAGCTAAACAAAAAATTATACATTATATTCCTCAGAAACGAACTCCACAAGTAGTTTTTATAGAAGGGCGTTTGGAGGATAAAGCAATTTTTTTATCAAAAGATGTTTACAAAACCAGAAAGGAAAAATATCTTATAAAAATTGATGCTGTTATTGATTATGCTTCAACTAAATCAAAGTGTAGAAGTAAAATTTTATTAGAATATTTTGGTGAAGAATCTCATTCAAGATGTGGAGTTTGTGATGTTTGTCGAAGCCGTAACGAACTTGGTCTCAGTAAGTATGAATTTGATACAATATTAGATGCAATAAAAACTTCAATTAGTTCAAATCCTCAAAATATTGATGAGCTGATGAAGCATTTTTTGGATAATGAAGAAAAAGCATTTAAAGTTATAAAATGGCTGATTGATACTGAAAAGATTTCAAATGTTGATGGGGTTTTGGTTTGGAATTAACATTTCAGCATTTATTCGCATCCTGAGAGTGAATATTCAATTGGCATCTTGCCAAGTTTAAATGCTATAGCCAATAAAAAATAATACTCGCAAGATGTGCGTGTAAACCAGTTGATTAATTGAAACTTTTCAAAAGTTGTAACTACATTAAACCTAATATTGTATGTTTAGTTATTATTTGATACTTTTGTTAGAACATAATTAAACGACACAACATGAAACAATTTTCGATTGAAGTACATGATAGTAAAGTTAGTTTTTTCATAGAGCTCATGAAAAGCCTTTCCTTTGTCAGAGTTAAAGAAAATGAATTAAAATTTGAACTATCTGCTGTTCAAAAAGCTGAGCTTGATAAGAGGTTTATTGAGTACCAACAAAATCCAGATTCTTTTGAAAAATGGGAAGATGTGTGTAAAAAAATAGAAAGTAGATTATGAGTTTTAAAATTCAAATCTCTAAAAAAGCTGAAATAGAAATTAATCAAAGCATTGATTGGTACAATGAACAAAAAATAGGGCTAGGTAAACAATTTTATTCAAAAATTAAGGCTATTATAAAAGTAATAAGAAAAAAACCAAAAATACAACAATTTCCGTTTTGCCACAGTAGATGTTTTTCCGTTTATTGTTGTATATTTTATTTCTGAGATTGATGTTATTGTTATTTCTGCAGTTTTTCATACAAGCAGAAATCCAGATGAAATTTGTTAATTTATTTTGTACTTTATTAGGAATCATTTTACTATTTCCAGAGTACCTCAGTTGAGTGTTTTTACTTTACTGAAAATAAGTTTTAATATTGAGGTTAAGATATTTGGAAAAGACTGAGAATCTGAAATAAATTCAGATTGACTCATAACCCGAGTCAGATTATACTGAATTTGTTTCAGCATCTAAAAAAGGAATAATATTTAACTGATGTTACACATAAGGATATTTAAACGATAATTTAATTTTTCTGTAAAAAATTTACTTCACGCCAAGCTCGCTAAGTTCGCAAAGCGAAAAATCAGTAATGATTTTTTTTCTGCGGTCATTATCCTTTGCGTTCACTGCGAGCTTTGCGTGATATATTGGACATCTTTCCAAATTAATCAAATAGCTATTTTTATACACAATTATTTATAAAAACCTTATTTTTTTACTGCAACCTTAGTAGAAATCAATAAATGGTTACGATTTAACCTTATTACCTTATTGAGAGATTAAAATAAGGTAATAAGGTTAGTTTTGTGTATGATATTTTTTTCTACTAAGGTTAAAAAAATATGGAATAAGGTTTTAAAATTTATGTTGGAAAGATGTCTATTAAATAGTTCCAAGAAAATTAAAATTTTAGTAGGTTAGTAGTGTAAGCTTATATTAAGTCAAATAAAGATTTGAATTCTTGTTTCTCTTTCAAATTATTTTTCAACGTTTTAATATTTTTAAGAACCTTTAGTACTGCATTAAAATTAATTTCACAATAATTAAATCATAAAAAGATGGGACTAATCAAAGAACCGAGAGATGTTGATTTCACTGTAAAATCTGAGCCATGGACAGAAGAAGAACTTGCTGACTTTAGAAAGTTGATGAAAGAAATCAAAGCTAAAAAAAGAACATACAGGCTTTCTCCGATAAAATCTAAGCAGAAAAAACAGTTAACTTAACTCTATCAATAATCGGTATAATTATTTAGTTGGTATAAAAAGTTGAAAATGTGAACAGAATAAACCACAAAGCAGCACAAAGATTTTCAAAAAAAGAAACAACGTGCTAATTATCATCTGTTAAATTTGGCAAAATTCTGTGATGTTTTTCTGCGTACCATTATATTGGTACAATACTCACAATTGTGACAATTTTTCAATATTTCACTATACTTGTACCAATATATTGGTATATTTTCAACAATTATGATGATTTTGAATATTTTTGTTGTAATTTTACCTTTATATTGATATTTATTTGACAAATAAAAATAAAATAAGTATCTTTGATAAAATATTACCTATATAATGGTACAGTTTATGAAAATAGAAGAACTAGGAAAATTAATAAAACACAGAAGGGAAATATTGGGTTTAACCATTATGGACTTAGCCGACTTAACAGGCATGTCTAAGACAACCATTTCCCAAATCGAACTTGGGGTTAGAAATCCGACATTTGAAGTATTACAAAATATTTTTGAATATCTCAATTTGGAAATAAAAGTGGAAGTAAAAAAGCACAAGTAATAGAATATGAAACATTCACTGCCTACTCCGATTTATCGGAGACTAAAAAAAGACACACAAGAGATTGATTATAGAGAAGAAACTAGCCACAGATTACACAAATTTTACTCATAAATCGCATATTTTTAAAGGCATTCGTGAGTCGCTTCGCTATGTTCACAGATTTAAAACAACCAAAGTTTGTTTCTTCTGTGATAATTCAAAAAAAATCTGTGAATCAAATCCGTGTTAATTAGTGCAATCTGCGGCAAGACAATTCATTAATTATCAAATATATATAAAATTATAAACAGATGAGAATAGGTAATAAATTAGAAGTCATATATAAAGGAAATATAAAGGCAGGGGAACTTTGGGTTGATGATGATGGTTATCATTTTGAGTATGATGATGCCTTTATTGAAGATGTTACAACACGACCAATTTCGGTTAATATGTCTAAAACTCAAAAATCGTATCATTCCAAAGAATTATTTCACTATTTCAAATCCATTCTTAGCGAAGGCGAGAATCGAGAACAAATTTGCAAAGCTTTAAGTATTGACCCTAGCGACGATTGGAGCTTATTGGCATTAACCTGTCAATACGATACAATTGGTGCAATAACAGTAAAAAACATAGAACATGGCACAGTGTAACGGATGTCTTAAAGATAATACAAAAGGATTTTGTTCATCTTGTGAAACAATTTTATTTAACCGCTCAAAGGTCAGTCCTCAACTCAAATTTAATTGGGAAGATATTTCAAAAAGAATTGATGGTCAACCGATGGGATTTAGTATCTCGGGAGTTCAACGAAAAGGATTTATTGGAAAACCAAGGGGAATTGAGTTAATTCCAAAAATGGATGTAGATGAAAAATCTCAGTACATTATAAAACCAATGTTGTCGAGGTTTAATTTGTCAGACCAATCGCCTGCAAATGAACATGTAACTATGCAAATAGCCAAACAACTTTTTGGTATCAAAATAGCCGAATGTGCTTTTATGAACTTTGCCAATGGAACTCCGGCATATATAACAAAACGCTTTGATTATGACGAGAATGGCAAAAAATTAAATCAGGAAGATTTCGTGTCAGTTCTTAAAGCGGCTCATAAATATATATCAAAAACCTATCAAAATGTTGGGGAATGGCTTAGCCCATTAAATAGAATTGATTTTCTTCGTATTCTGATATTCAATTTTCTTACTGGAAATGGGGACGTTCATTTAAAAAACATTTCACTGTTGGAAACTGCCGATGGCGATATGATGTTATCACCTTCGTATGATTTAATGAATACCAAGATTCATGTTACAGATAATTTATTGGCGTTGAATCTATTTGAAGAATTTGAGCAAACTAGTTTGCCATTAGGAAAAAAATATAATTATAAGAATGTCGATTTTTTTGAATTTGGAAAGCGTTTAAATATTAGAGTGCCTATTATTACAAGAATTATTGACTTATTTAATAAAAAAGAAAATGAAATATTAGCTATGGTTGACAAGTCATTTTTATCTGCCGATGCCAAGAAATTGTACAAAATTAATGTGGTTGAAAATTATAAATTGTTTAGGCAAAATACACCCGATAAGAGCTAATTGAAAAACTAAAAAAATCAAGAAAATTAATAGATATAGTTTTACGTTATTCATTTCCAGTACCTAGTAAATTATCTGATTTTTAGCACAATTGAAACTTAAAAGACAAAAAAAATGAGCAATATACCATTTCAAACAATAGACTGGAATTTAATTGAAAAAGTTGAATATAAAGGCGAAACAGGAATAGCACTATGGCAAACTGTTCAATTCCAAGACTTAAGAGTTCGTATAGTTGAATATTCAAAAGGTTACCTTGCTGACCATTGGTGTCAGAAAGGACACATTGTACACTGTTTAGAAGGAGAATTTATTAGTGAACTAATTACTGGTGAGAAAATTAAACTTTCAAGTGGCGAAACTTATGTGGTGTCTGACGAGCTTAGTTCTCATCGGTCATTTTCGGAAAATGGTGTAAAACTCCTTATCATTGATGGAGATTTTTTGAAGAAAAGTTAGAGGCTGTTTAAATTTTAATTTAAAGTTTTAATATTACTTTTTGCCACAAAAACTCGAAAACACCAAATTGCACTAAATGAATAAGATAGTACAAAAAATAATTTTGAGGGATTTCGTTATTTTGTGCTTTAGTGGCTTATTTTTAACGTCTGTAATTATAAATATTAAATTTTAAACAGCCTCTTAGTCTATAATAATTACAAAAAGAAAATAATAAAATATGCACTTCGACAAACAAGCAAGAGATTGGGATAATGACCCAAAGAAAACTGAAAGAGCTGTAATAATTGCTAAAGAAATTATGGAATTTATCCCTACCAATAATCGCATGAATGCCCTTGAATTTGGTTGTGGAACAGGCTTACTTAGTTTTCAATTAAAAGACTTTTTTAAAACAATTACTCTAGCCGATAATTCTGATGGTATGATAACGGTTTTGAAAGAGAAAATTGTAAAAGCCGGAATTGAAAATTTTAAACCAATTCAGATTGATTCCTTAGAAAGTGACTTAGCACAAAACGATTTTGATGTAATTTACACATTGATGACTTTGCACCATGTACTTGATGTTAAAAATATTGCAAAGGAGTTTAATTCAAAAATGAAAAGCGGAGGCTTTTTGTGCATTGCTGATTTAGTAGCAGAAGATGGCTCTTTCCATTCAGAACATCCAGATTTTAATGGACATAACGGATTTGACAAAATTAAGCTTAGTAAAATACTATCGAACAGTGGATTCAAGGTTGAATATTATAAAATATGCCTAGAAATTGTAAAGGAATTTGAAGATAAAACTAAAAGCTATCCTTTGTTTTTGATGATTTGTAAGAAAAATTAAATTGTTGGCACTTCGACAAGCTCAGTGTCCAATTCGGAAATTTGATGCATGTCGTTTCGGCTACGCTCAACGACCTTCTATTTCAACTTCTCTATCTTAAAAGTTTTTAGAAAATCGCCATTTGTATTGAAAACTTTCAAAAAATAAATTCCTGCAGATAAATTTCGGAAGTCAACCTCAACAAGCAATTTTTCTTTTGAAATAGCTTGTTTTTCAATAATTTTTCCTGAATAATCGTTTAAAACATAACTAATAGCTTCATCAGTTTTTTGTTCAAACTTTAAGTTAATTTTATTAGTTGTAGGGTTTGGAAATACTGTTGCAGAAATATTTGATTTTGTGGACTGTTTAAGCTCAGTAATATTATAATCGCTTTGCTGAAATCCTTGATTAAGAGTAGCTCCTGAATTGGAATATGTTTCCGTAAAAGTTTCACCAATTGTAACACTTAGCTTGCTAGTGCCATTGTCGTAATATCCTCCACCAGAAGAAATTACATCTTGAACGACTGTCTGACTTTTTACTAAAAGACAAACACATACAAAAATAACTGTCATTAAATGTTTCATGTTTTTCATATTTAAAGTTTTTGATGCCACAGATTTACTCATATATTGCTTGTTTTTAAGGTATTCGTGAGTCGCTTCGCTAAGTTCACGAATTTACGCAAATTTTCTGCACAGATTGGTCTTTTAATTACAATGTAAAACTACCTTCGGTAGTTTCAAATCTGTGCAAATCTGTGTAATCTGTGGCATATTCTTAGGTTTAATTATTCTACAATTGTGAAAATTTTATTTAAAATTACATTATTATTTTCAAAAAACAATAAAGTATAAGTTCCTGCAGATAATTTTTTCAAATCCAAAACTGATAATTTATTATTAATTTCAGATTTATCAATACTTAGCTCTCGACCGGTAACATCAATTAATTTTATCGAATAATTCATTTTTTCTAAATTAATGTTTTCGATATAAATTTTATCTTTTGCTGGATTTGGATAAACATTAATTGATTCATCTAATGAAACTTCCTCAACATCAACAGGAAAACCAACAAAAATATAATTCTCCATTACAAGTGTATCATTTTCGCAATCACTGCTGTAAGCAATCAACGTAATTGTATAATTTCCAACTGTTGAATAGATATGATAAGGGTTTGCATCAGTAGAAGTTGCTCCATCACCAAAATTCCATAAATATGAAAAAGCATTTTGCGATAAATTTGAAAATATTGCAACTGCTGAGGGTAAATTTAAAGTTGAATCAATAACCGAAAATTCTGAAACCGTTAAAGCATGAACTGTAACGTAGGAATTCATTAATAACGTGTCGGTTCCGGCTACACCCGAAGCAATTAATGTAACATTATAAACTCCTGCAGTATCGTAAGTTACAATTGGTTCAAAATCGTTGCTTGTATAAGGATTTCCACCTTCAAAAATCCAGGAATATGATGTTGCATTTTTCGAGTTATTAATATAGCTGAGCGAACCGCCCTGACAAATTATAGTATTGTCGGAATAGAATATTATTTCGGGATTTAAAACAGCCAATTGTCCGTCAGAATATGCTGTGTCTGAGAATAAACCAGCATTATTTTCTGCAATAACCGAAAAATAATAAGTAATGCCATTTTGCAAAGTCATAATTCCAGTAGCAGTAACAGAAGTATCAAGCCCATTTGGCATCCAGTCGAGAATGTCGTTTAATCCGGGGCTTGTACCAATTGCGTACCAATATTGTGCAATATCCGAATTTGAATCAGTTGACTTATTCCAATGAGCCGATAAAATACTTATTGAATTTGTTGTATCAGAATCACCTGATAATCCGTCGAATACGTTAATAATATTCGATGGAGCAGTCCAGTCAATATTTGCAAATAATGAATCAGTTACAGAGATATAATTCATATTATCAATAACGATTGAAGAAACTTTGCACGATGGAACAGAAGGCGAAACATTCTGAAAACGCACATCGCTTAACGAATCTCCAATTGAAATATTTTGAGTATTTATCCTTGATTTGTAAATCTTTACATCATCAATTTTTACACTGCAATATGTTGAACGGAACGAAATAAAATCGCCAGATTGTAATGGATTTGAATCGACCCAATAAGTTGCCAAAACATCATTCAAATAAACTTTCATTTCGCCATTTTGCGGATTATAAACAAACTTGACATCGACCCAAGTATCGAAAGCCAAATTGTAATAATCGTAAGTTCTAAGGTAGTCAACATTATTTATGTTTTCCCAAAGCTGGATTTTTTTCTCGTAAGGTCGGAACCAAATCAAATATGAATTTCCACGCTCCACTCCTGTTGAATCGTCAGAAAAAATGTATATTCCGGCACGCTCTGTTGTGCTAGTGGCATCGTTAAGTATTTTCATTTTGAAATTGTATAAATATGTAAAATTACTATCCTGTTTTACAGGTACATACATATTAGTATTTGACAATACTGCATCAGATTGAACTACGTCACTATTAACAATATCCCACTGACCTACTGGAGTTTGCCATTCAGAATTTAAAACAGTATTAAAATTATCGTTCAAAAATCCATTGCTTGAATTTGCATACCAATCTGTTCCATTAAAATCGCTTACGAAATAAAATTCTTTGTTTAATCCTACACCACTATTATCGGAATCAATAAATGACACATCAAAATTTGTTGATTGCCAGTTCTGAGAAAGAGGTGAAATTGATGTCAACGGAAGGTTGTTGCAATTACTTCCATAGCTTGTCCAGTTTGCAATCCAACCCGATTTTGTTGTTGCATAATCAGTCCAGAATTTAAAAGTAATGCTTCCGCTTGTCGAAACCAAAGTAAATGTGTCTTTAACTCCGGTATAGAAAGCGATTAAAGGCGACGCAACACTTGGTCCGTCGTAAACCCAAAGCGTATCGTAATTTAATTCAATATTCAAATCTGTGAAAAATACACTTATCTGACTAGCTCCTGCTGGTGAAATTGTGAAAGTGTAATTTTCGTTATCTGAGTATTCTGCATTTTCGCCACCTGAGTCAACAAATTTACCTGAACAGTCTGTTACAACTTGATTTGCTAGAGCTGATGTTGTAAAACTTGAAGTGTTCATTGAGGACACATCTCCATTACAGGTAGAAGATACCCCACAGTCA
>MEND01000169.1:9883-29825 GCA_001768975.1 Bacteroidetes bacterium GWA2_31_9 | reverse complement strand
AGGGTTCTGGAAAAACAGCACTTTTTGCTGGTTCAGTTTGGATTGGTGGTATCGACCAAAATGGACAGTTACATGTTGCAGCACAAAGATTCAGGCAAGATGGAATTGATTTCTGGTCGGGACCTTTAACAACTTCTGGTAATAATTTTCCTACAACAAATGTCGAAACATGCTTAGAATACAATAAAATTTATACTGTAACAAGAAAGGAAGTAAAAACATTCAGAAATTGGTTTAATACTCCAGTTTCTCAACGTGATAGTTTATTTCCAAATTATTTTGTTCCTCAATCAATTATTAATTGGCCTGCACATGGCGATGTTGCTAATAACTATCCCAATTATTTAGCTCCATTTTTCGATAATAATGCCGATGGAATTTATAATCCAGATAATGGCGATTATCCAAACTTCGACCTTGATGGAACTGTAAGTTGCAAAGATATTCCCGGAAGCAATAAATCAATTCTATATGGCGATGTAGCCCTTTGGTGGGTTTTTAACGATAAAGGAAATATTCATACCGAAACCGGAGGAGATGCTTTAGGAATTGAAGTTCATGCTCAGGCATTTGCTTATCTGACAAACGACGACGACATTAATAATACAACATTTTATAATTATGAAGTTTATAACAGTTCTGCTAATTCATATAATAATACATACTTCGGTCAATGGACAGATGCTGATTTGGGTTGGCCAGATGATGATTATATTGGTTGCGATGTTAATAGAGGTTTGGGTTATTTATATAGTGCTGACAATTTTGACGGAAGTGGACAACCTAATACTTATGGAGCTTATCCACCAGCAGTAGGTATAGATTTTTTAAAAGGTCCTTACAAAGAATCAGATGGCAACGATGATTTAACAAACTGGAATAATTCAGGCATTCTTGATTGTAACAATGGATATAGATATGATTCTATATCTGGAAATTATGAAATTGAAGGATCTGGCGATATTTTAAATGGAAATATAAATGGACAAAACTTTGGAGATAATATAATTGATAATGAAAGATGGGGAATAAGAAAATTTATGTTTTATGAATGTGGTGGATGGGGTCCATTGGGCTGTCCTATACTTGCAGCTGATCATTATAATATATTATCTGGGAAATGGAAAGATAATTCAAATCTATTATATGGAGGAATTGGCTGGGGCCCAGATAATCCAACTCAAGTGCCTGCGGATTATATGTTCCCTGGGAATTCAGATAAATGTAATTTTGGAACATCTGGTATAGATATGTCAGGACAATATCCAAATGGATGGTCTGAAGTTACAGATGTAAATTATCAGGGTGACAGAAGATTTGTATTGTCCGCTGGTCCTTTTATCATGGAAGCAGGAGAAATAAACGATATAATGCTCGCAGTTGTATGGGCAAGAGCCGAAAATGATACAAACTTAAATGCTTCACTTGAAGCACTTAAACTTACAGATGATAAAATTCAAAAATTCTTTGATAATTGTTTTCAAACTCTGGAATTGCCTGATGCACCGGAATTAACAATTGCAGAATCAGATCAACAATTTACTATTACAATTTGGAACAGACCTACTTCAAACAATTATAACGAAACATATAATATAACCGATCCGCAAATTGTTTGTCCTGCTTCAACTCCAAATTGCGACTTAACTTACAATTTTCAAGGCTATAAAGTTTTTCAATTAAAGAATAAAGATATTACTGCAGAGCAATTAAGCGATACATCAAAAGCAAAAATGATTTTTCAGTGCGATATTAGCGATGGAATAAGCCAAATTACAAATTATTATTGGAATTTTGATTCACTAAAATATATACCAAAAGTTGAAGTTGATGGAGCAAATTCTGGAATTTCTAATAGTTTTACAATAACTCATAATGCATTTTCTGGAACAAATCAATTACTTGAGAATCATAAGAAATATTATTTTATGGCTGTGGCTTATGCATACAATAATTATAAGCAATTTAATTTGAGCGGAATAGATGCATTTGCTGGGCAAAAATTACCATATATTGAAAGTAAATTGGGTTTAAAAGTTTATGAAGTAATGCCGGTATCAGCAAACACAACTACAAATTCATATTATGGCAATGAGCCTGAAATTACTCAACACGATGGCTTTGGCTGTGGCAATAATATGATAGACCTTGATGATTCTACAATTACACAAATAATGAATGGTCCACCTTGGAAGTCGGAGGTTTTGAAGTATAAAGCAGGTTATAGTCCAATTAAAATAAAAGTTATAGACCCATTGAATGTTCCAATTGGTGAATATGAAATAAAATTTTTACCAAACTCTGTACGAAAAAATGCAAAGGGTTATTATTACTATAATCCTAATATAAATTCAGATACTATAAATTATGATGTGTTTGGTTATATTACTGATGCACTTTGGGTAATCAGTGATAAATACGGAGAGTTTAATCAAAATCCAATTGGAAATATTTATTCAAATTCGTGGATTTCAGTTAACGATTTACAAATAATTCCAGAACTTGGATTATCTGTTGAGATTGTTCAAACACCATATTCTTTTCCGCCAGAATTATTTATTCAACAACCTGAAATTACTAAGCAAAATCCTATAAATAATGGTTTTATATCAACTTCTATCGAATTTTCAGATCCATCAAAACCATGGCTAAAATTCCTGCAAGATGAAGATATTCATGATTTTAGAGATTGGATAAAATCAGGAACTGATTGGACAGATCCGTCATCTAGCGATTGTAATTGGTTTTTCAATGATAGAAAATCTAGTACTGCACTATCTGAGAAGTGGGTTGATAAAAAACAGGTTTTTGAAAAAAATTTAAATGCTAATTTTGCTCCTTATAGGTTGGTATCATATTTTAATCATGGTCCTGCAGAAGTATCAAGTCAGGGGCAAATAAAATCCTATTATCATAGACTTGCAAATGTTGATTTAATAATCACTTCTGATACTTCAAAATGGACTCGTTGTCCAGTTTTAGAAACTACCGATAATAAGTATGTATGGTCTGGTTGTTCTGGTAGTTATAGTCCTGATTCAATATTTCTGGAATCAAACATAGGTGAACCTACTGCTGAAAATCAGCAAAAAAAGCTTTATCCAAGATCAAGTCAATCTGTTGGGAAAAATGGTTTGCCCGATAATTCCGGTACATTTGGTATGAGCTGGTTTCCAGGTTATGCAATTGATGTTGAAACTGGCGAAAGGTTAAATCTTATGTTTGGCGAATCGTCACGTTTAACAGGCGATAATGGACGAGATATGATTTGGAATCCATCTTACAGAAGTGCAACAGATTTATATTGGAGTACAAATGGTTCTGCTGGAGAGCCAATTATGGGTGGAAAACATTTTGTATATATTATGGGACATAATATTCAGTATGATAACGCTACAAAAAAATATGTCAATTTAATGAACGCTTATGATTATGGCGATACACTAATAGCTATGTTAAATGGTAGTGATTACTCACGTAAGAATGTTTTTATGAATTGTATGTGGGTTGGAATTCCTCTTCAGGATTCAATGTTCGATTATTTGGCTTGTGATGTAAAAATTAAATTAAGAGTTGTTAGTCCATATAGAAAACGTTTACATTCTCTATCGTTTGCAATTGATTCATTATCGCCAAATAAAGGAATGCCTATGTATTCGTTTTCTACCAATGGATTAGTGAGTTCACGAATAATGACTAATAAGAAAGATGATTTATCAGTTTTAATATTCCCAAATCCGTCAAATGGTAATTTTGCTATTAAAATTGATAATTCCATTAATTCTAATGCTAAATATGATATTTATTCATTAGAAGGAAGAGCAATTAAGTCAGAAAAAATTATGAATTCACTGCAATATTTTGAAATATCTGAAAAGGGAATTTATATTATAAAAATTACAAATGGTGAAAGGAAATATTCCCAAAAGATTGTTGTAATGTAAATAAAAAAGAGGCATTAAGCCTCTTTTTTTAGTTATTAACAAAATCAAAAAATTAATCTCTCTTTCCCATATAAATCGAAATATAATAAATGAGAGTTGCAAGAGATGCAAGTGCAGCAACAACATAAGTATATGCAGCCCAATCAAGAGCATCTTTTGCCTTTGGGTGGGTTTCATTAGTTGTTAATCCACTGCTATTTAACCAAACTAAAGCTCGTTTGCTTGCATCAATTTCAACTGGTAAAGTAATAAAACTGAATATTGTCGTTAAAGCAAAAAGAACAATTCCAAGTAATAAAATTTGAGGAAAACTTTGAACTAATAACACTCCGGCTAATAAGATCCATTGTACCCATTTTGATGCTAAACTGACAACAGGAACAAGTGAGCTTCGCATTTGTAAAAAGCTATAAGCTTTGGCATGTTGAACTGCGTGTCCGCATTCGTGAGCTGCAACTGCTGCCGATGCTACATTTTGTCCATAAAAAACATCTTTGCTAAGATTTACTGTCTTTTTTGTAGGATCGTAATGATCTGACAGGTCGCCGGGAACTGAAATTACAGTTACGTCATAAATTCCATGGTCTTTCAGCATTTTTTCAGCAATCTCTTTCCCCGATAAATTATTGTTTATAGGGATTTTAGAGTAGGTTTTAAATTTTGACTTTAATTGAGCACCAATAGCCCAACTAATCAGCATAAATATTCCAAAAATAATCCAAATTATAGGCATAATATTTTTTTTTAAAAGATTGTTTCTTCGCAGTCAAAATTAAGACCAATTCGTATTTGTAATTAAAAGCAGACAAATTGTCATTTATAGATTTATTATATTTTTTTGAATTCTGAGTTGTCTTTTTAAATCAATTGATATATATCATGTTTTAAAATAATCTATCATAGATAAAAAGTAATGAAACAAATTGATTTTCTTCTTAAAATTGTATAAAATTATTTTATAAAAAAACTTTATGAAGCAATTATTTAATTTAAGATTTACATTAGTATATAACATTTTATCAGTCTTAGTATTGACAATAATTTTTTCAATTTATGGCTATTATGTTGTAAATACTGAAAAGTCAAGAATATTAAAGGATACTGATAATAGATTTTTTGTTCACTTGAATGATTTGTCCGACATTTTGGATATATACTTTAAACAAAAAAGTGAATTATTAGCAAAAAATTATAACGATTCTTTAATTGAAATTAATAAGGAATTTAATAATGAATTAAATGCAGTTTCAGAGATTTTTAATAGTAAAAAATATTTGAAAACCTCTTATGCTTTTATTTTAGACAAGAAAGGTACTTATTTGGTTCATCCATTTTTAGAAGGCAAAAATGTAATTTCATCAGAAGTATTTGAAAAAATTGTTTTAACATCAAATGGAAAAACTCACTTGAAAAATATAAACGATGAAGATATTCAAAGCCAAAAAATAATATATTACAAATATTACGATCCAATAAAGTCATTTCTTGGAATTAGTGTTAACGAAGAAGATGTTTATGCTTCTATTCATAGTTTAATAATTTCATTACTTAAAACATATCTTATAGTACTTGTAATATTTGTTTTGTTAAATACTTTATTATTAAAAACATTAATAAAATTAATTACAAATATTTCTAAGACATTAATGATAATGTCGAAAGGAAAAGTTGCCGAGAAATTAGAAGTTAGCGATATTAAAGAAATTAAAACCATAGTAAATCCTTTAAATACTTTAATACAAGGATTAGAAGATTCAACAAGTTTTGCAAATGAAATTAGTCAAGGAAATTTGCATGCCAATTATATTCCATTGAGCGATAGTGATGTATTGGGAAATTCATTGTTGAATATGAGAAAAAGTCTTATTGATGCAAAAGAGGATGAAAAATTAAGAAAAAAAGAAGACGATCAACGTAATTGGGCTTCAGAAGGATTAGCAAAATTTTCAGAGCTTCTTCGAGAGAATAACTCTAATATGGAAATTCTTGCAAACGAGATTTTAAAGAATATAGTCGAATATTTGAAGGCAAATCAAGGAGGATTATTCTTATATAATGACGATAATAAAGATGAAATATATTTAGAATTAGTTTCAGCTTATGCTTATAGTAGAAAAAAATTCTTAGAGAAAAAAATACACATTGGCGATGGTTTTATAGGCAATTGTGCATTAGAAAAGCAAACAATTTTTGTAACAGATATTCCTGAAGATTATATTGAAATTACATCTGGATTAGGAACTTCAAATCCACGTAATTTACTTATTGTTCCCATGAAAATTGAAGACAATATCTTTGGAATTATTGAATTAGCATCATTTAAAATTTTTGAACAATACGAGATTGATTTTATTGAAAGAATTGCATCAAGTACAGCCACAACAATTGCTAATCTTAAAATAAATATTCATACAGCTAATTTACTTCGTGAAACTCAAGAACAAGCCAAAAAAATGGCAGATCAAGAGGAAGAAATGAGAATGAACATGGAAGAGCTTCAAGCTACTCAAGAAGAAGCTGCAAAACAAAGTGAGCTTTTAGCAAGTTTTACAAATTCTGTAAATCATACACTTATCAGAGCCGAATATGATACAGAAGGAACATTATTATATGCAAATACTAAATTCTTAACAAAATTAGGCTACATCTCAAACAGAGAAGTTGAAGGTCAGCATATTTCAATGTTTATTAATGAAAAAGACAGAGAGTGGTTTTTTCAAATTTGGGATAAACTCTCAAAAGGAGGAAAGCACTTTGAGGGCGATATGAAGCATGTAACCAAACAAGGTAAAGACTTGTGGACAATGGCAACATATACCTGTGTTAGAGATAATAATGGTTCGGTTGAGAAAATATTATTTTTAGCAATTGACACAACAGAGCAGAAAAAACAAAGCCTTGATTATGAGGGACAAATTCAAGCATTAAATAACTCAACAATGAAAGCCGAGTTTGAACCTTCCGGAAAAATGATTCATTGCAATCCATATTTTATGGAGTCATTCGGATTTGATTCAATAGAAGATATTAAAATCAAAAATATTTTTGACTTTATAGTTAAAGATGATTTGGACGAATTTAAACGTACTTGGAAAAGCACTATCAATGGCAAACCTTCGCAAGGTCAGTCGTTAAGAGTAACTAATTTGGACGAAAAAAGATGGTTACACGAAACATTTACAGCTGTTAATGATATGTATGGAGAAGTTGCAAAAGTAATTTATGTTGCCAACGATATTTCAGAGCAAAAGAAAATGGAGCAAGAAACTATTAGACAGGCTAATGAGTTGAAAAACAAAGAAAATGACTTATTGCAAAACATAGAAGAATTACAAGTACTCCAAGAAGAAATGCGTAAAAATCAAGTCGCTCTCCAAGACAGTGAGAAAAAACTTAAAAAACAACTTGAAGTTATTGAAGCTGAGAAAAAGAAAAATAGTACAATATTAGAAGGTTGTGTTGAGGGTATTATAACATTTGATCAAGATGGCGTAATTGACCATCTTAATAAAGCTGCTGAAGAAATTATTGGCTGTGAAAAAGAACAATTGTTGGGTAAGAATATTGATATTATAATCGACTTAAAGCTTGAAAAAGAAAAAGATGGTTTCGGAGCTTATTATCAAAATGGTGAAACAAAAAGACTTAATAACTCTAAATCTGAAATTAATATCAAAACAATAGAAGGGAATGAGGTTTCTGTTCTTTTAACCCTTAACGATATTAAGCTTAATAACGGTTGTACGTTTGCTGCATTTTTACAAAATATTGAAGTAGAACTTTTTTAATATGAAAAAAATATCAATACTTGTTGTTGACGATTTTGCTTCTAATCGAATCTTAATTGTTGATTTATTAGACGATTTTCCTGAAATAAAATGCTTTGAAGCAAAAAATGGACAGGAAGCCCTTGATGTCTTGAAGGAAAATAAAATTGACTTAGTACTTCTTGATATTGAAATGCCAGTTATGAATGGATTTGAAACAGCATGGTATATTAGAAGCGAAATGTTGCTTAGTTCTGATATTACTAAGGTTTATGCCTTAACTGCTCACCCACTTGAGTATGTTAGAGAAAATCCACATTTCGACTATTTTGATGGTGTAATTAGCAAGCCTTATACAATTGATAAATTAAACGATATAATAAATAAATTTTAGTAAATCTTATTATGCCAAATAATAATAATTCAATAAAAAGTCTTTTAGTTTCAAAATTTGGAGAGCTAAACCTAAAGGTTGATACTTTACAAAAATATTCTGAAAATGACTTTTTAAAGTTATCGAGGGAGTTGAGAAATTTGCATAAAAAAGCAAAGGATATTGGAGAAAATACAAAACAGTTTATAGATCTGATTTTTGGAAAAAAAATATACTATTCTGATGACGAGATTAATAACGAATTTGAATACATATACTCAAAATCGAATGTGCTAAATGCTAATATTGAGCGAATTATAAATGAATTGACAAATATTAAATCTAAAATTAATGAACTAATAAGTCTTCAGAACGAATATAATTCATTAGTCTATAATATTCGAATTGTTTTATTGACTGAAGAAAATAAGCAAAACACTAATTATTCTAATGTAAAACTTGATAACTTAATTAGAAATTTAAAATGGGTTAATTCATTATTCAAAAGAAATTTTAATGTTTTAATCGAATACTTTAATACAGGCATCGTTGAACTAAATAATTTATTTCATAACAATAGTAATGTAACTGATTTAATAGTTGCCAGAATTAATGAAGCTAAAGAAATTTCTATAAAACAAAAAGCTCTTACTGATAATGAGTTAAATATACTTTCAGAAATATCTGCAAATTACTTTTCATCAATTGATAAAATTGTAACAAACTTACAATATCATGATATTATTCGACAAAAATTAGAACACATAATTTCGATTCATTTAGAAGTAATTAATGAGTTGAATTTAGTTGTAGATATTGAAAATAATAAAATTAGCGATACAAAATTTTTATCGATTTTACCAGATATTACAAAAATTCATTCAGCTCAAATTGACCTTACAAATAAAGAGTGTCAGACAGCATTCGAAAGTATTAAAGTGAATCTTAATACAATACTCGATTACAGCAATACATTATATGAAATTTGTAATAAGTTTTATACCTTCTCTTCTGTTATTGATGATGAATTGTTCGAACTTACTGCTGATAATGAAGATAAATCATTAGATAATGATAATAAAATAATGCAATCGTTTGAAAAGGAATCTATTAGTAAACTTAATAATATTAATGTTCAATTTACAGAATTTGATAAAGGTTTTAATGATTTAATAAATACATTAAAAGACTTTAATCAAAATATTGAAAACAATGACCTTTCTCAAGTTGACTCTTTTATTGAATTATTGTCAAATAAGGTTACTGTATTAATTGAAAACAAATATATAATCCCCGAAAAAATATATGCAAAAATTAATTACCTTTTTGAAGATTGTAAAAAAGTAAATTCATCTGTATATAAGCAA
Source organism: Bacteroidetes bacterium GWA2_31_9 (assembly GCA_001768975.1). Classification (GTDB taxonomy): domain Bacteria; phylum Bacteroidota; class Bacteroidia; order Bacteroidales; family GWF2-33-38; genus GWA2-31-9. The sequence goes on along the minus strand of MEND01000169.1, from coordinate 20,374 downwards.
ATTATTGCACATTCATTCAACGAGGATTATAGAAATTTAAATCTTTCATTGAACAATATAATAAATGGCTTAAAAGAAAAAAAAGATCATATAAACTTGGTTTTAACTCATATTAACCAATTACAAGAAATGCTTCAGGATGAGATAAATCCTACAATTACACATATTGAGAAATCATCAAATTTTGATAAAACATCTGATGATATTGTTAATGATCTTGAAATGATTTATGAAAAAATTAAGGACAAAATAATAAATCATAATATTGAAAACAAAGAAATTAACCTTCGACATATTGAAAAGTATTATACAATGCAAAGCGAAAGGAACATTCATCATGAACAGTCGCATATAGATAGTCAAGAGAGCATTGTTGAGCAAGATGAATTAGGAGATGTCGAACTTTTTTAAATTTTAACATGAAACATTTATCAAAACATTTAGGAATTTAGAGATTTAGGAATTTAGAATTTAGAGATTTAGGAATGAAGAAATGAAAAATTGAAAGAATGAACTGCGTAGCCAACTTCAACCGAGCTTGCGAGCTCAACGAAGTTAAACCTCAAACCTCAAACCTCAAACCTCAAACTCTTTAATAATAACTAAAATACAAACAAATGAAAACATATAAATTTGAGATTAAGCAGACAGAAAATAGTTCAGTTATTACTATTGAAGGAGTACTGTCGCTTCAAAATAGTAATGAAATTAAAAATGATATGTTAGAATTATTGAAGCTAAATACAAACTATGAATTTTTAATTCAAAACGCATCATCTATTGACTTGTCTTTTTTACAATTACTTGAGTCATTTAAAAAATCAGCAAAAAAATCTGAAAAAATACTCTCAATCAGATATGTGTTATCTGACGAACAAAAAAAGTTAATAAATAAAACAAATTTGATAATCTGTTAAATATATATTTTATGTCAAAAAATGTATTAATTGTCGACGATTCTGAAAGCATTCGAGAAGTCGTATCATTTACACTCGAGAATGCAGGGTTTTCTGTAATGAAAGCTTGTGATGGTTCTGATGCAATTAAGTATCTCGACGGTCAGGAAATTAATCTTGTAATTACCGACTTGCACATGCCGATTATGGATGGTATTTCTTTAATAAGAAAGATTAGAAGTATGAGTACTTATCAGTATATACCTATACTTTTTTTAACTACAGAATCGCAAACTGCAAAAAAAATTGAGGCAAAAGAAGCTGGTGCCACAGGATGGATTGTTAAACCTTTTGTCCCAGCTAAATTACTTGAAGTGCTTAAAAAAGTAGTAAGATGATAGAACAATTTAAGCAAAAATTTATTGAAGAAGCTAATGAATTAATTAGCGATCTTGAAGAATCATTGTTGACTCTTGAAGAAAATCCAAACAACAATGAATGTATTGAGAAAGTCTTTAGAGTAATGCATACTTTAAAAGGTAATAGCTCTATGTTTGGTTTTACAAAAATGGAGGAGTTTACCCATAATCTCGAATCAATTTACGATTTAGTAAGGAATAATGCATTACAAATATCTTCTAAGCTTTTAAGCACAACATTAGAATCTGTTGATCATCTTAAAGCTTTATTGGTTGACGAAAAATTAACTAATGATTTAAATATTCAAAAGCACGAAAAACTTACAAAACAGATAAAGGAAATTATTGAGATTAAAGAAGAAGTTGTTAATATTCCGCAAGATGAAGCCGTTTCCGGTTCTTCAACCTATGGAAATTCAACTTTTTTAGTTAGCTTCAAACCAAACGAAGACATTCTAAAGTTTGGAACAAATCCTTTATTTCTTTTAGAAGATTTACATTCTATTGGTAAAGCAATTGTTATTGCAAATTTAAAAGAGATTCCTGAAATAAATGAAATAACTCCAGATGTATGTTACACTGAGTGGCTTGCTGTTATCTCAACATCTGAAGGACATAATGGAATAATGGATGTATTTATATTTGTCGAAGATGAATGTAAATTAGAAATAAACGAAATAGCATCTTTTGATTTAGTGAACGATGAATTTGAATTTAAATTAAGAGATGATTATAGTAATGGAGTTGAAATATCATTACCATATCTTAAAAATTTAGCAGATAATATTACTCCTCAAATAGTCGAAAACATTGAAACCATTTCTGATGAAGTAATCGAAAAAAGTAGCTCACAGTCTATTGCGAAAGAAAATCTTATTTCTAGCATCAGAGTCTCTTCAGATAAATTAGACTCGTTAATGAATCTTGTGAGTGAGTTAGTGATTTCACAAGCTCGACTTTTGCTACTATCTGAAAATGATAATTCTAATAGCGAATTAGGAGCAATATCTGAAAATTTTGAAAAAATTACACGACAATTACGTGATATTACATTTAGTATTTGTCTGATTCCTATTGAAACTCAAATTACTAGATTCAGAAGATTAATTCGCGATCTATCTTCTGAATTAGGAAAAGATATTCTTTTTAGTGCCGAAGGAACTGATACCGAGCTTGATAAAACTATAATAGAAAATCTTACCGATCCATTATTACATATTATTCGAAATAGCATTGATCATGGTATTGAAATGCCCGATGTTCGTGTAAAAAAAGGCAAACCAGCACAAGGCAAATTGATGCTAAAAGCATTCTATTCTGGTGCAAATGTTCATGTTCAAATAATTGATGATGGAGCAGGTATTGATGTTGATAAAGTTAAAGCAAAAGCTATCGAAAAAGGTATAATAACACCAGATAAAATTCTTACAGAAAAAGATGCGTTTGATTTAATCTTTCTTCCAGGTTTTTCTACAGCATCAAAGGTTACGGGTGTATCAGGACGTGGAGTAGGAATGGATGTCGTAAAAAGGAATATACTAAAAATTCGTGGCGAAATTGATATTGAATCTAAAGTAAACGTAGGTACTACTTTAACAATTAAACTTCCATTAACATTATCAATAATTGATGGATTACTTGTAAAAATTAGTGATACATATTTTGTAATTCCGTTGTCAGTTGTTAATAAATGTTATGAAGTTAGAAAGTCAAACCTTATAAAAAGTTACAACAATTTAATAATTCTTGACGAAACACAATTCCCATTCTATTATTTAAGAGACGAGTTTGAAATGCACGACAACGCCCCCGAACAAATGCAAATGGTTGTGGTTGAATTTGATGGAGTTAAAGTCGGTTTATCTTTCGATTCTATTGTAGGTAAATATCAAGCTGTATTAAAACCTCTTGGCAAACTATTTAAAAATCAGGATTTAATATCCGGAGCAACTATTCTTGGCGATGGAACTATAGCTTTAATAATGGATACAAATAAAATAATATCAAAATTCTCAAACGAAAAAATTAAAAGAGAAGCTCAATTTAATTGATTTACGATTTTGGAATGAAGAAATGAAAGAATGAAGAAATGAAAGAATGAAGGTATGAAGGAATAAACTGCGTAGCCAACTTCAAACCTCAAACCTCAAACTTCAAACCTCAAACCTCAAACTTCAAACCTCAAACCTCAAACTTCAAACCTCAAACAATAAAAATATGGCAAATGAAACAACAATAAATAGCAATTCATATCTAACCTTTAAGATTGGAAATGAGCTATTTGCAGCACATGTAAGTAAGGTATTAAACATACTTGAAATGACAAAAATTACAAAAGTACCAAGAGCACCAGAATATATGTTGGGCGTAATTAATCTAAGAGGTACTGTGTTACCAGTTGTCGATACTAGAGTAAAATTTGGAATTGTAGCAAATGAAATTACTTCCAATACATGTATTATTGTAATGGATATTGCTATTGAAAACGATAACGTACATGTAGGTGCTTTAGTCGATTCTGTTCAGGAAGTACTTGAAATAGAAGAAAAAAATATCTTGCCTCCACCAAGCATCGGTAGCAAATACAAATCTGAATTTATCAAAGGAATGATACATTTTAACGAAGAGTTTATCATGTTACTTGATATTGATAAAGTATTTTCATCAGAAGAAATTATCATGCTCAAAGATAGCTTCAAAGAAAAATCAGATGCCTAATAAATTAACTATTAAAAATTAATAAAAAAAGAAAAAATGAACTGGAAAAATATTAATGTTAGAACAAAGTTACTTACAGGTTTTATTATAGTTGCACTTATTGGTGCTTTCATCGGATTTATTGGCTATAAAGGTTTAAACGATGTAATGGATTCTGCCGATGAAATTATTGAAGTAAGGCTTCCAAGTATTAAAGCTTTATTAGAAGTTTCAACTAATCAAAATAGGGTAATTGTTGCAAACAGAGGTCTTGCAAATCCATTAATGAAATCGCAGGATGCACGAGAGAAACAATACGATTTATTAGAAACTTCATGGAAAGACATTGATATTGCATGGAAAATTTACGAGCTACTACCTCAGTCAACAGAAGAAGCAATTGAATGGAAAAATTTTGTTCAACTTTGGGAACAATGGGAACCATTAGCCAAAAAAATTAATGAACTGGCAAAAGAAAAGGATAAACTAATAAGCAGTGGATTATCTTTCGATGACGAAGTAGTTAAAGCATTTGACCAGAATGTTTTCGACCAATTAGCACAAGCTAATAATTTATATTATTCAACGCATGAAAGTCTTGATAAATTAATTGAAATAAATAATCAAATTGCTCATGTAGAAGATATAAAATCTAATGAGAGTTTGGATAATGCAGTAATGGGATTAATGATTGTTGTATTATTGGGCGTATTAGTGTCTATTATTTTAGGTTTGATTATTACATTAGGAATTACTAGTCCTCTTAATAAAGGAGTAAAATTTGCCGAAAGCATTGCTGCTGGCGATTTAACAGCAACTATTGATGTAAATCAAAAAGATGAATTTGGAAAGCTTGCCGATTCACTAAAAAATATGGTAGAAAAGCTTCGTGAAGTAGTTGAATCAGTTATTAGTGGAGCAAATAATATAGCTTCAGCAAGTGAAGAAATAAGTTCAAGTTCACAAGAAGTCTCACAAGGAGCATCAGAACAAGCATCATCAGCCGAAGAAATTTCATCATCAATGGAAGAAATGACTTCAAACATTCAACAAAATACAGACAATTCACAGCAAACCGAAAAAATTTCTGCAAAAGCTGCCGAAGATATTATCGAAGGAAGTAGTAATGTTAATCAAACGGTTGAAGCCATGAAGAAAATAGCTGATAAGGTTACAATTATTAGCGATATAGCTTTCCAAACTAATATTCTTGCTCTTAATGCAGCAGTTGAAGCAGCTCGTGCTGGTGAGCATGGACGAGGATTTGCAGTTGTGGCAGCCGAAGTTCGAAAACTTGCCGAACGTAGTCAAATTGCAGCAAACGAAATAAATGTACTTTCTAAATCAAGTGTTGATATTGCAATAAAATCAGGTACATTATTAAACTCAATTGTTCCCGACATTCAAAAAACATCAAAACTTGTTCAGGAAATTACTGCTGCAAGTATTGAACAAAATTCAGGTGCAGAGCAAATTAACAGTGCAATAAATCAATTAAATCAGGTTACTCAGCAAAATGCAGCAGCATCAGAAGAAATGGCAACAAGTTCCGAAGAGCTTGCAAGTCAGGCAGAACAGTTAAAAGATATAATATCATTCTTTAAAATTGATGCAAAATCAAAAGTTTTTACAGCAAAAAAAGAGAATAAAGTAAAAGTTGCTCATATTAAGCATCAAACCACAAACCACAAACCACAAACCACAAACAAAAAGGGTTACGATTTAGAGTTGTACGATGATGGAAAACATTCAGAATTTGAAAAATTTTAAGTATTAATAAGTAGCAAAGACACTAAGTCGTAAAGATTTATACATTGCGACTTTGTGCCTTCCGATGAATCGGAACAAGTCCTACGGTAAAAGAAAAAGTAATATGAAATGGAAAAATCTTAAAATAGGAACAAAATTAATTACAGCAATGGGTGTAATAATCGCCTTACTTATAATTATTGGTTTTCAACAGGTTTATACACTTAATAATTTAGAAAGAAGTAAAAACGACATAATTAAAAGTTATGAACTTGCCGATGCTATTATGGAAGCAAAATATAACATCCGTTCTGATATGCAGATGTTAATGGAAATTCTTGAAGACAATGAACTAGCTGAATTTAATGTATTTTCTAATGAACACGATCGATTTACAAAAGATTACAATAAAAATTTTAACGAAATAATTAATTCTGTTATAGATAATAGTTGGGGAATTAATTATTTATCAATGAAAAATAATGTAAAAATTGAGTGTGAAAAAACTACAGACAAATTTCAAACATTTTCCAATAGTTATGGTCAAGTTATAGAATTAAAACAAAATTATTTTAATAGACTTAAAATTGTTGAAAATGATGATACAGTTAGCATTGAAAGCAATTTAGCAAAACTTGATAAAACTATTGACGAAAATGGAACTGTCATTATTGATATTCTTGAAAAATTGGAGCAAAATTATGAAGAAACAATTGCTCAAATTAACCGAGATACTGATGCTATTTCACAAAAAGCAATGATGCAAACAATAATTTTATTTTTTCTAACTTCATTATTTGCAGTTATTATTGCTTTTGTTATTGCTCGAAATATTTCAAAACCAATCAAATTAAGTGTCGATTTTGCAACTAAAATTTCTGAAGGAGATTTAACAGCAACTATCAATATTCAACAAAAAGATGAGATAGGAATATTAGCTCTAACATTACAAAATATGGTTTTAAAACTCAAAGAAGTTGTTGAAGCAGTGGTTAATGGTGCAAATAATATAGCATCAGCAAGTGAAGAGTTAAGTTCAAGCTCTCAGGAAGTTTCTCAAGGAGCATCAGAACAAGCATCATCAGCCGAAGAAATATCTTCATCAATGGAAGAAATGACTTCAAACATTCAACAAAATACAGACAATTCACAACAAACAGAAAAAATATCTGCAAAAGCTGCGTCCGATATTTTAGAAGGTAGCAATAATGTAAATCAAACAGTTGATGCTATGAAAAAAATTGCCGATAAAGTTTCAATTATTAGCGATATAGCATTCCAAACCAATATTCTAGCACTTAATGCTGCTGTTGAAGCTGCTCGTGCAGGTGAACATGGAAAAGGTTTTGCAGTTGTTGCATCTGAAGTACGTAAATTAGCCGAACGCAGTCAAATAGCTGCAAGTGAGATTAATACTCTTTCAAAATCAAGCGTCGAAATTGCAATAAAATCTAATACACTATTAAACGAAATTGTTCCCGATATTCAAAAAACATCAAAGCTTGTACAAGAAATTACAGCAGCAAGTATTGAACAAAACTCTGGTGCAGAGCAAATTAACAGTGCAATTAATCAGTTGAATCAAGTTACTCAACAAAATGCAGCAGCATCAGAAGAAATGGCTACAAGTTCCGAAGAGCTTTCAAGTCAAGCCGAACAATTAAAAGATATAATTTCATTTTTCAAAATTGATTCAAAAACAACTTCTTTTAAAACCAAAAAGGAAAATAAAGTTAAAGTTGCACATATTCAACCAAAAACAGCAAACTACAAACAACAAATAACAAACAAAAAAGGCTTTGAATTAGAGATTTATGACGATGGAAAACATTCAGAATTTGAAAAATTTTAATAATAATTGATTAGTCACTGAATTTGTCGAAGTATCCAAATTTATTTAACAATACATATAAAATTACATGACTTGGAATAATTTAAAAATAACTTACAAATTATACTTCTCATTTGGTGTCATAATGTTGCTTGCTGCAATTGTAGCATTTTGGTCAATAATTGGAATTTATTTTTTAATAAACGATTCAGAAAGTATGGTTAAGGGAAATAATTTTCAAAGTACATTAAAACAAATTTATGTTGATCATTTAAAATGGACTGTAAATTTGAGTGAGTTTGTTATGAAACAAAATGAAAATGAACTTAATATCGAAAAAAATTCACACAATTGTGCTTTTGGAAAATGGTATTATGGAGATGAAAGATTAGCACTTGAAAAGGAAGTTCCACAACTAAAAGAATTACTCAACAAAATTGAATCACCACACGAAAAACTACATCAATCTGCAATAAAAATTTCAGAAATATGGAATAGCAATGATTCATTAAATAAGATTAATGCAATACAAAATATTTATAGTAACGAAACTATGAAATATTTAAAAGAAGTAGGTATTATTTTAATTGAAATTATTGATGTTTCAGGCGAGCATGTTTTAACTGATGAACATTTAGTTAGTCAGGCAAAAACTACAAACTATGGTGTAATTTTAATTGTAATAATTTCTACAATAATTACTATAATTTTTGTATTAATTATGACAAAAGGACTTGTTAATCCATTAAAAAAAGGTGTTGACTTTTCAAAAAAATTAGCCGATGGTGATTTAACTGTCAAAATTGATGTACATCAAAAAGATGAAATTGGTCTTTTAGCACATTCCATGGAGGAAATGTCTGAAAAGCTGAAAGAAGTTGTAATTGCAATTATTGCTAATTCCGAAAATATTGCATCTGCTAGTAATCAACTAAGTCAGAGCTCACAAGAAGTTTCGCAAGGAGCTTCAGAGCAGGCAGCATCAGTTGAGCAAATTTCATCTTCGATGGAAGAAATGGGAGCCAATATTCATCAAAACAGTGAAAATGCAAAACTTACAGAAAAAATTGCAATAAAAGCTTACGAAGAAATTATTAAAAGCAATAACAATGTAAACTTAACTGTTGAGGCAATGAAGAAAATTGCTGATAAAATATCAATTATTACCGATATTGCTTTTCAAACAAATATTCTTGCATTAAATGCTGCTGTTGAGGCTGCAAGAGCCGGAGAGCATGGAAAAGGTTTTGCTGTTGTTGCATCAGAGGTTAGAAAACTTGCCGAACGTAGTCAAATTGCAGCAAATGAAATAAATACTCTTTCTAAAACAAGTGTTGAAATTGCTGTAAAATCAGGCGAAATGTTAAATGCAATTGTGCCTGATATTCAGAAAACATCAAAGCTTGTACAAGAAATTTCTGCAGCAAGTTCTGAACAAAGTACAGGAACTGAGCAAATTAATAAAGCAATTAATCAGCTTAATCATGTAACACAACAAAATGCATCATCGTCAGAAGAAATGGCAACAAGCTCTGAAGAGTTATCCAGTCAAGCAGAACAATTAAAAGATGTAATAACTTTTTTTAAAATTTAAATAGTGTGAATTATAAAGTACAGTGTTTCTTTAGAAAACTTCAAGAATGAGGAATGAATATTACCAATTGTTAGGTATAGATTAAAAGTTTTAATCATAATTAATTTGTAGAATATTAATTATAAAAAATACTAAAATGAAAAAGAACTTTTTTTTACAATTATTTACCACAGTATTGATATTACCATCAATAGCTTACTCACAAATAGATAGTGCATTAACCCTAAATGCAACATATATTGGTGATTTTTATAGTGTTATTAATTCTAAAATTGACAACTCTCCAGGGTATTTAGGCTTATTTTTAATTGGAACTGAATTTAGCACCGAAAAACTTGGCTTATGGAAAGGTGGAACTTTTCAATTATACGGCTTAAATACTCATGCCGAAACACCTACTGGTTCATTAGTTGGCGACATTCAAACATTCTCTAACGCTGAAAATGGAGATGGCACATTTATTTATCAATTAGCTTATCAGCAAGAAATTGGTAAACTTACAGTTTTAGCAGGCGTAAACGATTTAGCAGCTAATTTTCAATCAACAGGTTATGGTTCATTATTTACAAATAGTTCTTTTGGAGTAAATCCAGCATTATCATTAAATATGCCTGTTTCCATTTTTCCAAAAAATGCTTTAGGTTTAGTTTTGAATTATAAGTTTACTGATAATTTATCAGCTGGAGTAGGTTTTTATGATGGCAATCCTGGTGATTTTGCAGACGATCCATACAATACAAATTGGAAATTAACAAGTGATGAAGGAGTTATTTCAATAGCAGAGCTTCGATATACAAAGTATTTTGAAGAAAAAATTCAAACAGAATACAAAATTGGTGCAATGTATCATAATGCTGATTATGCCTCATTAACAGATGCCTCAGATACTATCATTAGTGGCAATCTTGCTGTTTATTGCACTTTCGATCAAGATCTTTTTTCGATAGATAATGAAAGACACATTGCCTGCTTTGGACAATTTGGTTTTGCTCAGGGATCACAGAATTTGGTTGACTTATATGGCGGTTTTGGATTGCATATTCATGGATTTTTATCAAAAAAAGGAAAAGGAGTTTTAGGTGTTGGTGTTGCTTATGCTTCAATAAACGACGATGTTGTTAAATTGAATTCACCAATTATCGCAACAAATGAATCAGCACTTGAATTTACATATAAGTACGATGTAACTGATAAAATTTCGCTACAACCAGTATTTCAGTATATTATTAACCCTGGAGCATTAACTTCAGTTGACAATGCCAGTGTTGGAATGATGAGATTAAATATTAATTTATAATAAATTTA
>MEND01000169.1:0-9743 GCA_001768975.1 Bacteroidetes bacterium GWA2_31_9 | reverse complement strand
TTTAAATCCCTTTAGGGATGAAATATTGTTTTTAAAATCAATATTATATTTTGTACCTACGGCACTTTTATGTGGGGCTAAATTTCTTTCTATCAATATTTTGTCCCTAGCGGGACAAGTTAAGTTAACCCCTATGAGATTTTCATTGGGAAAGCTACTCAAAGAAATATAAAATGAAATATATAAAATAAAACTTTGCGACATTGTTACTTAGCGGTAAAAAAACAGTGAACAACTTCAAACCTCAAACTTCAAACCTATAAACGATGGCAGCCTCATTACAAGAACTAAAAGATATTATTAATGCCAAAATGTCAACGGCAGATTTTAATAAAATAAGTAATTTTATTTATAATGAATGTGGAATAAAGTTACCTGAGGCAAAAAAAGTGATGCTTCAAAGTCGTTTGCAAAAGAGACTTAGGGAATTAAAATACACTAATTTTTCAGATTATTGCGATTTTGTTTTTAGTAAAGAAGGACAAAATAGTAATGAGCTAATTCACATGATTGATGTGGTTTCTACAAACAAAACCGATTTTTTTAGAGAACCCGTTCATTTCGATTATTTAACCAATTCGGCTTTACCAGAGTTTTATAAAGAAAATAGAGTTCGACGACCATTAAAGGTTTGGAGTGCAGCCTGTTCAAGCGGAGAAGAACCTTATACTTTAGCAATTGTTTTTAGTGAATTTGCTGAGAAAAATCCAGGATTTGATTATAGTATATTCGGAACCGACATTTCAACACAAATACTTCGTAAAGCAGTAAATGCAATTTATAAAGAAGAACGAATTGCTGTTATTCCAATGAATTTAAAAAAGAAATATTTCCTGAAAAGCAAAAATACAGTAGATAAACTGGTGAAAGTTGATGATTCACTACGTAAAAAAGTATCGTATGCAAGATTAAATTTTATGGATGCTTATTACGATGTAAAAGAAACATTTGATATAATATTTTGCCGAAATGCACTAATTTATTTCAATAGAGAGACTCAGGAAAGTGTTATAAATAAATTGTGTATGAAACTGAAACCCGGAGGATACTTTTTTCTCGGACATTCAGAGTCAATTATTGGAATGAATGTTCCTTTAAACCAAATTAAGCCAACAATATTTAAAAAAATTTAGAATTTAGGAATTTTAAAAATTAAGAAATAAAGGAATGAAGGAATGAACTGCGTAGCTAACTTCAACCGAGCTTGCGAGCTCAACGAAGTTAAACTTCAAACCTCAAACATTAAACTACAAACAAAAACATATATGAAAAAAATATCTGACCAGGAATTAATTGATGAGTTGAAGTTTAGATTTGAACAAAAAGAAACTGCTTTAAAAGAACTTACAATTATTACAGAACAGTTAAAAGTCGTAAATAAAAAATTGTCTGAAAGTGAGTCTCTAAAAAGCCATTTTTTATCGAATATTACAAATGAAATTGTAAATCCATTTGCATCAATACTTGGATTATCAAGAAATATTCAAGCTGTTGACGAATGTAAATGCGATAAAGTTAAGAAAATGGCTGCAATGATATACCAAGAAGCTTTTGAGCTTGATTTTCAGTTGAAGAATATTTTTGCTGCGGCTAAAATTGAAGCTGGCGAATTTTTTCCAGAGGTTTATTCTGTTAATATAAGAGAGTTGATTTTAAGTGAAATTGAAAATTTTCAGTTCAAATTAGACGAAAAACAAATGTCACTAGATATTAAATTCTATATTAATTCTATTGAAACAACCAATAATTTCACGTTCAAAACCGACTCTGAAAAAATTAGCTTGGTTGTAACTAATTTACTCGATAATGCTATTAAATACTCGAATGCCGCAGGGAAAATTGAAATAGTTATCAGTGTTGAAAATGGAAATTTATCAATTTCAGTAAAGGACTATGGAATTGGTATAAATAAAGATGATTTACAATTAATTTTCGATAGGTTCAAAAGAGTTGATGCCTCAATTAATTCAGTAAATAGGGGACATGGACTTGGTCTTTCGATTGTAAAGGCAACAATTGATTTATTCGATGGAAGTGTTGATGTAACATCATTAAAAAACAAAAATTCACATTTTACAGTTGTTGTCCCTGAAAAGGAAGCCGGAGCAGATATAGGATTTGCAATAGACGGTAACGACTTGCTTTTTGATATGGATGATAACGAAATACTTTAAAGTATTTAATATTTAAAATGTAAGATGTAACACTTATGGATAAATTTGAATTACAGAAACGTTTGAAGAATTTTGCATGGAGATGTGTGAGACTTGGAGATGAATTGCCAAAAACATCTCTTGGAAAATATATTAATAGTCAGTTGATAAGAGCAGCATTTTCATCAGCAGCAAATTATCGAGCTGCATGTATAGGTCAGTCTAGGGCTGCATTTATTGCAAAACTCAGCATTTCTTTTGAGGAAATAGATGAATCTTCATTTTGGCTTGAAAACGTTATTGATGGAGAATTAATTACGAAAGAAAGAGTTTATCCATTATTTAATGAATCAATTGAGTTAACAAAGATTATTGCTTCAGCTCGAAAAAATTCCCAAACGAAATGAAATATTACCTATTAATTATTACTTATTAAATGGATAAGAACGATTTACATTATTTATATCCCGGAGCACTGCATGTTAGTAAAGAACCAATATTTATTACTACAGTTTTAGGTTCGTGTGTTTCTATTTGCCTTTGGGATCCAATATTAAAATATGGAGGAATGAATCACTTTATGCTTCCTTTCTGGAATGGAAAAGGACTTGCATCTCCAAAATATGGAAATATTGCTGTCGAAAAACTTGTAGAAAAAATGCTTGATTTAGGCTGTAAAAAAGTAAATTTAAAAGCAAAAGTTTTTGGTGGTGGCGACGTAATTAATAACGACTCTAATATGTTTCATATCGGAGAACGAAATATTGAACTGGCAAAAGACATGCTTTTAGACTTAAGTATTCCAATATTAAGCTCCAGCCTTGGTGGACGAAATGGACGAAAAATAATATTTCAAACAGATAACGGTGTAGTGAATCATAAATTAATTCAAAACTCATTACGAAATGATGAAAAATAAATACAATAGGAATTTAGGATTTAGGAATGAAGAAATGAAACATCAATGATTAATAATAAACACACGACTTGTTCCGATAAAATCGGAAAGGGAATGATTATAAAAAGAAGACTAGCCACAGATTGCACAAATTTTACTCATAAATCGAATGTTTTTAAAGGCATTCGTGAGTCGCTTCGCTATGTTCACAGATTTAAAACAACCAAAGGTTGTTTTATCTGTGCTAATTCAAAAAAATCTGTGAAACAAATTTGTGTAAATTAGTGTAATCTGTGGCAAAAAAGCAAAAACATTAAACTAGTCAATATCTGGCAAATACTAAAATATAAGCACATGAAAAAAATAAAAGTTTTAATTGTTGATGATTCTGCTATAGTAAGACAAACACTGTCGGCAATACTGGAGCAAGATCCTGAAATTGAGGTAATGGGAACTGCATCTGATCCTTTTTATGCTGCAAATAAAATTAAAACAGAAGTTCCTGATGTTATTACTCTTGATATTGAAATGCCAAGAATGGATGGATTAACATTTTTGAAAAAAATTATGTCGCAACATCCTATTCCTGTTGTAATTATTTCAAGTTTAACTGTTACAGGAACAGAAACTGCCATCAGAGCATTAGAATATGGTGCAGTTGATATTATTACAAAACCACAATTAGATGCAAAATCATTTATCGAAGAATCTAAAATTAGAATATGCGATGTTGTTAAAGCTGCTGCAAATTCAAGAGTTAGAAGAAGAGTTCAAGTTAAGGAAATTGCCGTTCAACCCAAATTTTCAGCTGATGCAGTAATTCCTCCAATGCAGTCGAAAAGTATGATTCAGACTACCGAAATAGTTGTTGCCGTTGGAGCATCAACTGGTGGAACAGAAGCAATTAAGGATTTTTTAATGGCTTTACCACACGATGTGCCCGGAATAGTTATTGTTCAGCACATGCCCGAAAAATTTACAAAATCATTTGCCGAACGATTAAACGAAATTTGCAAAATCAGTGTAAAAGAAGCTGAAAATGGCGACACCGTTATTCGAGGTCGGGCATTAATAGCTCCCGGAAATTTTCACATGCTACTAAAGAGGAGTGGAGCAAGATATTATGTTGAAGTAAAAGAAGGACCACACGTAAACCGACACAGACCTGCTGTTGATGTTTTATTTCGCTCTACAGCACGATATGCCGGAAAAAATGCTGTTGGAATAATTCTTACCGGAATGGGCGACGATGGTGCAAAAGGATTATTAGAAATGAAAGAAGCTGGTGCTCATACAGTTGCCCAAGACGAAGCTTCGTGTGTAGTTTTTGGAATGCCAAAGGAAGCCATAAAACTAAATGCAGCTGACAGAATTATGCCACTTGATCAAATTGCACAACATTTAATTACTTTTGAGAAAAAACGTAAAGATTTTTAACTTTAACGTTTATTTCAATTTTGATTAAGTGAATAATAGCAAAGAATCAATCTATAATATAACAGATTACCCATTAGCAACTCTGCTCATTGATAAGGATCTCAATTGCTTGGCATATAGCAAAGAATGGCAGAATATTACTGATTTTGATACAACTATAAACGATTCTTTGTGGATAAACAATATTTTTCCAGAAGATTTATCCAAAATTGAAAACCTTAAAATTTATTCTGGAGCTAAAGTCTCTAATAAAATTAGAATTTATAATTCATTAAAGGCTTGTTATTTATGGTATAATTATTATTTTTCTTTTAATGTCGAAAGTCAAACTTTTATAATAGTTTTTTCTCCTATTCAAAAAGAAAAAGATATTATTGATAATTATTCAACCAGAGAAAAAAGATTTAAAAATATATTCGATTTTGCTCCTGATGCAATTATTATTTTAAATAACGTAGGTCAGGTTATTAATTGTAATAGAGCTTTTTATGAGCTTACAGGTTTGGCTTCAAATGAAATACTAAACAAAAAATTTTATGAACTTCCTCATAAAATAACCTACAATCCGTTAACTCTTATTTCACTTTTTCAACAGCTTAAAAAAGGTGTAATTCCAGAAGTATTTGAAATTACTTGGACTAATAAATCAAATGTTGAACATATTTCAGAAATTCATATATCGCTATTAAATAAAATTCAAAATAAGGTTGAAATACAGGCTATTATTCGTGATATTACTTATCGAAAATATACCGAAAAAAAAGTAATTGAGAGTGAAGAAAATCATCGTATGCTTTTTGAAACCATGTCGAGTGGTGTGGCATTATTTGAATTTGTAAATGATAAGCAAAACAAACCTTGCGATATTAAGTATTTAAGCGTAAATAATTCTTATGAAGAACTAATTGGGATTAATCGGGTTGATTTAATTGGGAAAACTTATTCAGAAATATTTAAAAAGTTAGAATATTTTTGGTTTGATAATTTTAAAAAAGTAGCATTTACAGGAACTTCAAACAGGGTAGAAGGCTTTGTTTCAATTTTTCAAAAATATTTCGATGTATTAATATATAGCCCTAAAATTGGTCAGTTTGCGGTTATTTATTACGATATTCACGAACGAACTATTGCACAGATAGAAGCAAATAAATCTAGAGAAAGAGCTGAGGCAGCTGATAAATTAAAATCTTCATTTTTGGCTAATATGTCTCACGAAATTCGTACACCAATGAATGGTATTATCGGATTTTCAAAATTGCTAAAAAAAGAAGATCTGCAACCAGAACAAAAGGAAAAATTTATCAATATTATTGATGGTAATTGTAGTATCTTATTAAAGTTAATAGATGATATATTAGATATTTCAAGAATTGAAGCTGGAGAATTAGTAATTGAGTTTACACAAGTAAATATTGAGCTAATTTTATATGAAATTTTAGCTTTTTATGAAATATATAAAGATGATAGAAATAAATCAGAAATTGAACTAAAGCTTAATATTCAAAAAGGATTAAATTTAAAAGGTGTTGTAACAGATAAAATACGTTTGAAGCAAATAATTTCGAATTTAATTGGCAATGCACTAAAATTTACTGAAAAAGGATTTATTGAGTTTGGAGTTTCTAAATATGGTAGAAATTTTTTACAATTTTATGTTAAAGATTCTGGTATTGGAATTTCTAAAGAGCATATAGAAAAAGTTTTTGATAGATTTTGGACACACGAATTGTCGGCATCAAAAAAATATGATGGAACTGGATTAGGTTTGGCAATTTGCAATAAATTATCGAATCTTTTAGGAGGGAAAATTTGGGTCGAATCTGAAGTTGACAAAGGAAGTACATTCTATTTCACAATCCCATTAAAGTATGATAATAATAATGAGGACTCAATTCTTCACGACGAATTACTTACAGATGTAGATTGGAGTAATAAAAACGTATTAATAGTTGAAGACGATTATGCAAGTTATTTATTTTTAGATGAATTACTATCCGAATCAGGTATAAATATTATGCATGCTACTAATGGAGCAGAAGCAGTTGACTTATTTAGAAGTAATGATTTTCAAATTGTTTTAATGGATATTCAAATGCCAATTATGGATGGTTTAACAGCTACAAAAGAGATGAAAAAAATTAATCCAAATGTTCCAATTATTGCTCAAACTGTGTTAGTATTCAATGATGATAGAAATAAATGTTTTGAAGTAGGATGTGATGATGTAATATCAAAGCCAATTGACCCTCAAAGGCTTATTAAAACAATGAAAAAGTTTATATTAGCATAAACTATATTACAATTGAGTTAACGAATAATTGTTATTGGTCCAGCTTGTTGACGTTCCTCACCATTTAAATTCTTATAATTACAAAGCCAAGTGTATGTTCCAACTTCTGCTTTTTTAAGACCTTTAACACTACCATCCCATCCATATTGTTTTGGATTTTCCGGATTATATGATTTTGTTTCATATACAATTTCGCCCCATCTGTCATAAATTATTAAATGGAAAAACTTAGGGTCGATTCCGCTTGCCGAAATAAAGAAAACATCATTAATTCCATCATTATCAGGGCTAAATGCTGTTGCTGTGAAAAAGGTATATTCATCTTTAACAATAACTGTGGTAGAAGAGGTATTAAAACAGCCATTTTCAGTTTCAACAGTTAATTCAACAAGATAATTTCCAGGAATATTCAGATAAGTATGTGCTGGATTAATTTCATTTGAAAAGTTATCATCACCAAAATCCCATTCACATGAATATGTAGTAGATGATAAGTTTTGGAAATAAAAGTCTGGATTTATTTTAGATTGAACCTGTGGGTCAGCCTCAAATTCTGAAATAGGGTTTGGATAAACAGTAATCATCTCAGGTTCTGTAATAGAATCTTTACAACCATCTATTGACGTTGCAATTAGAGTTACATCATATACTCCTGCTTCAGTAAAGTTTATTGTAGGGTATTTTGAATATGAAAATGAATTAACATTTGCATCAGTATTCGTAAAAGTCCAAAAATATGACTGACCAATATATTTACTTGAATCCATAAATGATACTTTAAGTGGTTGACAACCAAACAAAGTGTCAGCAAAAATAGAAACAGGAGGCAAAGGAAGAATTTTAATATTAAAATTATAAGTTCCATTTGGAGAGCCACATAAATCTTTAGCAGTGTATGTGTAGTAAATAGTAGTGTCTTGACCTTCAGGATAAATGTAGAAATTCTCAGTAACAATTGTTCCATCTTGTAATGTGCACAAGTAAGGACCACCGTTTCCGCCAGAAATTTCAGTATTTACAAAAACAGAATCTCCCGGACAAATGGTCTGCTCTGTTGGAAATACATCAGCTGTGATATCTGGATTAACGTTTACTGTTATTGTTGCATTTAAGCTACTAATACATCCATTAAAATCTTTTGCAGATAAATAATAATTTGTAAGTAAATTTGGAGATACAGATAGGTTTGTTCCTGTCCCAACATGAGTTATGGAGTCTTCAGGAGAAGTCCATATCCAAGTGAATGTATAAGGTTGAGTACCGCCATAAGGGTTTTCAACTTCTAATATAACAGTTTGACCTTTGCAAATTGTCATGTTTTCAGGAGCTGTGTATTTTATTGGTAGAGGTTGAGAAATTGAATCTGAACCCAAAATCTGACAATTATTAGCATCAGTTATTGTAAAATAATACCGTCCAACTCCTGCAACTAGCGAATCAGTAGTAGAACCACCATTCGACCAATTGTAACTGTATGGAAATGTTCCTGTTCCTGCTGTAACATCAATATAAATAACTCCGGTTGGAGTTCCATTACAAATTGATGGCTTGCTTATGGTTGAAAATGTTAGTGCTAATGGTTCTGTTATTGTAAACATGGTATCTTTTTGGCAACCCCATGAGTCTTCAATTTGAGCAGAGTAAATACTATCACATAAATTACTAACTATATTTAATGTTGCAGTCCAATTATCTGCAGGATCAGTATATGTAAATGGTGGAACACCTCCTATTGCATTAAAGGTAATTTCACCATCACATTTATTTTTACAACTAACATTTTGGGTTGTATATGAAAATGAAATTGGTGGACTAACATTTAAAGTTGAAACAACAGGTCCAACATTACAGTTGTTAGCATCTACTACATTAACAAAATATAAACTTGTATTGTTTGGTGAAACAGTAATTGAAGAATTGTTTCCTCCAATAATATTTCCAGAGCCGTCTTTCCAAGTATAAATAAATGGAGTTGTTCCTCCATTACAATTTGAGTTAATATTATAAGAAGTTCCGGCACAAATATTATCTCCAGAATTAACACTGAGACTTAAAGCAGTTGGTTGAAATATTGTAATTTGATTAGTTGTAACAGAACAAGAATTAGCATCAGTTACAGTAACAATGTAGTTTCCGGCAACTAAATTTGAGAAAAATCCATTTGGTTTTGGAGTTCCTGAAATTGAATACATTATCTGCCCTGTTCCACCAGATGCAACAACACTTATGCTACCTGAATTTCCACCATTACAAAGAACATCAATTTTTGAATTAGAATCAATAATTAATTGCTCAGGTACAGTAATCGAAAATGAAGTGTCGTTTGTACAACCACCTGTGTCAGTAACTATTAAACTAATAGTTTTGCTTCCAGATGTTGCCCAAGTTACCGAATGAGGTCCAGCACCAGTTCCTGGTATAGCAACTCCGCCATCAAAATCCCAGTTAAATAAAGTTGTAGCAGTTGAACTTCCTGTAAAAGTTACAGTTCCGGCAGAGTTATGGCAAAGTGGTTGTGTAACTGTAAAAACAGCAGTGGGTGTTGGATTTACAGTAACAGTAACATCATCAATTCCTTCGCAACCATTTGCATCTGTTACGGTTACAGCATAAGTTCCGCTTGTAGTAACATTTAATGTCTGAGTATTTCCTGAAGGCGACCATGTATAATTACTATAACCAAGTCCGGCATCAAGAGTTGACGATAAACCATCGCAAAACACCAAAGTGCCTGTAATTGTTGGTGTTGGAAGGGCGTTTTCGATTACGTTCTCAGTATCAGTTCCAGTGCAACCATTTCCGTCGGTAACAGTAACAGAAACTGGATTATTAGTAGTAGTAGCAGAAGTTGTTTGTGTTGTAACGCCAGTTGACCAATCATAACTAGAAAAAGCCCCAGCATCTAAGGTTGTATTTGAACCTGCACAATAATCTAATGTTCCAGTGATTGTTGGAGTTGGAAGGG
>MEND01000168.1:7355-11460 GCA_001768975.1 Bacteroidetes bacterium GWA2_31_9 | reverse complement strand
ATGCTTTAGAGCCTAAACGATTAATTTTTTGGAGTTCTTTACGTGACTTAAATTCACCATTTTCATTTCTGTAATCAATAATATTTTGAGCTATTTGTGGACCCAAACCTGAAACATATTGCAATAGATGCTTACTTGCTGTATTCAAATTCACACCAACCTGATTTACACAACTTTCTACTACATTATCAAGGCTTTCTTTAAGAAATTTGTGGTCAACATCGTGCTGATACTGACCAACTCCAATAGATTCAGGGTCGATTTTTACAAGTTCGGCAAGTGGGTCCATTAGCCTTCTTCCGATAGAAACTGCTCCACGCACAGTAACATCATATTGTGGAAATTCTTCTCTTGCAATTGCCGATGCCGAATAAATTGATGCACCTGCTTCGCTCACAACAAAAACTTTAATATCCTTGTTGAATTTTAGTTTTTTAATAAAATATTCTGTTTCACGACCAGCAGTTCCATTTCCAATTGCAATTGCATCAATTTTATATGCGTCAACCATTGAAGAAATTTTCTTTGAGGCAAGTTTCATATCTTCTTGAGGTGGATGAGGATAAATTGTATCGTTATGTAAAAGTTTTCCTGTTTCGTCGAGGCAAACAACTTTGCAACCTGTTCTAAATCCAGGGTCAATTGCAAGAACTCGTTTTTTGCCAAGTGGAGGCGAAAGTAATAGTTGCCTAATATTTTCAGCAAAAACTTTTATTGACTCAATATCTGATAGTTCTTTGAATTTGCCATCTATTTCATTTTCAACTGATGGATGAATAAGTCTTTTGTATGAATCTTTAATTGCAGCTTGCAAATAATCAGTTGCGGTATTATTTTTTTTAATAATAATTCGTTCGATTTCAAATAATGCTTTTCCTTCTTCAGGTTGAATCTTATAGTTTATAAAACCTTCAGATTGTCCTCGCTTAATGGCTAAAAATCTGTGAGATGGACACTTTCGTAGTAATTCGGTATATTCAAAATAATCTTTAAAATTATTGCCTTCTTCTTCTTTTCCCTTGATTACTTTTGTTGAAATTTTTGCTTCGTTTTCGTAAATATTGCGGATTTTTTTTCTGACATAAGCATTTTCGTTAATCCATTCAGCAACAATATCTTTTGCTCCGTTAATAGCATCTTCTTCGTTTACTACATCTTTATTAAGGTATTTTTTAATTTCCTTTTCGATATTATCAAATTCTTTAATAATCATTTTTGCTAAAGGCTCAAGTCCCTTTTCTTTAGCAATTGTAGCTTTAGTTTTTCTTTTTTGTTTGAATGGAAGATAGATATCTTCAAGTTCTGAAGCATCATAAGTATTTGCAATTAAAGCTTTTAACTCGTCTGTTAATTTTCCTTGTTCTTCAATTGAATTTAAAATAGATTCTTTACGTTTTTCGAGTTCTGTAAGTTTATGAAATTTTTCTTTAATTTTTAGAATTGCAACTTCATCAAGGCTTCCGGTCATTTCTTTACGATAACGTGCAATAAAAGGAACTGTGGCTTTATCGTTGAATAAATTAATTACATTATTTACATTGATGTATGGTATTTGTAATTCTTTGGATATGATTGATATGGTTGTATTTGTCATTCAGATTTATTTTTAATTTTGATTTACGATATAGA
Organism: Bacteroidetes bacterium GWA2_31_9; assembly: GCA_001768975.1. Lineage (GTDB taxonomy): Bacteria > Bacteroidota > Bacteroidia > Bacteroidales > GWF2-33-38 > GWA2-31-9. Next base: position 9,831 of record MEND01000168.1, on the reverse strand, counting down.
TTTTCCAAATCTTTGAGATTTTGAAAATCAGTTAAATAGTTTCAATAATTTTTTCGCAAATAAATTCAGAAGCTTTTCCATTTCCAAAAATGTTTGACCATGAAAAGTCATTTTTTTTATTCATAACATTATAATTATCAATAATTTTATGATAATCGGCATCGCAAATTACGGCATTTCCATTTTCGACTAGTTCTACCCATTCGGTTTCGGAACGAAGAATTAAACAAGGTTTTTTGAAGAAAAATGCTTCTTTTTGAACGCCGCCGGAATCTGTTAAAATAATTGACGCATTTCGTTCAAGTTCAATCATTTCGAGGAACGACGCTGGAGGCACTATTTTTATGTATTTTGAATTGCTTATTTTCTGAAATAATGCTGAGTTTAAATCTTGTGAGAGAATTTTAGAAGTTCTTGGATGTAAGGGGATTATTGCATCAATTTTATTTGATTCAGTTATATCAATAATTGCTCTTATAATGCTTTCAAATCTTTTAGGATTGTCTGTATTGTTGTCTCTGTGGATGGTAGCTAATATATAATTGTTACTTTTCACATTGTGCATTTTTGAAATATCGTACTTAGTTGATGATATTTTGCTAAAATACAAACTGTTATCGTACATTACATCTCCACAATGAAAAACTGCGGGATTATCAATTGTAAATGGAGCTTTTGCTGTAATATTAAAACCTTCGTTATTTAGGTTAAATAATCCTGTTTCAGTTGGTGTGAAAAGTAGGGTAGAGCAGTGGTCGCAAGTAATACGATTAATTTCTTCGGGCATTTTTTTATTAAATGAACGTAAACCGGCTTCGACATGAATTACTGGATAATGCAATTTTGAGGCAGCAATTGCTCCTGCAAGTGTTGAATTTGTATCACCATAAAGTAAAATAGCATTTGGTTTTTCGCTTAAAATAATTTCTTCAATTCCTTTAATCATAGCAGCAGTTTGGCTTCCATGGCTTCCAGAACCAATATTCAAATTATATTTTGGCTGTGGAATATTCATTTCATCAATAAAAATATCAGACATATTTTTATCGTAATGCTGACCTGTATGAACAATTATATCTTCAATTTTATTTGCAAAATTATTTTTTATGGCTCTGCTAATTGCCGCAGCTTTAATAATTTGCGGACGAGCATCTATTATGTTTAATATTTTAATCATTGTCGGGTAATAAAATAAAGTTATTAAAATTAGCACTATTTATTAATGAAATTTCACTATCGGGGTAAGCATTGATAAAAGTTTTGGAAATCTTAGATTTTTTTAGTGGTGAAAACTTGAATTCAAATGCAAATAATTTTCCATCTCTTTCTTCAATATAGTCGATTTCTTGTTGTTGCCAAGTACGCCAAAAGTATGTCTTGCAACGTATATTATTATAATGTAGATACTTCATTCGTTCGGTAATCATAAAATTTTCCCATAATGCTCCTACATCTTGTCGTTTATTTAAGGGATTAAAGTTATTAATTATTGAATTTCTAATTCCATTATCATAAAAATAAATTTTTCGACTTTTATTCAATTCATTTCGTAAATTTCGGCTAAATGAATTTAATTTAAAAATCACAAAGCATTGCTCTAAAAGGCTGATATAGTTAATAATAGTATTTTTATCAACCTGAAGTAAATTAGAAAGTTCGTTATATGAAACTTCGCTTCCAAGTTGTAAAGCTAAGGCGTTTAACAAATTATTAAGCAATTCGGGACGTCTAATATCTTTATAAGCAAGAACATCTTTATATAAGTAACTATCACATAGTTGCGATAAAGTATCTATTTCATCACCAATTCTATTAATAACATCGGGATACATTCCGAATATTAGTCGTTGTTCAAATGACCTAAGAGTTTCGATATTTCCAAAGTGATTATAATATTCTTGCCAACTTACTGGAAATAAGTTATATTCCCACTTTCTGCCAGTTAATGGCTCATTAACATCAGAAGCAATATCTAAAGAAGAAGAGCCACTAACAAATAGCTGAATATTAGGTATTTCATCGATTATAAGTTTTAATGTTAGCCCAATATTTTTGATTCGTTGTGCTTCGTCAATAAAAACATATTTTGAGTTTTTGAGTGTTTGTTTTAAACTCGAAAGGCTTGCTCCTGTTAATTGGCTATTAACAAAAGGGTCGTCGGCATTCAGATACAGTGAATTTTTATATTTTTTTACGATTTTCTTTAATAGGGTTGTTTTTCCTGTTTGCCGAGGTCCAACTATAATTATTGCTTTTCCGCTATTAACCTTTTTAGATATAGTATTTTCTAGTTCTCTATTTAGCATAAGTTAATTGTTTCAATATACAAAACTAATAAAAAAACAATTAATATATTCACTAAAATATATAAATATTGATTAATATACTATTTAATAACTTATATATTTAAGTGTTTATAATCACTAAATTTATTATAATATAGATAATATACTATTCAAAAATACATATAATTTGG
>MEND01000168.1:4573-7315 GCA_001768975.1 Bacteroidetes bacterium GWA2_31_9 | reverse complement strand
ATTATAGCTTTAATAAACCTATCTGATAGCACTTTATAATCGTGATTATTTAGGCAATATTGATGACCATTTTTACCCATTATTTTTTTATCATTATCAGATAAATTTAGTAATTGAATCACAGCAGCTGAAGTTTTTTCTGAATTTTCGGGCTCTACAGAAATTCCACAATTAGCTTCAGACACAATGTCATTTCCGGCATTTATAGCTTGTATTATTGGTTTTCCAGCAATTAAATAATCAATTAACTTGTTTGGACTGATTCCAAATCTGAAAAGTGATTATATTATCCATGTTGTTATAATGATTTGTAATTCTTTGATAATTAGAGTTTTGATAGTGTTACTCATTTTTATTTAGTAATATGTTTGTTTAACTGCTTTGGAAAAAGAATTATATACTTGTCCGATTTTAGTAGTAATGTTATTGCCAATAATTGAGTTACTACCAACTAAAGTCCCAATCGAAATATGTACATTGTTTCCTATTATTGATTCATGGTCAATTATACTTCCTGCATTAATAATAGTATTTTCTCCAATTGTACAATTTGCAGAAATTATTGAATTTGCTAAACATACAGTCCCTGAATTAATAATTGCATTTGAAGCAATAAAAGCTGTAGGATGAATAATAGATGTAGGTTTTAAGAAAGATTTTAATTTGTTATATAATTCTTCTCGGATTTTATTATTTCCAATTCCAATTATAAAGAAATCAGCATGTTTTTTCAAATTGGTTAATTCATTTTGTTCTATAATTACTTTAAAATTATTCATAATTACAGTTCCGACAGGTATCGTTGAATCAACAAAACCTACTATTTCAAAGTCCGATTTGGCAAGTATTGCATCACAAATTACTTTTGCATGACCTCCTGCTCCAATTATGACAATTTTTGGTTTCATCTAGTTTCAGATTTTACAAGATTAATTTATAAAAGTAAAGTATTTTTCTTCTACTTTTTTCATGTTATTATCCCAAATACCAGTATTCTTAATTTTACTTTTATTAATATTTTTTGCTAATTGTTGAAGTTCATTATAATTCGTGTTAGCATATAAAATTTTCTCAGCTAAATTATTAACGTCAGTAGTATTAACAAGAAAACCATTTGTATTGTCATCAATCCATAGTTTATTTGCTGGAATATCAGACCCAATACAAAAGCAACCGCAGGACATTGCTTCGGCTAATGAAAGATTGTTTCCATCAGAGAAGGATACAGAAACGAACAAGCTAGTTTCATTTAATAACTTAACCATTTCTGCTTGAGTTATTCTACCTGTAAAAGTTGTTAATTCTTTTAATCCATTTTCAACTATTAATTCTTTAAATTTTTCTGTTAGAGAACCTGAGCCAGTAAACATAAATTTAAGATTAGGTATTTTATTTTTTATTTTTCCTAATGCATTAATTAATAGAGGAATATTGTATATTTCTTCGTGATTTCGAGTACTTGTAATAATAAAATTATCAGTATTTTCCTGCCTGCATTTATCATTGAAAATATTTATATCTATGCCAAATGGAATTACACTAACTTTATTAATATCTGAACCGATTTTTAATACAGCATCTGACATATGAGGTGCTAATGTCTGAATCCAATCTGCTTTTGAGAATGCATATTTTAATAATAATTTGTAAAGTTTTGAATTTTGAGGACTTATTAAAACATCAGAGCCTAAAGTGGTAATAAAATATGGATGAAATCCACATAGCGCACCTGTAATACCATAACTAGTAGCATAAATAGAGTGAAAAATATCTGGCTTAATTTGCTTTAAAAGTTTTTTAACTTTTCCTGCTTGCAGAAGCACCTTCCAATTTCCTCCTGAAACAGTAATATTTCCAGTATTAATATAATGATTTGTAATCCCTTCGATTTTAACATTTTTGAAAGATATTAGATGCACGTCATGCCCTAATTGTTTAAAGTGAGAGCAAAATCTCACAATATGAACACTTTCGCCATCACCAAAATAACAAATTCTCATTAGATAAGTTTTTTATTTTTATAATGTTCGATTAATCTAATTAGCCCTTTTTCATAATCAAAAGGATAGTTGAATAATGTTTTAAGTTTTTTGTCAGAGTATATAATTTTATTAGAAATTGTGTTAAGCTTTTTAATTCCAAACATAGAACTTATTTTAATTAATAATTGAGGGACAGGCAAATAGCGTTTTTTGTGATTTAATGATAAATAAATAATATTTGCAAACTCTTTTAAGTAAAAATGACTTCCTAAATTATAAATTCCTGTTGAATTATTATCATTAACAAAATTAATAATTATAGATGTTAGGTCTTTAACATATAAGTAATTAACAATAGCATCTTTTGAATATAAAATAGGCTTATTACTTTTAATGTGACTAATTAAGTTTAATAAAGCATTATAAGGATGATATTCTCCATAAACATTTGTAGGGCGTAAGATTATTAGTTGAAATTTATTTTTAGCTTCAAGTAATAATTTTTCGGATTCGTATTTTGAAATTTCATATTCATTTTGAGGATTACAATTGTATTCTTCGTTAATAATTGTCTCATTATTTGAATATTGCTTTCCATAAACGCCGACACTACTAATATGAATAAGTTTTTTTATTTTGTTTTCAATTATAGCATTTATTAGATTTTTGGTTCCTAAAACATTGGTATTATAAAAATGACTTTTGTTTCGGACTTCAGCTGCAATATTTATTACAAAGTCAATATTTTTTAATGCACTAT
>MEND01000168.1:0-4561 GCA_001768975.1 Bacteroidetes bacterium GWA2_31_9 | reverse complement strand
ATCTCTAGTTAATAGAAATAACTTATAGTCTGAAGTTTGTAAATCTTCGATAAGATGTTGTCCGATAAAACCTGAGGCTCCAGTAATTAAAATTCTCAATGTTTTTTCTTTATTATAGATTCAATAATACTTGCTACAAATATTACAAAAGATGGAATTAGAATTGCTTCAAAAACTAATGCTTTATAGGCTTCTGGCCCACCTCTTATAAGAGATGCAATATTTGAAGTAAATGCTATAAATCCAATTATATAAATGATTTTAAAAAACTTAAACCGAATGTTTAACAGATTATTGAACTGGTTATATAGAAAAGTCCATATAATTCCAAAAATAAATGCTCCTAATAAAATTCCTAAAACTCCGAAGTTTAAATACCAAGCAGATGCATGATGAATGGTATATCCAGTGCCAGGTTTAGCATTAACTTGAGTTGCATAATATTCATATATTCCCTCAGGTCTATCATGCCACAAAAAATGAGGAACAATTGATGCAGATAAGCTTACTAAGCTAGTCCCATAAGTTAAAGGGATATTGTGTGATAAAATCCCATACATTGAAAAATGAGGGACAAACATTTCATTACTAAATATGAATCTAAATACTGTGTTTTTTGCAGTAAAGGTTGTATAGCTGATTTCTTCTTTTGGATGAAATTCTAAGTCAGAAACATTAAAATAATTAGTCAGAAATGTTGGAGAATAGGAGCGAAGACCATCATTTAGAAATAGTGGAACTATTATTATGGCAAAAAAAACAAGAAGTTTTTTGTAATTGATTCTATTGTTCATATTTATTATTATAAAGAGAATGCCTAAAATTCCTCCAAAAAATATTTCTCTTTTATTTCCAATAAATAATAAGTATCCCTCAATAATAAATATTGCTATTGCATAGGCCCAAATGTAATTATTTTTTTGACTACCAGTAAGGTAAGTGCTAGATTTAGAGCTTAAAAAAGTAATAAACCCAATATATAATGAAACAATAGCTACCTGGTTTAATATCTGATGAATAGTGTAATAATTATCATGATAATTTCTAGTAATATAATATACAGATTGATGAAATTTTGCAGCAATTAATATTTGAGTCCAAATTATAATAAAACTTATTATAGTTGCTGATAAACAAAACGTTATTAGCCAAAAATGACTTATATATATGGGTTTGAAATTTGACTCTATATTAAATTCTTTCTTTTTCGTGAAATATAAAACAGTTAATTCTATTACAATTATAAAAATTGAGTAATAACTAATTACAAGGTAATATATCTTGTCGGCATGAACTGGAAAAAGCTTAATTAAATAGTCGTAATATGCTAAACCAAAGTTTTTTCCATTTTGTAGAGTCAATTCATCATAAATAATAAACCAAGAGCCTAAAAGTGACCAATAGTATAAAAGTCCAATACCAATAATGAACGCAATTTGTTTAGTTTTTTTCCAGATTTGCCATGCTAGAAATACTATAATTATAGTGCAAGACGTTAATAATAAATAATGTAGCATATGGCTAAAGTTTAACTTTTGAAAATTCCTTTAAAACTTTTTTTGTTTCATAATAAGTAAGTGAGCCTAGAATTAACATTGCTAGTACAAAACTGTATAATATTACTTTATAATCTATCCAAATATAATAAAATAATGAGAAAGCTATGAAAAACAGAAATGAAATTATTATGTTTTTAGTATTTACAGCTTTCACATAATATGCATCTAAAATACTTCGGAGTGATATGTATACAGTATATCCAATACTTGCAATTATAGTTATTCTTACGCATAATACTAATTCATCGTATATGTTTCCAAGATATAAGTCTATAAATTTATTTGCAAATATTTCAATGATTATCATCCCAAAAGAAGTAGCTACTAATGTTAAAATAGTTATGTTTTTTACATAGGTTTTTAATAGATGATAGTCTTTATTTGCAATAGCACGACTAGCTTTAGGCAATAGTATTAGGCAAATTGGACCAAATGTGGCCCCTGCCATATTTAATAATGACATTGAAAATGCAACATAACCGGCAGTGGTTAAATTATCTGAAACAATATGGGCGGTAAAATAAGCAGGCAAAGCTAAAAAACCTGCTAAAACTAAATCGCCAGGAACTCTTTGAATGCCAAATATTAGTAAGTCTTTTGCAGAAGATTTTATTTCTGATTTATTCCATTTAACTTTTATAATAATTAATAAATTGAAAATTATAGAGATTAAAATCCAGCCTAATCCAGTATATAAAAGCACATCTTTTATATTGTTAAAAATAAAAAATATTAATAATGGAATAATTCCTAAGTTAATAAATTGAAGGAAATTTGCATATCCCATATAAAGTCTTCCTCTTAAGTATCCATATGCAATCGAATGAAAAATCATTCCAACAACTAAAATGTTTAAAAATGATATTAAGTATTCAAAATTTTTATCTCCAAAGAACAAAAAAGCAAATTCAGACTTAAATATATTGATAATAATCATGGATGGAATTAAAACCGAAATTACAATTATTAGACCTGAGATAAAATAGGAACCTTCAGAATTTGTCGATTTATTCTCAGTTGAAAATGCAATATACCTTGGAATACCAACTCCTAGTCCTAAAATTAGTAAAGGGTGAATAAATGAAATGGTTCTTCTACAAATTGCATATTCAGAGAAGTCATTTACTTCAGGTAATTTTGCAGCAAATTTATAAACTAATAATCCTGAAATTAATACTATAAATTCAACAATGAAAGTTAAGAAATAGTCATTTTTAAATATTTTTTTTATCATTGATAGAATTGTATTATCTGCTTAATTGCTTACTCTTTGAGGAAGGCTTCTTTTGTAAAAGTATAAAGTGGAAAATTCCTTCTAAGTAGCCAAAGCCATAACTTAAATGCAATATAAGAAATGAATATGAGATTAATAAAGTTTGCGATATATTTTTACTTAATTTGAATGCAGTAACCAATGAAATCAATATGTAAAATGATAATATTGAAATCATAAATAAACTAAAATATTTATGAATAAAGATTGAAAATGGAATTGTGAATAAAAATAAAACAAAAAACAATGGGATTAATTGTCTAATAGTAGTAATCGTCTTATGTTTCACATTTACAAAGACTTTCCAGTATCCATACTGATAATATTGTTTAAATAATTTTTTGAATGATGCCCTTACGAAATATTTAGATTTAATAGTTTTATCTAAATATATTTTATATCCGTTTTTTATCAATCTAAAATTAAATTCATCATCCTGATTACGAACTAGTTCTTCATCAAATAAACCAATTTTTTCGAAAACTTCATTTTTATAAGCACCAAAAGCTACAGTATCGACATAACCATCTTTTTCAGCAGTTCTAAAATGTACGTTTCCAACTCCAAACGACGATGACATTGATTTACTAATTATGCCAGTTTTGTAATCTTCAATAACATTTTCAATAATACCGCCAACACAACCAAGCGATTCATTATTATTAATATGCTCCACACATTTTGAAATGTAATCAGGATACAAAATGGCATGTGCTCCTAAAATAATTTTAATGTCAGAATTAATTGCCTCAATGCCAAGATTTAAAGCATATTGAGTTGTTTGTTTGTGATTTTTAATTAATCTAATAAAGTCAAACTTTGATACATATTTATTAATTATTTCAATTGTGCTATCATCACTTAACCCATCGCAAATAATGATATTTAATAAATTCAAATCATACCCATTATTAATAATTGAATCAATACATTGAGAAATGTATTTTTCTTCGTTCCTGCATGGAATTATTATTGAAACTGTTTTCAACTAATATTTTAGATTTTGTATAGAATGCAAATTTAAAATAAAAATGAATTAAACTTATTTAAAGTTATCTTTTGTCTTTAATTTATTAATAATGATATTTTTTTTGCACTTAAAATAACTTAGTTAATGATTTTTAAATCAATTTTTATTTGTAATAAATAAAAATATATATTTTTGTAGAAAATTAGATTTCTATTATAAAACTTAAAAAAACATTTATGAAACAGAAATTTTTTGTTTGTTGTTTCCTGTTATTAATAGGACAAAGTATTTTTTCACAAAATTATTATGACGTTTATCGTCAAATGTTTGATAAGACTAAACCATATATTGAAAGCGTTTATAATGACACTGACGCTAATGAATGGGATAAATATGGTGATGGGTATTGTTATTCTATGGAAGCTTATCTGAGAATGTACGAAGCTACTGGTGATGTAGTTTATCTAAATGATTTTGTTAAATCGGCAAATGACGTTATAAAAAACAGAGATGATTATAGGGAAGTTTATGGTAAACCTTATTGGACATCTAAGAACCATGTCAATTGTTCTGGTCCTATAACATACCAAACTGGTTTAATTCTTTGGTCTATGGCACATTATATATACCTGTCAAATAAAGTTTATAATAATGTATTTAATAGTACTACTGTAAATCCTGCTAATAATAAGACATTTGATAATGTTCAAATAAATACTTTTAGTGATTTTGCACAATGGTTATATACTAAAATTGACA
>MEND01000167.1:1823-6122 GCA_001768975.1 Bacteroidetes bacterium GWA2_31_9 | reverse complement strand
AGTGTTTGGTCCTGAAATAATTGAAAAATCTTTAAAAGCAGGAACTCTAAGGTTTGAACCTTGTGCATTAAGTGTATAGGTTAATCTAAAGTTTTCGCCTACTGCAACAACATTTGGTGCCGAAACTGTAAATTTTGTTTGAGCATTTATAAATGCTGAACTTAAAAGTGAAATTATTATTAATATATATTTTATAGACATATTCATGCTTTATTTCTTTTACCACATAGACACAATAGAAACATAGAAAAACACATAGTACACTCTTAAACTCATAAACTTTTCAACTTATCAACTAATAAACTCTTCAAAACTACCAATCTTTCTCGACATTTCCTTTTTGTCCTTTAATTAGTTGTTTTTTTAATTTTTCTTGTAAATCTTTTTCGTCATTATCCATAGATTTCAACATTTGTTCAGCTTGTTCTTTTGATATTTTTTGTTCTTCAGGTTGCTGTTGTTGTTGCTGGTCTTTCTTTTCATCTTTTTTGTCTTGTTGTTGCTGTTGATCTTGTTTCTGTTGGTCTTTGTTTTGGTCTTTATTGTCCTTGTTGTCTTGGTTTTGTTGCTGCTGCTGCTGTTCTTGTTTTAACATTCTCAATGCTTGAGATAAATTATATTTTGTTTCAACATCTTTATCCTGAAGTCTTAACGATTGTTTGTAAGCTTCTATTCCTTCTTTTAATTTTTTATTTTGAATATATGAATTTCCTAAATTATGATAAACTTTTGAAAGTGTTTCTTTGTCAACATCCTCGTTGCTAAGTGCTTGAAATTGAATTGCAGCTTCTTCGTATTTTCCCTGACGGTATAATGCATCGCCTAAGTTAAATGCAGCATCAAACGATTTTGGGTTATTTTCAATAGCTTTTCTATACGATAGCTCTGCATCATCGAATTTTGTATTGTCGTATTTTTTATTACCATCCCTAATTAATTGCTTATCTTTTTGAGAAAAGCCGTTAATAAATGAGAATAGTAATATTGCAATTAAAAATAGTTTCATCTTAGTTGTTGATTTTAAAAATATTAACATTTTTAAAGAATTTATTTTTTCTTTCCAATAATATAAACTCAAGTAATAAAAAGAATAATGAAAGTCCTATGAAATATTGAAATCTATCCTCGTAATCGGAATAAATATCAGAATCAAATTCTTTCTTTTCCATTTTATTTAATTCGTCGAATAATGTACTTAATCCAACGCTAGTATTATTTGCACGAATATAAATTCCGTTACCGGCAGCAGCGATTTGTTGTAGCATAGTTTCATCTAGTTTTGAAACTACAACCTGCCCACTTTTATCAGTTTTAAAATCTCTTTGTCCGTATTTTCCAATTACAGGAATTGGAGCTCCTTGTGGTAAACCCATACCAATTGTATGAACTGTAATTCCTTTGTTTACTGCATCAGAAGCAATACCAACAGCATCATCTTCGTGATTTTCGCCATCAGTAATAATTATTATTGCTTTATTTTTATCAGCTTCAGGAGTAAACGACTTAGTTCCTAGCTCAATAGCTTTACCTATTGCTGTTCCTTGTATTGGAACAACTTGAGTATTGATTGCATTTAAGAACATTTTAGCAGAGGCGTAGTCGGTTGTAATTGGTAGTTGCACATAAGCGTCGCCAGCAAAAACCAACAAACCAATTTTATCATTGTGAAGATTATCAACAAGTTTTGAGATTGCTTGTTTTGCTCTTTCTAATCGGTTTGGTTGAATATCTTCAGCCATCATACTGTTTGAAACATCTAATGCAATTACTAGTTCAATTCCTTTTCGTTTAACTTCTTCGAGTTTTGAACCTATTTGAGGGTCGGCAATTCCTATTATTAAAAAGAATAATGCAATTGATAATAAAAGGAATTTATAAAATTGCCTTTGATTTGAAATGTCTGGCATTAATGAATTAAGTAATTGTAAATCACCAAATTTCTTCAATGATTTTTTCTTCATTCTTTTGTATAACCAGAATAAAAGATAGAATACTGGTATCAGTACTAAACTATATAATATTTGAGGATGGGCAAACTTAAACATAGGTTATTGCGCTTTTTCTTAAATTAAGTTTCATTAAAAATAAATTTCAGTTGTTCTTCTTCGATAATTTTTTTCAAATCTTCTTCTTTTGGTAAATTTATTAAATATTTATTTACAAATATCTTATGTGATAGCCCTGCTGTTGCATACTTAACTAAATTTGCATTTTTATTTGCACAAAGAATAACTCCTATTGGAGCATTATCTCCATCGGTCATTTCATTATCTTTAAAGTAGTTAATATACATATTCATTTGACCTGCATCTGAATGGTCAAACTCACCTATTTTCAAGTCAAATAAAACATTACATTTTAATATTCTATTATAAAAAACCAAATCAATACGATAATGAGTATTGTCGAATGTAATTCGTTTTTGACGTGCTTCAAAACAAAAGCCTTTACCTAATTCGATTAAGAATTTTTGAATTTGATTTAAAATTGCATCTTCTAAATCTGATTCAGAGTATTCTGCTTTTTCTTCAATATTTAAAAATTCTAATATGTAAGGATTACGAAACATGTCTTCGGGTAATAATGTACTTCCGTTTATATGCTTTTCAATTACTGCTTCTTTATTTTTACTTAGCCCGGTTCGTTCATACAACATGCTATTCATTGCTCTTTGCAATTCTCTTACCGACCAATTATTTTTAATTGTTTCGGTTTCGTAAAAAGCACGTTTTAATTCAGTATCAGCTTTCAGCAATTCAATAAAATGAGAAAAACTAAGACGATTAATAAGTGTATTTGTATCTACTTTTCTCAATTGGTCAGACGGTGTCTGACTTTTTGATTGCGTTAGGAATTGTTCAGACAGTGTCTGAACAATTACAATATCAGTATTTTTAAATTGTTCAGTCAGTGACTGAACAATTTGAGGATATGCTAAATAAAACTGGTTGTATAAATGAAGATTAGTAAATGAAAATCCTTTAATTCCTTTAGCTTTAAGGCGTAATGCAAGATTTTTGAAAAGCTTTTCACCATATTCGGCACGATTTAAACCATTTTGTTCAAATTCAAAAATATGAAAACCAATAAGCCAATTACGTAGAGTTAAAGCAACATTTACTTGCTTTTGAACTTGTCGTAAAAAATAGTTATTTGTGTTTTGTATATTTAAAACAAGCACCTCTATATTATCAGCCGATTTTTTTGACAGTTTTTGCATTAACTATTTTCTATTGTCTTAATTTAAATTTAATATTGTTCTAATTTATTTAATATTTAATCGCAAAGATATAAGGTTATGAAAACTAAAACTTTTAAATATTACATATTAAATAATACATTTTTCTATGGAATACTCTTCAAGTAAGTATATTTCAACAGCATTTCCAAAACAAATAAAATCAAAGCTACCAGTCCAAATAAATAAAATTCTTCTGACCTTTTGCTAAATTCTTTTACATCAATTTTTGATTTTTCAAGTTTATCAATTTCTTTATATATATCTTTTAATTTTGAATTATTAGTTGCTCTAAAGTATTGTCCATTTGTTAATTGCGAAATTTGAGTTAAAACGCCTTCATCAATTTCTACCGGCATATTTTGAAACTGCATTCCAAAAGGTGTTTGAACAGGATATGGAGCAGTTCCTTGTGTTCCAACTCCAATAGTATAAACTCTAATTCCGAATGTTTGTGCAATTTCAGCAGCAGTTAATGGAGCAATTGACCCTCTGTTGTTTACGCCATCGGTAAGTAAAATTATTACCTTTGATTTTGCTTTGCTGTCTTTTAATCGGTTAACGGCATTGGCAAGTCCCATTCCTATTGCAGTTCCGTCTTCTATCATTCCGCTTTTAATGTCCTTAAATAAGTTTATTAAAACGGCATGGTCTGTTGTTAGTGGACATTGAGTAAAGCTCTCGCCACTAAAAACTACAAGTCCAATTCTATCGTCAGGTCTGCCATTAATAAATTCACTTGCAACAGTTTTTGATGCTTCAAGTCTGTCGGGTTTGAAATCCTGTGCAAGCATACTGCCAGAAATATCTACAGCCATTACAATGTCAATTCCCTCTGTGGTTACATTTTGCCAATTATTTGACGATTGTGGTCGAGCAAGAATTATTATTAAAAGTGAAATTGTTAAAACCCTAAAAACAAACAGCAGATGTCGTAAATAAATTTTTACTGAAACCGGAGTTTTTTCAAATCCTTTTAAGTTTGATAATTGTAGGCTGGCACTACTATTTTTTTGCTTTAAAATATACCAGACTATCATTGGAATTAATCCAATAAATAG
>MEND01000167.1:0-1757 GCA_001768975.1 Bacteroidetes bacterium GWA2_31_9 | reverse complement strand
GCAAATTTTACCAAATCGGCTAAAAAGAATATTTGATTTAATAATTGAAGGTTTTGAGCTTCGCATAAGTTACTGTTTCTGAAAGTTGACAATATTTCATCAGATGTTTGTTCCAATGCCATAACATTGAAACGGAATTCAATATATTTTCTGATAATTTCGGTAAGCTCAGTATGATATTCCTTGATTTTTCCTTGTTGCCAAAGTTTTTTATCTTTCAATTCATCTAATTCTCTAAAGGCTATTAGGTGAGCTGGTTCTTTAGGCTTTTGAATAATTCGGATAATTGGTTCGTTTTTCTTGCGTTTTTTGATAAACCACCAAATAGCAATAATTAGGAATATTATGCCTAAACCAACTAAAATATATGGTAAATATTCTCTGAACGATATTGGTGCTTCAAATGGAGGTTTTATATCTTTAATGTCCTGAACAGCAGTGTCCGGAGGAATAGTGAAAACCTGATAAAACATCTGTCGAGTTCTGATTGTGTCAGTTATTGTATCAATATGAATTACAAAATCTAAAGGAAAAATTTCGTGTGGACCGCTATCAAATGAAGTAAGGACGAGGTTTTGTTTTAGATTTAAAATGCCATTAGCAACTACAGTATCTATTTTTGATGCAGATAATATTTCAACACTACTTGGAATTGTATCTGTAAAAAGTGGAAAGTCAATTTTAATATTACTTGGTTGCGATAAAGTAATTTTCATATTAAAGTGGTCGCCAATTAATATTGCATTTGTATCTATTTCAGCACTTAGAGTAATATTTTGTGAAAAAGAAGAAATGCTTAAAATTGAAAATAAAACGAATAATGTAAACTTTAAATTAGTAAGCATATTTAATAAGATTTTCCGTGTATTTTATTGCTCATTTTTTTTTCTTTTGCATTTTTTTAAAAAGGGCTAAAGCCCTAAGTTTGTTTATTTTAATTAGTTCCACAACCTATGTTTCGACTACGCTCAACAACCGAAGGACGTGACAATTGAAATAACTTATTACATAAATATACCAAACTATTTTGTATTCAACAATTTAACAATGTAACCATTTAACAATAACCTCAAACATCAAACTTGCAACTTTAAAACTCAAACCATTTAACAATATCTTAATGTTTCCCTCTTCGTTTAAATAAGTTAATCAATGGTTTAATATAATCCTGCTGGGTTGAAATAGATGCGTTATCAACACCACTTTTGCTAAAAATATCTTTTTGTTTTAATGTTTGAATATTCCACCATTTTGCATAATTATCTCTTACTATTTTGCTAGATGTATCAACCCAAATTTGTTTTCCAGTTTCAGCATCTTTTACTTTTATCATGCCGATTGAAGGAATTTCAGCTTCACGTCTATCGTAAACTCTTAAAGCTATTAAATCGTGTTTTCGGTTTGCAATTTTAATGGCATCTTCATAATCAGAATCAATAAAATCGGAAATTAAAAATGCAATAGATCTTTTCTTAATAGCATTAGTTAAAAATTTTAATGCTTCAGCAATGTTTGTATTTTTATTGTCAGGTTCAAAATTTATTAATTCTCTGATTATTCTTAAAATGTGAGTTTTTCCCTTTTTGGGAGGAATAAATTTTTCAATTTTATCTGAGAAGAATATTACACCAATTTTGTCATTATTTTGAATTGCTGAAAAAGAAAGAACTGCTGCAACTTCAGTAATAACATCCTTTTTTAGTTGATTTACTGAACCAAATTCTTTAGAACCACTTACGTCAATAACTAAAATAACT
>MEND01000166.1:23519-31403 GCA_001768975.1 Bacteroidetes bacterium GWA2_31_9 | reverse complement strand
ATTCAAAATAATAAATAATTGGTATTATTTTGCAATAATGATTTTTATTACATTATCTGTTGCTTATTTTATTAATAGATATACTGAGACTAAATTTAATATTTCAACATCGATTTTAGTTAAAGACAAAGAAAGTGCAATGTCGGGTGGCGTTGAGGGTATGATTGAAGAGATGGGTTTATTTCGTCGTTCCAGAAAAAAAAGTGTAGAAAATGAGATGGGCATTCTACAATCTTATGAAATAATTAGTAGAACAATTAATGAATTAGAAGATTTTACGATTTCTTACTTTTCAATAGGTAGGATAAATACTCCGGAAAGATACAAAACCTCTCCTTTTAAAGTTATTATTGATACTACTTTAGAACAATATCTTGGAACCAAAATATATTTAACATTACTTAATAACAATGAGTTTATTTTAGATTTTGATAATGTAGAAATTCCCAAAAAGAAACTGTTTTTTGGAGAAAAATATATAAGTGAAAAGTTTAGATTTACGATTATAAAAAATAGTGAATTTTTCACAAGCTTTGAAGAATTACCAGATAAGTACTATTTTACTTTTAATAACCTTAATAGTTTAACAAAATTATATAAAAGCAAGTTATCTATTGAGTTAAATGATAAAAAAGGTACAATATTATTTTTAGCTTCGAATGGAGTTAATAGTTTTAAAGAAGCAGATTTCCTCAATAAACTAGGAGAAGTTTATATTAGATATGGTTTAGAAGAAAAAAATCAAATAACTCAAAATGCAATTAGATTTATTGACTCGCAATTAAATGAAATATCAGACTCACTTAAAATTGCTGAAAATGAATTATTAAATTTTAAAATTTCTAATAGTGTTGTAAATATTGAGAAAGAAGGAGAGATGATATTTAACCAACTTGAGAAAATTCAAAATGAAAAAATTATACTTGATATTAAAGCCAAATATTATAATTATTTATTAAAATATATTGAAGGTAAAAATAACTTTAAAGATATTATTTCTCCATCTATTATGGGTATTGATGACCAGTTGTTAAACTCTCTAATTAGTAATTTAAGTCAATATTATTCTGAAAAGGAAATACTATTATACAGTGCCAATGAAAATACACCAACGGTTAATTTAATAAACATAAAAATTCAAAATACTAAAGATGCCTTAGCTGAAAATGTTAAAAATCTCATAAATACTACTCAAATGTCGGTTGAAGATGTTGATAAAAGAATGTCGAAAATTGATATTGAAATGAGTAAATTGCCTGTTACTCAGCGTGAATTAATAAATGTTCAGAGAAAATTCAACTTAAGTGATAATATTTATAATTATTTATTAGAAAAAAGAGCAGAAGCCGGTATTGCTCAAGCATCTAATATTCCTGATAATAGAATTATAGATATTGCAAGGCCTGAGAATGCCGTTCAAATTTCACCAAAAAAATCTTTAAATTATATGATTGCATTAGTAATTGGTTTGTTGATACCATTGATAATCATAATTATTATTGATTTTTTAAATAATAAGATTGTTGAACGAAAAGATATTGAAGATAAAACCGATATTCCTATAATTGGGTCTATTGGTCATAATAATAAAGATACAGATTTAGTTGTAAATGATAAACCTAAATCATCTATTTCAGAATCATTTAGAACTTTAAGAACTAATCTTCAATATGTTCTTCGTAATAAAGAATCATATATTATTTCAATAACATCATCTATTAGTGGAGAGGGAAAGACTTTTTGTGCAATAAATCTGGGTTCTATAATAGCAATTTCAAATAAAAAGACATTATTAGTTGGTCTTGATTTAAGAAAACCCAAATTACATAAAGACTTAAATATTCCAAATGATTTAGGGATGAGCTCTTTTTTAATTGGAAAGTCTAATATTGATGATATTATAATAAAAACTCCTGTTGAAAATCTTTATGTTATTCCATCGGGTCCTATTCCTCCAAATCCAGCTGAACTAATTGAGAGTGAAAAATTTGCTGAATTTATTAAATTAGCAAAAGAAAAATTTGATTATATTATATTAGATACTCCTCCAGTTGCTTTAGTTACAGATGCTTTGTTATTGACAAAATATTCCGATGCAAATATTTTTGTAATAAGACAAAACTTTTCAAGTAAATCGGTTGTAAATTTAGTTAATGATTTACTTAAAAATAAAGAAATTTTAAATTTATCAATCATAATTAATGACGTTCAAATTCCAAGTTATTATGGAATTTATGGTAAATATAATTATTCTTATGGTGGATATTATTCTTATGGTTATGGTGCTTCTTATGGTGGAGGATATTATGAAGATGATGTAAAACCTTCGAAAAGCATTTTTCAAAAGTTTTTTTCGATATTTAAATTTAATAAGTAAAAATTATTCATTTTTTTTTATATTTGAAGTAATTAATTTTACAAATTTTTATTAGTTTATGATTAAAACTGAAAAGTTTTGGAATTTTGTATATTCAATATGTTTTATTATTGCAATACTTTTAATTTCTTTATTTTCAGACAATATTCTTCAATTAATTGATGATTTAAAATTATTGGACTTAGCTGTAATTTCTTTAGCAGCTTATAGATTGACTCGATTGTTGGTTTATGATAAAGTTTTAAATTTTTTAAGAGATTTTATTATAAAATCAAAATCAGAGGCAGGTTTCGTTAAGTCAACACAGTATTTTTTAACATGTCCTTGGTGTGCTGGAATTTGGATGACTTTATTAATTGTCATAGTATATTTGTATTTTCCTGCCGGTAAACTATTTTCTTATATTTTAGCCATTTCAGGTGTTGCAAGTTTTATTCATATTACTATTTCATTACTAGGTTGGCTTTCAGAAGAAAGAAAAATTAATCTCAAAAAACTTCGAAAAGATAATTCAGAGGATGTTCGTTCATGATATCTTTTGTTCTTAACTTATCAATTCGAATATATTTATGTACATTTTAGAGGGGTGTACGACATTTTGTCCATTAAAGGTAAATTTACAGTTAATATTGCCGATTACCTCAGAGCCTCAATCAGGTGTTTTCACCTGACTGAAATCTTATTTATCAGATGAAAAACATTGTCAGGTGAAAACACCTGACAAAGGCAGCGAAAATTTGCGTAATATGTGGGAAAAATAAATATATGTCCAATTTGTCGTACACCCTTTTAGAGTGTATTAGCGACTCTTAAATATTATTTCTAATATATTTTCAACTCTCAGCAATTCAAATTATTTTAGCCAAATTAATTTTTAAAAATATTAAATGAAAATTATATATTTCATCATTTTGATTTTATATACTTTGTCTTGTGCTGCTCAGGTGATGATAAAATCATCGTCTAAAATTGAAATATGTAGTCCGGAAATTGGAAAAAATTCAAAGCCTACGAAATTTACTAATTATTATTCAATTGAAGAAAATTTTTATTGGCGAAAAAAATGCAAAGAGATTTCATTAGATGAGCAAGAACAGTTAAAAAATTTATTTACTCAAAAAAACTCATATACTTTTTTATCAATTTATAAGCGAGAACATTTTGTTGGATTACGTTTTTGGGGATTTGATTTTGACCCGACCTTTTCGGCTAGTCGAAATTCGTCAAGTACCTTTAATAAGTTTAATAAAATAAGAATGGGATTGTCTTTTATGGTTGAAATTGATTCTCGATACCCGATGTCTCCAATTTCTGATTCGTATTATTTTATTGATTTTGAATATTACTTTAATTATTTGCATTTACCGGCAACATCTCGAGGCGATAGAAATATGAATAGTCGAAAAAATTCGTTTATGCTTTCTATACTTGCAACACCGACTCAAAGATTTTATGCGTTTATGAAATATAAACCTGTTGGCAATACTTGGGTTGGTTTTTATTTTAAACAAAATAGACATGCTTTTTATTACGATGTGCATGCACCTAAAGTTGGTGTGCTTTTAGAAATTCAAACTAATGAAGATGGCTATAAAAATTCTATAACAAAATCATCAAAAGACCAATACAAAGGTCTTACTGTGATTGGAGGAATTGATTTGAATATTAAAACAAATATGCTTTCAGTAAATTTTGGTATTCAGTATGATTTCAGAAATCATTAATTTATCATTTTCTAAAAAAATTCTAAAGGTTTCGGTAGTGTAATTTGTTTCATGCAATCCAATGCGTACAAATCTGTCATTCCTGAAATATAATCAGTAATTATTTGCTTCTCACTAGCATTTGTTTTCAGATAATACTCTTGCATTTTTTCGACAAATGAACCAAATGATAAATCAAGTTTAATTTTTCCATCGGTATATTTCTGAAATTCAATACCATTCTTTTGATATAATTCAAAAAGGTATTCAAAAATTGTATTTATTATTTTTAAACAGTAAATATTGTAATCTTTAAGTTTATCGTTACCATAAATATGTTTGTAATTGAATTTTTTTAATTCGTTTATTAATTCATACTTTTCATCTGAAAGTCCTATTAAGTCTGAATCTTTGGAGTGTTCAATAATATCAATTATTAGTTTGTTGATAATTTCACCATTTGAAGTTCCTAATTCGCTTTTTACTTTTTCGGGAACATCCTTCAACTCAATAAATCCGGCTTTTATTGCATCTTCAATATCGCGACCTAAATAAGCAATTTTATCAGAAAAACGCATTATGCAACCTTCGAAAGAATTTGGAAGAAATGTGCGGGTTTTTATTTCATCAAGCTTGTTAAGCTTTGGCGATGGTTTCAGGTATTGTTCAAATTTTTCGCCATTGTGGCATATAATTCCATCTTTAACACCGAAAGTGAGATTTAATCCGCTTCCATTATTTGCAAGATATTCGACAACTCTGTAGCTATTTATTTCATGCACAAAAGCATTGTCGCCTCCAAGTATTTTATTTAATGCTTCTTCGCCGGTGTGTCCAAAGGGTGCATGACCCAAATCGTGTCCTAAGCCAATTGCATAAGCCATTTCAATATCTAAATTCCAGCCTTTTGAATTTAAGCCTTTGCAAATTGTTGCTGCTATTGTTGCTACGTGCAATACATGTTCGATTCGGGTGCATACATGGTCGTTTTCGGGTGCATAAAAGACTTGCGTTTTGTGCTTTAACCTACGAAATGGCATCGAATGTATGATTGCTGTTTGGTCTCTAAAGAAATCGCCACGAGTATCGGCTTTTCTCTCTGTGGTTCGATGTAGGTAAACTGATGTGTTGAAGGGGTTGTTCATTTAGGATTTGGGATTTACGATTTAGGATTTAGGATTTGGGATGAAGAAATTGGCATTGATGTAAGTGTTATTCAATTTACAAAAATTTGGTTTCATGAATATCGTATTTATAATTAAATAAATAGTTTATCGCTTCATCGTTATTTGATGCAATATAATACAAGTTTTTATAAGTTACTTTGGCAAATTTTTCTTCAAATAAAACATCAAACTGTTTAATAATAAAATCGTAAAAGCCTGATTGATTAATTATGATAATAGGTTTTTGATGATAATTTAATTGTTTTAAAGTTATTACTTCTAATAATTCTTCGAAAGTTCCAAAGCCACCGGGTAAAGCAATAAAAGCATCTGAACATTCAAACATTTTGGCTTTACGTGTGTGCATATCGGGAGTAACCATTATTTCGTCGTCTATTTCGGAAACTACTCCAGATAAATTGAGCTTTTCGGGAATTATGCCTATAACTTTTCTATTAAGACTTTTGAATTTTCTAGAAAGTTCTCCCATTATTCCAATTTTTCCGCCTCCATAAACTAAATCGCAATCATTTTTGGCAAGTAAAACTGCTAAATTATTAGCTTCATCATAAAAGTGTTGATTTAATGAATTACTGGAGGAACAGAATATGCAAATTTTCATCGAATTAATTTTAAATATTTTTGTAAAATTATCAAAAAAACAAACTTTTATTTCAACTAAAAACTGAGTTATCAACAAATATTCAAGAATTATCAAAAAAGCAGTAGTTTTATAAGCGAATAGGATAACTTTTTATGGGTTTAATGCGTAGATATGAAATAAATGAGCAATGTTTAGATTGTTGATATATAAAGGGGTTGGATTAATAACATTGTTTCTTTTTGTTTCGCTGAATTTATTTTCACAAACAGATACAGAATTTTGGTTCGTTGCTCCTGAAGTTACTGCTGGACACGGTGATAATCCTATTTATTTAAGATTAACGTCATTTGGTGTCGCCTCTACTGTAACTATTGACGAACCTGCCAATCCTTTATTTCCACCAATTGTTCTGAACATTACGGCTAACGGAACAGTTACACAAAATTTAACTTTTTGGAAAAACCGATATATTGAAAATTATGCTTTTATTGATTCAGCAAATTTTACTTATGTTGACTTAAAAGAGAATAATTTTGGAATTCATATTGTTGCAACAAATCCAATAACAGCATACTACGAAGTTGCAAGAAGTAACAATCCTGATATTTTTACATTAAAAGGAAGTAATGCACTTGGAACATATTTTATGATTCCAACTCAAAATTATATTGATAATAAAAATGCCTTAACACCAGATGCGCGTTCGGCTTTCGATATTGTTGCAACTGAAGATAATACTACTATAACTATTTATCCTACAAAAACAATTGAAGTTGCACACAGTACACAATATACAATTATTTTAAATCGTGGTCAAACATATTCTGCGGTTGCAGCTTCACGACTAGCTGCTAATCACTTATACGGTACTAGAGTGGTTTCTGATAAACCTATTGCAATTACAGTTAAAGATGACTCAGTATATGGTAATCCTTGCTATGACTTAATGGGTGATCAAATAGTTCCTGTAAGCCTTTTGGGAACAGAATATATCGCAATAAAAGGCTCACTCACAGCACAAGAGGGTATTTGTGTAATTGCACCATACGATAATACAAATATTTATATTAATGGAAATGCGGTTCCTGTGGCAAATATAAATATGGGTGGGATTTATAAATATACCATTGCAGGTGCTGCCGGAACAAGTAATTTTATAGAAACAAGCCAACCTGTTTATGTTTTACAGGTTACTGGTTTTGGATGCGAAACAGGAGAAGCTCTTTTACCTCCTGCATCTTGTACCGGTTCAGATAAAGTTGCTTTTGCAAGGACAAGTAATGAGGGATTTGGGTTGATTTTGTTTACTGAAAATGCTGCAATTGGCAATTTTACAATAAACTCTGGAGGTTTAATCACAAATATTCCGGCAGCATCTTTTACAGCTGTTCCAGGTTCTACAGTATTTTCAGCAGCTTTTTTATGGTGGAATCTAAATGACTTTAGTGTTGTTCAACAAACAGTTCAAACTACAGTAACTAATCCTAATGCAAAATTTCATTGCGGAGTAATAAATGGAGGTTCAAATACAGGTTGCAGATATGGCTATTTTTCAAATTACAATACTTTTGATTTAGGAAATAATGATATTACATTTAATGGTTGTGGCTATACACTTGATGCAGGTGATTGGGATACGTATTTATGGAACACAGGAGAAACTACCCAAATAATAACAGCCCAAGACTCAGGTTGGTATTGGGTACAAGCTCAAAAAGCAAGCTGTGCAATGACAGATTCAATTTATATCGCATATACACCGCCAATTACACTTGGAAATGATACTTCAATTTGTTATGCCGATTCAATAATATTAGATATTGGAAGTGGTTTCGACTTTTATGAATGGTCAACTGGAGTTGCAGACAGTACAACAAGTTCAATTACAGTTGCTGGAGGAACATTTAGTGTTACTGTAACCGACCATTATGGTTGCGAATCAACAGCTTCTATAAAAGTTGAAGAACCACCTGATTTGGTAGGAACAATTACATCATTAGATGTTAAATGTAATGGAGGTAGTGATGGTATTGC
>MEND01000166.1:3468-23505 GCA_001768975.1 Bacteroidetes bacterium GWA2_31_9 | reverse complement strand
GTGCAACAATAAGTAATCCGTCATTACTGTCCGGTTCAATAACTGTTTCAAATGTTACTTGTTTTGAAAATACTGATGGAATTGCAGACTTAACAGTGTTAGGAGGAACATCGCCTTATACATATAATTGGGATAATGGAAGCACAACTCAAGATTTAAGTAATTTATCAGATGGAATTTATATTGTTACAATTTACGATGCAAATTTGTGTACAGCTACAGCATCTACTACAATAACAAAACCTAGTGCTGCACTATCGGCTTATATTATTGCTAATAATGTTAGCTGTAAGGGAGGTAATAATGGAAGTTCAGACGTAACAGTTTCTGGTGGAACTTCTCCATACACTTATTTATGGTCAAACGGCACAACTACAAAAAATATTTCAACCTTAATTGCCGGAACATATAATTTAACTGTTACTGATGCAAATTTTTGTACAACAACTGCAACTGTTTCAATTTCAGAACCATCAACAAATTTAACCGCTATTATTACTAAAACTGATGCCAATTGTTTTGGAACTGTTACGGGTACTGCAGATTTAACAGTTTCTGGAGGAACTCCAGATTATACTTTTTTATGGAACATTGGACAAATAACAGAAGATATTAATGGTATTGGAGTAGGAATTTATTCAGTTACAATTACCGACAACAATGGTTGCATAGAGACTGCTTCGGTTACAATTAATCAGCCTGATGAAATTATTGTTGATGCTACTATTAATAATATTACTTGTTTTGGAGGTAGCAACGGTAGTATCAGTTTGAATGTTACAGGTGGTATGCCTCCTTATACTTTTATTTGGAGTAATGGGCAAATATCTAGTAATATTTTAGGCTTAACGGTTGGTAATTATCAGGTAATTGTTACTGATAGTATGTCATGTGTAAGTGTTAGTGAAATTAATATTAATTAAAAGAGTTGAAATTAAATTGTTAAATTGTTATATTGTTAAATTGTTCGGTTCTGAAAAATAAATTGTACTTTATAAATGAATTGTCAGGTGAAAACACCTGACAAAGGCAGGGGGTGAACGAATTGAATGTGTGATTTAACGAATTGAAATGAAGAAATGAAAAAAATATTAAAAAATATTAATCCTATTTTACAATTTGCAAATATGAAACTGTTTGCAAAGATGTATTTAGCCAATGTGCTGATTAATATATTTTTGATTATAATATTTCTTGTGCTTTCGACAAGGGGTTTAAATGCACAAAGTGGTGCTTGTGATGGAGCTGTTCCTGTGTTTGTTGTTGACTTATCAAGCGACCCAAGTGCTGTTTGGACTCAGGCAGGAGTTGACAGAGATGGCAGTTGTTGTAGTTATAATAATCCCCCGAACAGTTGTGTTAAGTTTATTTTAACATTACACAGTTCAGCAAGAAGTATCATTTTTAGTGTTACTGATGGTGCTTTACCACAAAATTTAGAGTGGCAATTAATGAATACAGTTGGGGATTATTGCGACACAACAAAATATCCCGCCGATGTCCCTGTATGTATGAGTGGACAAGGTCCGCATACTATAATTTTTTGTAAACCTGGAGGAAATGGAAATACTTATACAATTACATCAGTTCCTGCTAATGCAGCGACAATAAATTCATCTTTTAATGGCTGTGGATATTTACTTGATGCCGGTGCTGAATGGAATTCGTATTTTTGGAACACTGGTGATACTACTCAAACTATTGCTGCTCAAGATTCTGGCTGGTACTGGGTTGATGCAAGTAGTATTAATTGTTCTTCGAAAAGGGATTCTATATATGTAGCATATAACCCTCCAATTTCTCTTGGAAATGATACTTCAATTTGTTTTGGTCAAACTGTAACACTTAGCCCCGGAAATAATTTTGCATTTTATGAATGGTCAAATGGCGTAAGTGGAGCTATGGCATCTTCGATTACAGTTGGTGGTGGAACTTATAGCGTAACTGTAACAGATAGTAGTGCTTGTACATCAAGTGCTTCTATAAGAATAATTGAGGAAACGAATCTTTTCGTTAATATTACTGGGACTAATGTAAAATGTATTGGAGAACAAAATGGTTCTGTTAATATTACAATAAGTGGTGGAATCGCACCTTATTTATATAATTGGAGTAATGGATTTACTACAGAGGATATTAGCTCTTTAACAACAGGAGTATATTCCGTTATTGTTACCGATAATATAGGATGCAGTGCAACAGAAAGTGTAACAATTTATGAACCTTCAACTTTTGATGTTTCAGCTTTAATTTCAGACATAAGTTGTTTTGAAGGAAATGATGGAGCAATAGATATAACAGTAAGTGGCGGAACTTCTCCTTATTCATATACTTGGAGCAATGGTGCTATAACTGCTGATATAAATAATTTAATTGCTGGAATTTTTACTGTAACTATTTATGATAGTAATATGTGTAATGTTACATATCAAGCTGAAGTAGAAAAACCATCAATATTTTTAAGTGCTTATGCAATTGGAAATAATGTTAGTTGCAAAGGAGGAGCTGATGGTTATATAAATTTATCAGTTAGTGGTGGTACATCTCCTTATATTTTCTTTTGGAATAATTCTGAAACATCTCAAAATATTTATAATGTACAGTCTGGAACATATTCTGTAACTGTTACTGATTCTAATGGCTGCATTACTACTTCATCAACAGAGGTTTACGAACCTGAAAATGACATTCAAATGGATGTAGTTGTGAAAGATGCAAATTGCTTAGGGAATTTAGATGGAGCAATAGACATTTCAGTTTTTGGAGGAACACCATATTTTTCATTTTATTGGAACATTGGACAGATAAGTGAAGATATTGATGGTATTGGAGCTGGAACATATAATGTTACAATTACTGATATTAATAATTGTTCAACCTCATCGACTGTATTTGTAAATGAGCCTAATGGTCTTATTATTAATGAATCACATATTGACATATCTTGTTTTGGAGGAAATGATGGTAGCATTTTAACTAATCCATCAGGAGGGACATTGCCTTACAGCTATATTTGGAATACAGGTGAAACAACAGCTAGCTTATCAAATCTATACTCAGGAAATTACAATGTTACTTTGACAGATAGTTCTTTCTGTGAGAATAGATCTGTAATATTATTAACTCAACCTTCTGCAATTTTGGCAGTACTTTTACCTTATAATGTTAAATGTAAAGGGAATAATGATGGATCAATCAACTTAAATGTTTCTGGTGGTGTTTTTCCCTATTCTTTTATATGGTCGAATGGAGCTTTAACTGAAGATATATCTAATTTAACCGTAGGAAGTTATTCTGTAACTATAACAGATGCAAATGGTTGTAGTGCAACTGCGTCAACAAGTATTTCAGAGCCATTGAACAATCTTTCTGCTTCAATAGTTGTAACAAACCTATCTTGTTATAATTCATCAAATGGAAGTTTAAATTTATCAGTTTCTGGCGGAACCTCTGGTTATACTTATTTATGGTCTAATGGACTTACAAATGAGGATATTACTTCGTTACAAGCAGGGAATTACTCTGTTACAATAACTGACACAAATTTATGTACTGCTATTGCTTCTGCAACATTAACTGAACCATCTGAAATAATTATAACTTCAGCTCAAACAAATTCTACTTGTGGAAGTGCCACTGGGACAGCTGATGTAGCAATTTCGGGTGGCTTAAGTCCATATACTTATTTATGGTCAAATAATTCAACAAGTAGTTCACTAACAAATTTAAGTGCAGGAGCATATACAATTTCTGTAACTGATGCAAATTCATGTTTGAATACAAAAACATTAAATATTCTTGATACAAATGCACCTTCGATTACTGTTCTATCAAGTTCAAATGTAACTTGCTATGGTGCTGCAAATGGCTCTGCATCAATTAGTGCTTCTGGTGGAATAACTCCATATTCATATCAATGGTCGAGTGGAGGAGCAACAACTTCTGTTACGGGTTTAGCCGGTGGAACTTACAATGTTTCTGTAATTGATAATAATGGATGTATCAGCAATTCTTCAATTGTTATTTCTGAACCTTCACAAATAACTAAATTTTTAATTGCCAGAAATGTCAATTGTTATGGAGGTTCAGATGGAGCAATAAATTTAATTGCTTCTGGAGGCACTTTGCCATATTCATACTTATGGTCAAGTGGGCAAACTTTTGAAGATTTGAATAATATTTTGTCAGGAGTATATTCTGTAACTATAACTGATGCAAATAGTTGTCAGGCTACATCATCGGTTACGGTAACTCAACCTGCGGCGGCTCTTGTAACAAGTTTGTCGGTTACAAATGTTAAATGCTTTGGGGCATCAAATGGTTCAATAAATTTAACGGTTTTAGGAGGTACTCAGCCTTATTCTTACCTATGGAACTCAGGTCAAAATAGCGAGGATTTAAATAATATACCTGCTTCGGCATATACAGCAACAGTAACAGATGCTAACTTATGCATAAAAACAGCTTCAGTTACTATAACAGAGCCTGCAGTTCTTGCAGTTAGTAGTATTACAGGATCAAATGTTTCATGTAGTGGAGGCACAAATGGTTCTATTGATTTGGAAGTAATAGGTGGTACTCCAAATTATTCATATAATTGGAATTTTAGTCAAATTACACAGGATTTAACAAACATTAGTGCAGGTGTGTATGAAGTTACTATTTCAGATACAAAGTCTTGTACAGTATCGTCGGCTATAACTATTTCAGAACCGGCATCAGCACTAACAGCCACGATTTCAAAAACAAATGTAAAATGTAACGGAGGTAACAGTGGAGCTGTTAATTTAACAGTTTCAGGTGGTACTCCACCTTATATTTATTTGTGGAATACTGGACAAGCAACTCAAGACTTGAGTAATATTGCTGCAGGAGTTTATACTGTGACGGTTACCGATACTAAGTTTTGTAATTTTGTAGCTTCAACTACAATTACACAGCCAACTGTACTTACAGCATCAATTATTGGTTCAGCAGTAAGTTGCTTTGGAGGTTCTGATGGAGAAGCAAATTTAACTGTTTCTGGTGGAACTCCTTTATATTCATATCAATGGAATGTTGGACATATTACAGAAGATATTTCAAATTTATTTGCTGGTGTTTATGTAGTTACAATTACCGATGCAAAACTTTGTAAAGTAACATCTTCCGTTACAATAACACAGCAACTAGCAATTACCACATCATCTACTAAAGTTAATGTTAATTGTAAGAATGGCAATAATGGTTCTATTGATTTAACTGTAAGTGGCGGAATTGCTCCATATACATATTTATGGAATACTGGGCAAAATACACAAGATATTAGCTCCTTAATAGATGATATTTATGAAGTTACAATTACTGATGCAAATTCTTGTACTGCATATTCTTCTATAATAATTTCCGAACCAGTTGATATTCTTTCTGTTTCAATAAATTCAACTAATTTGAAATGTAGAAATGGAGCAGATGGCTCCGCCGAATGTGTAGCAATTGGAGGAACAGCACCTTATACATACTTGTGGTCGAACGGTGCTACAACAATTGGAGTTACTGGCTTGGCTGCTGGAACAATTTCTGTAACTGTTACAGATGTAAATAATTGTACTGCTACATCTTCAGTAACTGTATCTCAACCTGCAACTGTTTTAGCGTTATCATCTGTTCTTACAAATTTAAATTGTAATAATATAGCTACTGGTTCCATTAATTTAACAACATCGGGAGGTCTTTCACCTTATACTTATGTTTGGTCAAATGGTTCAATGACTGAAGATATTAGTATTTTACAGGCTGGTACTTATTATGTTACAGTAACTGATGCTAATTCTTGTATAAAAACAACTTCTGCTACACTTACAGAACCTTCGGCATTTTCAGTTACAGAAAGTATTACAAATACAAATTGTGGTTCATCTGTTGGGTCAGCATCAATAACTGTAACGGGTGCAACTTCGCCATATACTTACCTTTGGTCAAATGGTTCGATTACAAATTCTATAAGCAATGTTGCCTCTGGTGCTTATACAGTTACAATTACAGATAATAACTTATGTACAGAAATTGAAACGATAAATATTAACGATATTGGAGGTCCAACAATTAGTATTTCGTTTGCATCTGATGTAAAATGTAATGGTGATGGAAATGGTAAAGCAGTTGTTTATGTAAGTAGTGGTTTAGGTCCATTTACATATTTATGGTCTGCAGGAAGTACTACAACTACTCAACAAAATTTATCAGGAGGAACTTATACTGTAACTGTTACTGATATAAATGGTTGTATGTCAACAGAATCAGTATCGATTGAAGAACCTGATGCTTTAACAACAACTGTTTATGCACCAAATATTTGTGATGCAAGTTCTAAAGGATTTATTGATTTATCAGTTTATGGTGGTGTAGTAAATTATTCTTACTTATGGAGTAATGCTGAAACTTCACAAGATATATTGGACTTGAATGCAGGAATATATACAGTTACAATTACAGATGTTAATTCTTGTACATTAGTAGAATCAGTAACTATAAGTATTCCAGCAGTTACTTTAACACCAACAGTTGTTCAAACAAATGTTAAATGTAAAAGTGGCACAGATGGGTCAATTGATTTATCTGTTGCAGGAGGAAGCCCAGCATATACATATTTATGGAATACAGGACTTACAAGTCAAGATATAACAGGTTTATTAGCTGGAATATATGAAGTTACAGTAACTGATGATATATCTTGTAAAGCCACTGCAAGTGTTACATTAACTGAGCCTTTGCCTCTAATCAGCAGTATTTCAAAAACCAATGTTGACTGTTTTTCAGCAAGTACAGGAGCTATTAACTTAACGGTTCAAGGTGGTACAGCCGGATATACATATTTATGGAGTAATGTTCAAACTACAGAAGATATTTCAAATTTAATTGCAAATTCATATACAGTTACAATAACAGATGCAAATGCTTGTAAACTTGTATCTTCAACTGTAATAACAGAACCAACAGCAATTACTTCTTCAATTACAGGAACTAATGTTAAATGTTTTGGTGCTAATGGTGGTGCAGCAAATTTAACAGTAAGTGGAGGAAGTCCTGTATATACATATTTGTGGTCAAATGCATCAACAACAGAAGATTTGAATAATGTAATAGCAGGAAATTATAGTGTTACAATTATTGACTCAAAAGCATGTCAAAATGTTGCTAATGTTACAATAACACAACCTACTCAATTAACTGTTAATATAACAAAAACAGATGTTAATTGTTATGGTGGTTCTGATGGAAATGTTAATATTACTGCTAGCGGAGGTACTCCAAATTATTCGTATTTATGGAATTTTGGACAAATATCTGAAGACTTAAATAATGTTCAAAGTAATACATATCAAGTAACAGTAACAGATGCAAATCTATGTACTACAAGTGGTTCTATTTTTGTAAATCAACCTGCATCAGCACTAAATGCAAGTATTTCAAAAACAAATGTTTCGTGTTTTGGTTTAAGCAATGGCTCAATTAATTTATCTGTTTCGGGAGGAACTCCAAATTATTTTTACGCTTGGTCTCATGGCTTTAGTACAGAAGATGTTAATAATCTTGCATCTGCAAATTACACAGTAACTGTATCTGATAATAATGGTTGTACTACAACTGTAACAACAACAATAACACAACCAACAGCAATTTCATCAACTTCTTCAATTACGAATGTAAAATGTAATGGCGGAGCAACAGGAAGTATTAATCTAACTCCATCGGGAGGGACTCCTCAATATACATATTTATGGAATAATGGGCAAACCTCAGAAGATGCGTCTTCTTTAGCTGCTGGAAATTATTCAGTTATAATTACTGATGCAAATTTATGTACAGGTACTTCATCTTATACAATTACACAACCAACACAATTATCTGCATCAATAACTGGTACAAATTTGAATTGTTATGGACAATATAATGGACAAGTTGATCTTACTGTAAGTGGAGGTACTCCAATTTATACATATTTATGGAATGATGGAACAACGACTCAAGATTTAGATAATATTTCAGGAGGTTCTTATAATGTAACAGTTACAGATGTTAATCAATGTGCTACATATAATAGCATTACAATTACAGAACCGCCGTTATTAACCTCAACGGCAATTATTAGCAATGTTAAATGTTTTGGACAAGCTACTGGAAATATAAATCTTATAGTTTCTGGAGGGACACCTAATTATACATATACTTGGTCAAATGGAGCCACTATTGAAGATTTAACTAATATTGTTGCCGGAAATTATTCAGTAATTATCACTGATGATAATTCGTGTCAATCTATTTATTCAACAACCATTACTCAGCCGGCAGCAGCACTTGCAACAAGCTTTACCAAAACTAATGTAAGCTGTTATAACGGAACAAATGGTGCAATTGATTTAACAGTAACAGGTGGAATCGTAACTTATTCATATTTATGGAGTAATGGAAGTGTAACGCAAGATTTAACTAATAAAACTGCCGGAATTTTTGGTGTAACAGTAACTGATGCTAATAATTGCCAAACAACAGCTATTGTTACCATTACACAACCAGATTCTTTATATACAACTCATACATCTGTTGATGTTTCATGCTTTAGTGGTTTAACTGGTTCGGTTAATATTACTACACACGGTGGAACTCCAGCATATTCTTATGTTTGGAATTCTTTACAAATTACTGAAGACCTTTCAAATATAGCAGCAGGAACTTACACTTTAATACTTACAGATTTTAATAATTGTAAGGCATATGATACAATTGCAATATCTCAACCTGTTGCAGCACTAACAACTTCATATACAAGTCAGAATGTTTTATGTTTTGGTGGAAATAATGCTTCAATTGATTTAGAAGTAACAGGAGGAACAAGTCCATACACATATTTGTGGAATTATGGACAAACAACACAAGATTTATCAAATTTAGCATCCGGTATTTATGATGGAACTGTTACAGATACACTTGGTTGTAAGTCGTATAGGTCAGTAACCATAACACAACCAACAGTATTAACATCATCAATAGTTAAATCAAACGTAAATTGTTATAACGAATTAAATGGAAATGCTGATTTATCTGTTTCGGGAGGAACTTCGCCATATTCATATATTTGGAATTCAGGACAAACAACACAAGATTTAACTAATGTTGGATTTGGAAATTATTCAGTTACAGTTACAGATGCAAATCTTTGCACAATAGTATCAAGTGTAACTATAACACAACCAGATACTTTATATGCGTCTAGTACAGTGGATAATGTCGCATGTTTTGGAAACTCAACAGGTAATATTTATTTAGATGTATTTGGAGGCACGCCAAGTTATACATTTAATTGGAGTTCAGGTCAATCAATAGAAGATTTGCAGAATATTCCATCAGGAGTTTACAGTTTAACAATTACCGATTCAAAATTATGTAAAACATATAATACAGTTACTGTAACTCAGCCAAATGCAGCATTAACAAATACATACACATCACAAAATGTTGCTTGTAATGGTGGAAATACTGGCTTTATAGATTTAAGTGTTGCAGGAGGAACATCGCCATACACTTACTATTGGAGTAATGGTCAAATAACACAAGATTTACTAAATATCATATATGGCACTTATTCAGTAACTATTACTGATTCACTTTTTTGTAAATCATATAGAACAGTAATTATAACACAACCATTAGTATTAACTTCATCAATAGTAAATACAAATGTAAATTGTTATAACGAATTAAACGGAAATGCTGATTTATCTGTTTCGGGAGGAACTTCGCCATATTTATATATTTGGAATTCAGGACAAACAACACAAGATTTAACTAATGTTGGATTTGGAAATTATTCAGTTACAGTTACAGATACACTTGGTTGTAATTCCTATTCAACCATAACCATTACACAACCAGATACTTTATTTGCAACATCCACAGTTAACAATGTTGCATGTTTTGGAAATTCAACAGGGAATATTTACCTTGATGTTTTTGGAGGAACACCTCCCTATATATTTAATTGGAGTTCAGGTCAAATAGTTGAAGATTTACAAAATATTCCATCAGGAGTTTACAGTTTAACAATTACTGATACAAAATTGTGTAAAACTTATAATACAGTTACCGTAACACAGCCAATTGCTGCATTATCCAATTCATACACATCTCAAAATGTACTTTGCAACGGTGGAAATTCAGGGTCAATAGATTTAAGTGTTGCAGGAGGAACATCACCATACACTTACTATTGGAGTAATGGATTAACAACACAAGATTTAACAAATATAGTTGCTGGAAATTATTCGGTAACTGTTACAGATAGTAAATCTTGTAAATCTTTTAATAATACAATGATTATTGAGCCTTCAGCAATTTCATCAAGTATAATTGTAACTAATGTAAAATGCAATGGAAACTCAGATGGAGCAACAAATCTTAGTGTTTCGGGGGGTACTAGCCCTTATACATATTTGTGGAGTAATAGTCAAACGTCAGAGGATTTAGCAAATATTTTAGCAGGAATTTATTCTGTTACAATTACTGATAGTAATTTATGTCAAAATGTAGCATCAACTACAGTTACTCAGCCAAATATCTTAACTTCAACTTATTCTGTTGTAAATGTTGGGTGTAAAGGCGATTCAACAGCTTCTGTAAATCTAACAGTAACAGGAGGAACTCCAATTTACGCATATTTATGGAATTTTGGACAAATAACTGAAGATGTAAGTGGCATTCCGGCAGGCATTTATTCAGTTACCGTAACTGATACAAAAAACTGTAAAGCATATTCAAATCTTACGATAACAGAACCAGCTTCGGATTTAACAACAATGATTGCAAAAACTGATGTTAAATGTTTTGGAGGAAATTCAGGAATTGCAGATTTAACATCAAACGGTGGAACTTCTCCATATACTTATGCTTGGAATTTTGGACAGACTTCACAAGATTTAAATAATATTACTGCCGGAAATTATTGTGTTACAGTTACTGATTCAAAAAATTGTACATCTTCATCATGTGTAACTATTTCTCAGCCAACTGCAATATCTGCAACATTTATTGAAGCTAAAGTAAAATGTAAGGGTAATTCAACAGGAGGTTTAAATTTAACACCAGCAGGAGGAGTTCCCCCATATACTTTTGTATGGAGTAATGGAACAACTACTGAAGATATTACAAATGTTCAGGCTGGCATTTTTACCGTAACAATTACCGATTCATATCTTTGTTCATTTGCTAAATCATCTGCCGTTACTGAACCTGCGTTGCCTTTGTCAGCAGTTTCAACTGTTAGTAATGTTAGTTGTTATAATGGCAATGATGGAAACATAAATATTACCGTTTCTGGCGGAACTCCATCTTATTCATACACTTGGAATAATGGACAATCAAGTGAGGATATTAGTAATTTGCAACAGGGAGTTTATGAAGTTACAATTACAGATATAAATCTTTGTACTACATCAAATTCTGTTACAGTAACTCAACCAACAGAATTATTATTAACAACAACTCAAACAAATTCTACATGCGGAGTTGCTGATGGAACTGCTTCAGTTACTGCAACCGGGGGTACAATCCCATATTCGTACTTATGGTCAAATGGAATAAATACTTCTGCATTAGTGAATATCCCTTCTGGTTTATATTCAGTAACTGTAACCGATAATAAAAGTTGTAATAAAAGTGCTTCGATTGCTGTAAACGACGAAGGAGCACCATCTTGTAATATTGTTTCTACAACTGATGTAACTTGTAATGGAAATGCTAATGGAGCAGCTACAGTACTTGCAGTTGGAGGAACAGGAGCATACACTTTTGCTTGGTCTCAAGGAGCTTCAACAACAACCGCAACAGGTTTAAATGGAGGCATTTATTATGTTTCTGTAACAGATGAAAACAATTGTTTGTCAACTTCTTCGGTAACTATTAACGAACCTGCTGTGCTTTTAGGAAATATTTCTACTGTTAGTGTTAAATGTAAAGGAAATAGCACTGGCTCAGCGAATTTAACAGTTTCTGGAGGTACTCCAAGTTATTTATATCAATGGTCAAATGGTACAAATACAGAAGATATTTCGGGGCTTGCTGCTTCGCAATATAATGTTACAATAACAGATTCACATAATTGTAAAGCATACTCAAGCGTAACTGTTACAGAGCCTGCATTTCCTGTAACATTATCATTAACAAAATCAAACGTAAGTTGCAATGGTGGCTCAAATGGCTCAATAGATTTATCTGTATTTGGTGGAACTCCTGGCTATACTTATATTTGGAATTTTGGTCAATCAAGTCAAGATTTAACAGGAATTATTGCAGGACTTTACGAAGTTACAGTTTCTGATATAAATTTATGTAAATCAATTACTTCTGGTTTCGTTTCAGAGCCATTACCAATTCAAATTCAGGCTTCTATCACAAATAGTACTTGTAACGGACAGAGTAATGGTGCTGTTAATATTTCAGTTTCAGGAGGAACATCGCCATATTCATATTCATGGAGTAATGGAGCAATAAGTGAAGATATTTCAAATATATTTGGAGGAGTTTATTCTGTTACAATTACAGATTCTAATAATTGTATAAAAATTTCGTCTTACACTGTTACTGAACCAACAGGTCTTTTATATTCAACTTTAGCTACTGACGTTAAGTGCTTTGGAGGAAATACAGGAAGTATTGCTTTATCTGTATCAGGAGGAACTTTGCCTTATTCTTATGTATGGAGTAATGGAGAAACAAGTGAAGATATATCAGTTTTATTAGCAGGCACTTATACAGTAACAATAAAAGATTCTAAACTTTGTACATCTATTGTAAGCACAACTGTTTCTCAACCTGCAATGGCTCTGGCAACTTCTTCAACTCAAACAAATGTCCTTTGTTATGATGGAAATAATGGATTTGTAAGTGCAACAGTAGTTGGAGGAACAAGCCCATACTCATATATGTGGAATTATGGACAAACTACTTCTTCAATTTCTGCTTTAGTTGCTGGCTTATATGAACTTACAATAACTGATAAAAATGGATGTACAGATTTTCTTTCAACAACTATAACTGAACCTGACGAAATTATTCTTTCTCCCGGACAAACAGGCTCAACATGTGGAATGTCGAATGGATCTGCAAGTATTTCTGCAACAGGAGGCACATCTCCATATTTATATTTATGGAACACTACAAGTACTTCAACAACAATAAGTAACTTATCTGCCGGAGCTTATTCGGTTGAAGTTACAGATGCAAACAACTGTAAATCATCTATTACAATAAATGTTAGCGATGCTGGATCTCCAAGTGTAACATTTACATACAATAACGTTTCTTGCTTTGGATTGTCAAATGGAAATATTGATATGAATGTTTCGGGAGGCACAACTCCATATACTTATTTGTGGAACAATAATGATTTTACCGAAGATTTGACTAATATTTCAGGAGGTAATTACAGTATTACAATTACAGATAATAATGGATGCAAATCGACTAAGTCAGTTACAGTTGAAGAACCAGCATTATTGACTATTTCAGATACTTCAAAGAATGTCACTTGCAACGGATTTGCAAATGGTTTTATTAATGTTTCAGTAGTTGGTGGTACGCAAGCTTATAACTATAACTGGAGTAATTCAGCAGTTACACAAGATATAAATAATATAAGCGGAGGGATATATTCATTAACAGTTACCGACTTAAATAATTGTACTGCAACATTAAATAAAACAATTTCAGAACCCACTCAGGCATTATCATTTAGTTTAAATACTAATAATGTAAAATGCTATAATGGTAACGATGGTAATATTAATTTAACGGTTTCAGGCGGAACTTCAGGATATGCTTATAAATGGAATCTTGGTCAAACTTCAGAAGATTTAAATGGATTAATTGCAGGAAATTATCAGGTTACAGTAACAGATGCAAATGGTTGTTTGTTAACAGCTGATACAAATATTACTCAGCCAACCATATTAACCGCAAGTGTCAATTCTACAGATGTAAAATGTAAAAATGGTAATGATGGATTAATTGATTTATCAATAAGTGGTGGAGTTTCGCCGTATTCATATTTCTGGGCAAATGGTCAAACATGGCAAGATATTGATACATTAATATCAGGAATTTACTCTGTTACAATAACTGACGGAAACCAATGTAAAGCTTATGCTACTGCAACCATATCTCAACCAGCAGCATCTTTGAGTTTTACTTATAATTCCACTAACATAAAGTGCTACGGCGATTCAACAGGATTAATTGATATGTCGGTAGCAGGTGGTACGCCAGCATATTCATATATTTGGAACAATGGTACTACTTCTCAGGATATATCAAATCTTGTTGCAGGAAACTATTTATTAACTATAACTGATAATAATGGATGTAAATTAAATTCTGGAAATATTGCTATTACACAGCCATCAAATGCACTTTCGACTTCTTATAGTAGTGTTGATGTACTTTGTTATAGTGAAAGTAATGCTTCTATTAATTTATCAGTATCTGGTGGAACTGCTGGATATAGTTACTTATGGAGTTCTGGTCAGACTACGCAGGATTTAAGTAATATTTATGCAGGAAATTATTCGGTAACTGTTTCAGATGCAAACTCATGCAGAAGTGTACAGAATATAACAATAACT
Source organism: Bacteroidetes bacterium GWA2_31_9 (assembly GCA_001768975.1). Taxonomy (GTDB): domain Bacteria; phylum Bacteroidota; class Bacteroidia; order Bacteroidales; family GWF2-33-38; genus GWA2-31-9. The sequence goes on along the minus strand of MEND01000166.1, from coordinate 8,851 downwards.
CAACCAACAGCATTAAATGCATTTGTTGTTAAAGGTGATGTAAGTTGCTTTGGATATAACGATGGAACTGTTGATTTAACAGTAACAGGAGGAACAAATCCTTATTTGTATTCATGGAACTATGGACAAAGTTCACAAGATTTATCATCTGTAAGTTCGGGTACTTACATTGTAACTGTTACAGATAATCATAATTGCAGAATAAATGCTTATGCAATTGTTACTGAACCAGCATTATTAACTGCTGTAATAACACCTGTTAATGTTTTATGCAAAGGAGCTTCAACCGGAATTGCAGAGCTTGTTGTTTCTGGTGGAACTGTAAATTATAGCTATAATTGGAGTAATGGAGAAGTAACCGAAGATTTAACTAATGTTTATGCAGGCAATTATGCAGTTACAATTACTGATTCAAAAAATTGCTTTATTACTGCTACTGTTAATATTCAGGAGCCATCAACTGCATTGACATCGTCTTCAATTGTTGCAAATGTTATTTGTAATGGACAAAGTAATGGTGCAATAAATTTAACAATTAACGGAGGAACAGGAACTTACAATTATAACTGGAACTATGGGCAGACAACTCAGGATTTGGACAATTTAACTGCCGGAAATTATGAAGTTACAGTAACAGATCAAAACTCATGTATTTTAATTGATTCTATAATTATTTCGCAACCAAATCCAATAATACTTACGCCAGTTAAAACAAATTCTACATGTGGAATGTCAAATGGTTCTGCTAGTATTACGGTTTCTGGAGGGTCAGTTCCATATTTTTATGCTTGGTCAAATGGCTCGCAAAGTCAATCAATTTCGAGTCTTTCTGCCGGAACATATTCTGTAACTGTAACAGATTCCAAAGGTTGTTTGAAATTTATTTATATAAATGTAAATGATTATGGAGCTCCTGTTTCATCAATTTCAAATTATAATAATACATCTTGTTTTGGATATTCTGATGGCTCTGCAACAGTTTCAGCAATAGGAGGAATAGGAACATATAATTATTTATGGACAAATGGACAAACAAATGCTACAGCAACTGCTTTGTCTGCCGGAATTTATTCAGTTTCAGTTTCCGATCAAAATGGATGCTTATCTTCTTCAACAATTGAAATTGAACAACCTGAAGTTCTTTCTCTTCAATTTGATCCAGTGTATGTATCGTGTAATGGAGGAACAAATGGAGCAATTAATTTGACTGTAAGCGGTGGAACATCACCATATTCATATTTATGGAATTACGGACAAACAGTTCAAGACTTATTTAATTTATCATCAGGAAATTATGAGGTAACTGTTACCGATTCTAAACTTTGTAAGGCAACCGATAATATTAACATAACTCAACCAAATCAGGTTGTAAATGTAACTACATCAAAAACTAATGTAAGTTGTAATGGAGGCAATAATGGAGCAATTAATTTAACTATTACGGGTGGAACACCACCATACAGCTATTTATGGAACAACGGTTTTACAAATGAAGATATTTCAGGATTAACAGCCGGAAGTTATGAAGTTACTGTTACTGACTCAAAAGGCTGTAATACTGTTAAAAGCATTAATATTAACCAACCAAATGCAATATTGGTAACTTCTGTTGTTACAAATGTATCATGTAAATATGGAAATAATGCTGCTGTTGACATTACTGTAAGTGGTGGAACATCGCCATATTATTACCTTTGGAGTAATGGCGTAATGTCTCAGAATGTTAGCAACTTAATTGCAGGCAATTACAGTCTTACTTTAGCCGATAATCTTGGCTGTGAAAATATTTCAAATTATACAATTACCGAACCTTCAATTTTAGTCGCTTACATTAATTCCTCACCTGTTTCGTGTTTTGGTGAAAATAATGGAGAAGCAGCTGTTATTGTTAGTGGAGGAACTGCACCTTATAGTTATTTATGGAATAATTTTTCTACAAGCGAAGATATACAGGATTTAACTGTTGGCAATTATAGTGTAACAGTAACCGATGCAAAAGCATGTGATACAACTTTAAGTGTAAATATTAATCAACCATCATCTCAAATAATTGCAAGTATTAACTCAGTAAATGTTTCATGTTATGGTGGTAGCGATGGATTTATAGATTTATCAGTTTCAGGAGGAACACCAGGATATATTTATACTTGGAATTATGGACAAACATCACAAGATTTAAGTAATCTAAATGCACGAACCTATCAAGTAACTATAACAGATGCAAATGGTTGTGATACTTCATTAAGTCAAATAATTACTCAGCCTTCTCAAATATCGCTTACACCAATTGCAACTTATTCTGCATGTAACGATTCTACAGGTATGGCAACAGTATCAGTTTCGGGAGGAGTAAGTCCCTATTCATATTATTGGTCAACAGGTTCTTTCTTAGATAGCTTGATTGACATTCCATCTGATGCTTATTCGGTGTCTGTAACAGATATGAATGGTTGTATTAAAACAATAACTGTAAATGTTAACGATTTAGGTGCACCTGATTTGACTCTTACTCATACAAATGTTACTTGCTTTGGAATGGCTGATGGAAGTATTGACTTAACTCTTTCGGGAAGTATTAATTTGCCAATGAGTTATAACTGGAGTAGTGGTTCTACAACCGAAGACTTATCTAATTTATCTGGAGGACAATATTTTGTTACTGTTTCAGATATTAATAATTGCAAAGCTTTTGATTATGATAAAGTTAATGAGTTCGATTTGATAAGAACATCAGTTTCTGGCACAAATGTAAGTTGCTATCATATTTTTGATGGTTCTATTAATTTAACTGTTACAGGCGGAACTGGACCTGGCTCATATACATATATTTGGAGCAATTTTGCAACAAGCGAAGATCAGTCAAATATTGCAGCCGGATTATATTTTGTTACTATTACTGATGCAAATGGCTGTGATGTAGTCGATTCAATTAATATAGTTCAACCAGCAGACAGTATTGAAGCATCATTTGTATCGACAAATGTCAGTTGTTATGGATATTCCGATGCATTAATTAATTTGACAGTTTCTGGTGGAAGTCCTAATTATTCATATTTATGGAATCTAGGTCAAACTACTGAAGATATTTCAAATATCAGTACAGGACTTCATGAAGTAACAATTACAGATTCTAAAGGATGTAAAATTGTTCGTCAAATAATTGTTAGCCAACCTAATCAGCTTTCTTTGACTTTTGCCACAATTAACGTTTCCTGCAAAGGAGGAAGCGATGCCAGTATTGATTTATCAGTTTCTGGAGGCACAGCTCCATATTCATATTTATGGAATTATGGACAAACAATAGAAGATTTAGACAGTCTCGATTATGGCATTTATTCAGTAGTAATTAAAGATTCTTTATTATGTAGTACTTTCGCAAATATTACTATTACAGAACCTATAAAGCCGATGCTTCTTCAAATTTCTGGTTCAGATGTTTTATGTAATGGACAATCAAATGGTTCTGCTTATGTAGTTTCATCAGGAGGTACAGCTCCATACACATATTTATGGAGTACAGGTAGCACTAATTCTAGCATAAGTAATATTTCTGCCGACACTTATACAGTTACAGCAACTGATATAAAAGGTTGTATGTTTGAAAATAGCATAACTATCATTCAACCAGCTCCGTTTAGTGTAAAAACTGATTTTAATAATGTAAAATGTAATGGTTTTCAAGATGCAAATATTGATATTTCTGTAACAGGTGGAACACAGCCTTATTATTACGAATGGAGTCCGGGAAATATCACTCAGGATTTATTAAATATTGGTTCAGGAAATTATGCTGTTACAATTACAGATGCAAATAATTGTAGTACAGTTAATGTAACAACTATTACTCAACCAACAGAACTTCAAATGACTAATTCTATTACAAATGTTACTTGTTATGGTGATTCAAATGGAGCAGTTGAAATAAATGTGAGTGGAGGTGTTTCTGGCTATACTTATAAATGGAATTACGGAAACACTACACAAAACGTTACTAATTTATATTCCGGATTATATGAGGTAACTGCAACTGACCTAAATGGTTGTACGATTATAAAAAATATGAATGTTACAGAATCTCCACAGATTAGCGTTGCACCAACTATTGAAAATGTTAATTGTTATGGCGAAAATAGCGGTCAAATACAATTGAATGTAACAGGAGGAACTCCAAATTACAATTTTTCATGGAGTAACGGAAGTGTTTCTAATATTTTGCCTAATATTACTGCTGGTCAATATTCTATAAGCATTACCGATAATAATAATTGTCCTTTCGATTCAACAATAATTATTTCACAACCCGATTCGTTAATTGCCTCAGTAGTTGCAAGTATGGAAGCAGATATAGGAAGTTGCAACGGATATTTAACTATAAGTGCTAACGGTGGCACACCTAGTTATTCATATTTATGGTCTCCTAATGGTTATACTGGTACAACGAGCAATTCATTGTGCCCTACAATATATATAATTACAGTTACAGACATTAATGGCTGCAAAGATACAGTATCATTTAATATGAAGCAAAAACCACCTTTCCCACAAGCTGATTTTGACCCACCTGAAAGCGGTTGTCCACCACATACTGTTGATTTTATTAATAAGTCGTTATTTGCTACATATTATTTATGGGATTTTGGTGATGGAACTACTGATACGATTGAAAATCCTTCACATGAATATCTACAATCAGGTGTTTATATTGTAAAATTGACAGTTTCTGATATTTATCAGAATGACGAATCCGATAAGGAAACTGTTACCGTTTACGAAAAACCAAGCGTAGCATTTGATGTAGCACCAAAAACTGTAACTATGTTTGAAGAACCAATTCACTGTTATAACTGGACTTATGGTGGAGCAACTTATTTATGGAACTTTGGCGATGGAGTTTCGTCAAACGAAGTTGAGCCAATACATAATTATTCTGAAGAAGGAACTTATGATATATTTTTAGAGGCTTGGTCTGAAAATGCTTGTTACGATTCATTAACAATTAAAGACGCTGTTACTGTTGTTACAAGTTGTATAATGGTATTTCCTGATGCATTTATTCCAACTAAAGAAGGAGCCCTTGGTGGAAATTGGCAAAACGAAACATTCTATAGCAACAGAATTTTTCATCCGGTTCAAAGAAAAGTTTCTGAATATAAATTAGAAATTTATGACAGATGGGGACAATTGCTTTTCATCAGTGAAGATATAAATGTTGGTTGGGATGGATATTTTAACGGAAAATTATGTCAGCAAGATGTGTATGTTTTTAAAGCCCGCTGGACATGTGAAGATGGAACTCAGCAAGTTAAAGCTGGAGATGTTACTTTGTACCATTGATAAAGCTCCAAGCCTCAAGTTCCAAATTCAAAGGTAAGAGAAGAAAGAA
>MEND01000166.1:0-3274 GCA_001768975.1 Bacteroidetes bacterium GWA2_31_9 | reverse complement strand
GAACTTTAAACTTACAAGCTCAGGATCCTCAATTTACACAATTTTATGCCGCACCATTATATCTTTGTCCTTCGTATGCCGGAGCAACAGATGGGAGTAGGGTTACATTAAATTTCAGAGATCAATGGCCAAAAATACCTGGTGCATTTATTACTTATGCTTTTTCAGCCGATCAATATGTACGAAAATTAAAAAGTGGTTTTGGTTTTTTGTTTTTAAGAGATCAGGCAGGAGTTGGAAAATTAAGTACAACAAATGTTGGTTGGCAATATTCATATAATCTGAGACTTGATAATAAATGGTATGCTAGACCAGGGCTACATTTTTTATATACTCAACGTAGCGTTGATCCTTCCAGAAATACTTTTGTAGATCAAATATCAATTAATGGAAATGCTCCAACTTCTGTTGAAACAATAGCAAATACTAAATCAGGTTATTTAGATGTTGCATCTTCGCTGGTTTTTTATTCACGAAAATATTGGGCAGGAGGCTCTGTTGATCACTTATTAAAATCTAATCAGTCTTTCATGGGAGTTCAAAGTAGTGTTCCTGTAAAATATACTGTTTTTGGCGGAATAAAATTGGACATTAATAAGCGATTAGGTCGTTTTAATGAAGAAAGTGCCACAATTACAGTAATGTATCAACGGCAACGCAAATTTAATCAATTAACATTTAGCGGATATTGGCTGAAAAGTCCATTGATATTAGGTATTGGATACAGAGGAATTCCTCTGTTTAAAGATCCAAATACTGGATATGGTAATGTTGATGCAGCAATTTTCCTTTTAGGATATAGAACTTTAAATTTTGCTGTTGGTTATTCTTACGATTTTACTGTATCACGTTTGTTAGGCTCAACAGGCGGAGCACATGAAATATCAATTATTTACGAATTCTTTCAAGGACCTAAACTTAAGTCAAATAGAAAGCAAAATGTGGTTTCTTGTCCTAAATTTTAGACAAAATGACTGACAAAATAATTACCAGACAAATCGTATATAATTCCTCTGAATATAAACAAGAGATTGAATTACGTAACAGAATTTTAAAAATCCCTTTAGGTTTAAATATTTATGACCTTAATTTAGAAGAAGAAATTGATGATTTTCATTTAGGATGTTTTTATGAAAATAAATTAATTGCAGTTCTTGTTTTGACAAAAATTAATGATTCTAAAATACAAATGCGTCAAGTTGCAGTAAATGAATTATATCAAGGGAGAAATATTGGAAAAAAACTTGTTGAGTTTTCAGAAATATTTTTATTGCAAAAAGGTTTCTCAAAAATAGTTCTTAATGCAAGAAAAAATGTAGTTCCATTTTACGAAAAGCTTGGATATTATTCTGTTGGTGAAGAATTTATAGAAGTATTTATCCCACATTTAAGAATGGAAAAAAAACTGAAATAAAGTGAACCCTTGGCTTAAAATTCCGCTCAAAGATTACGAAAAACACATGAATCATCCATTGGTTGGTCAGTTGGAATTATTAAGCAATTTGACCAAAGAAAAACTTCAAAAATATAAACCCGAAAGCATTGCAATACTGGGAGTTTGTGGCGGAAATGGATTGGAACACATCAATAATTCAGTAACAAAAACTGTTATTGGCATCGACATAAATCAGGAATATTTAGACGAGTGTAAAAACAGATATTCTACACAAATCACAAATCTTAAATTATTTCAATGCGATTTAAACACCCACGAATTGCCAGATTTTAAGGCATATTTGGTTATGGCATCGCTAATTTTTGAATATATTGACATTAACACTGGACTTGAAAAAGTGTATAATTGTATTTCAGAAAATGGAATTCTAATTGCAATAATTCAAAAAAATAATAATGTAACCTCTGTTAGCCCTACAGGAGTAGAAAGTGTTAAAGAAATCGGAAGCGTTTTTAAAATACTTGATGAATTTGAATTTGAGAAAATTGCTAAAGAAAAGGGCTTTAAATTAATTAGCAAAACTGAACACTTTTTGGTTAATGGGAAGTCTTTTGTTTGTTTGGATTTTCAAAAGTAAAATAATCACTTTATTTTAATTCAATGGTTAAATATTTTGAAATATTATTAAAAATTAGCACTTTTAAATTGTATTTTGATTAGTATGAATTAAATCTAAAATAACCATTGAAAATATCAATTCTAGTTGTATTTTTTATTCTTGTAAAAAGTGTAATTTCTTATTCTCAAAATAATGAGAATAAGACATGTTTAGATAAGAATTTTTCAGTTGGAAGCATTAAGTCGATTGTTGCTAATGGAAGGCAAATAGCTGAAAATATAGATTATACTTTAGATTACAATACTAATTGTATTAATATCAATAATAGTAATATAGATGCAAATAAACTTATTATTGAATTTAAAAATAATACCATAAAAGATATTCCACAAAAAACTTTTTTTGATATACACTCTTATGGAGGCTGGTATATATCAAGTCTTCCACAAAAACAACCTGATTTATTTCCAGAATCCGAATTGATTGATAGTATTGGGTTTGGATTTAATAGAGCAAGACTTGCATGGTACAGTATTGACCCAATTTTTTTAAGAAATAATTCTTCTACACCGCAACATATAAAAGATAATCCTGATTTGCAATCAAATCATTTTGTAAGGGAAATTTTTGAGAAAGAAATTTACCCAAATAAAATTCCTCGTAATAATATTCCAACAAATATATCAGTTCTTAATTTGGCATATTACCCCGAAGAAAAAGGCTCATATAATTATGATGTTAATCCTACAACATTTTCATCAGGAATTGATGATTTGGGAAATCTAAAAAAACCAGCATCTCGTTGGGCAGGAATAATGAGGAAAATAGAGATTCATAATTTTGATTTTGCGAATATTGAAAATATTGAATTCTGGCTAATGAATCCATTTGTTTATGATACAGCTCATTCTGGCGGTGAAATGTATATTAATATTGGTGAAATTTCGGAAGATATTTTAAAAGATAATAGAAAATCATTTGAAAATGGATTACCTACATCTTCTAATGTAATTAATGTTGATACTACAATTTGGGGAAGAGTTCCTAATTTCCAATCCTCATTTAATGCATTTAGTAAATATGAAATAGCTAGACAATATCAAGATGTTGGATTTGAAGGACTTAGCGACGAAGACGAACGTGTTTTTTTCTCATCAACAAATTTTGGAGCATATAATTATTTATCCTCAATAATAAGTAATTTTGGGTATGGTTCAGATGCATATACAAAAGCATTTCAAGACCCATCTAGTGATAAT
>MEND01000165.1:4530-6759 GCA_001768975.1 Bacteroidetes bacterium GWA2_31_9 | reverse complement strand
AATGTCGACTTTTTCTTCGTTTTTAGCAAATAATATTTGTGTAGAAGGAAGAAGGGTAAGTAGGTATAAAGGAAATATGGTATAAGGAAAAAGATGGTACTTAATGTGCTTTTCTGTAAGTTCAAAGCAAAACCTTATGCCCTTAATATATGCCTTTTTGATATTCATAGTCTAATTTTGACCCAAAAAGTTAATTAATATTTGCTAATAATATTATCCACTTTTTCTTCAAGTATTTTTCTTTTTCGTTTGTTAAAGTTCTTAGCTTCTTTTTGTGATCCCCATATATTTCCGGCATAAAAACAAAAGCTTAAACCAGAGTAAACCCAGCCATATCCACTATTTATTCCATGTTTGCGAAATCCGCGATAAGCATTAAAGCCAGTAGCTACAACATAAAGAAACGACATGAGTCCGTTTTTCCAATCACCGGCATATATTTTTCCACTTCCTGGTATTATTGCCGACATGGCTGATGCTAGTACTGGACTTTTATGCTTTTCGAGCGAATACTTAATACCCAGTTCAATTAATTCTAACTCTTCTTTTTTGCCAGCGTAATTTAAAACTAGAGAGTTATCTATAATTAATTTTCGTGAATCTATTAAAAGCAAAAATGCAAATTTATAAAAGTCTTTTTTGTTGGCGGGAAAGGGCTGAAGCCCTAGTAAACTATCCGTTAACTGAAGTTTCCGTTGAAGTAAATACATTTTTAGTTCTTCTTCAAGAAAAATATTTTCATTTGAATTTGAAAAATATTCTTTTGCCTTATTTATTCCTGATAAATAATTTTTACTTAAACGATACGATTTGACAAGTTTTAATTGATTTTCTTTTTTATCAGGAGACATAAAATTAACTCTTTCAAATTCTTCTGAAGCAAGCTTGTAGTCTTTGTTTTCGAAGAGCCAATTAGCATATTTTTCAGAATTTTCGAGATTGAAAATATCCTGTGATTTTAAAGAATGAACGTAAAAAAATAGAATAAAAAAGAATAGAGAAAATATGGTATTTTGTTTCATTTTTAAATTGTAAATCTTAAATCTTATCAACATATTTCCCATTTTTAGTTTTTTCAGGATATTTTTCGGGAGTATTTTTATTACAACGAGTAAGTCGGTCGAAAGCATTTAAGGTGCCTGCAAATATTCCATATTCTGATACTGATTCAATTGCATATTGCGAACAAGATGGCTCAAAAACACAGGTTTGCGAATCCTGACTGGAAATAAGGAATTTATATAATCTAAAAAGCCCTCTTGCAATTATTGAAGGTTCAGCAGGAGTTTTCTTATTTTTAATTTTATAATGAATATGTTCAATTTTTTTTGTTGAGGAAAACTGCAAAACATCACTTTTAGTTTGACTAAAATACTCTACTGATGGTTGAAATAGAATAATAAATGATAATATTTTAAAAAGTTTAAACATTTTTGATGTAATGATATATGCAAAATAAATAAATAAAAAGCATTTATCAAGAAAGAAGAAATTAATAAATAGTGTTTCATAGAAAACTCCAATAATTTCGTTACTCTGGTATTGAAAACAGTTGTTTCGACAAAACTCAACACATCGCATTTACACTTGTAAACTCCTTATTTTCAAAACTGCGAAAGCCTCATTCTTGAAGTTTTCTAAAGAAACGCTGTGTTTTTTATTCACAATAAATAGTATTTGTAAGAAAACTACAAAAAACAAATGTCAAATAAATTTCAATTTTCAAAAACTTTTGGATTTTAGGTAATTGTAGTTTGAGATTTATTTGATTTTTGAAGTTTAACTTCGTTGAGCTCGCAAGCTCGGTTGAAATTTGTCATTTCTAAAAGAAGCTCTCAACCTCTATTACTTTACAAGCCTCAAGATTTCCAAGTTTAATATCTCCTATGCGAACTCGAATTAGTCGAAGTGTTGGAAAACCAACTGCTGCAGTCATTTTACGTACTTGTCGTTCTTTTCCTTCGGTTAGTGTAATTGAAATCCAGCAAGTTGGTCCATGTCGGTCGTCTCGAATTTTACGGATGCGTGGTGGAAAATCAGGTACAGTTTCTAGCCTAAACGCTTTGCAATGGTTGGTTAGGTATTTTACATTGCGAATACCTATTTCGACTCCTACTTTGAGCTTTTCAAGTGCTTCATCAGTAATTAAGCCATCAACTTGTGCATAATACTCCTTTTCAATATTTTTACTTCTAACTTTTTCGCTCACCTTTCCATCGGTTGTTAAAA